>CAZRGL010000849.1:0-3151 GCA_964599485.1 uncultured Polyangiaceae bacterium
ACGAGCACCGCTGCGAGCAATGCTGCGGCTCTCGGCCTCGAGCCGGGCCCGATCTTGGGCAGCCTCACTTCCCTTCGGTCAGCGTGATGTTGTAGGTGACGGTCTTCTGGCCGGTGAAGGGCGGGATAATCTCCCCGATGAACGCGTTCTTGATGCACTGCTTGGCCTGTTGGGTTGAGTCGGCGAAGGCATAGCCGATCTTGACCTCGACGACCCGTCCCTTCGGACCGTCGAAGACAACCTCGAGCTCACCTTCTCCCGTGGGCATGTCAGCCACGACGCTGGAGCATTGCTTGACCTTGCGCTCGCCGCGCTTGAGCACGGTCTCAGCGGCCTGTTCATCAAACTCCAACCCTGCCTCATCAGGCTCGTCGATGGGAGCATCCGTCAGGGTCGGCTCGCTCGTGTCGACATCCGACGCCTCACTGGGGTCCTTGGGTTCCTTGTTTCCACCCGCGCACGACATCATCAACATCGTCGCTGCGACGAGCCCGCACCAGAGCTTTGCGTGCATTCGCGGTCCCTCCACGAAAACGTGACCAGGAGTCCTAGGGCGCAAAAACGCTTGTCACGCTAGCTTACCTGGCCTGTCCAAGTTCTTCTTGCCTATCAACTAGCTCACAATCCACGGACTAACAAGTCAACGTCACGTGAAGTCGCGCATTTGACGGCGCATTTTCGACAAGGCCTGCTCTTGAAGCTGGCGGATACGCTCACGGGACAGTTGATACTTGTCGCCAATTTGCTTGAGCGTGAGCTCCGCCTCGTTGTCCAGCCCGAAACGCCATCGGATGATGTTCGACTCGATGGGGGTGAGCTTGGACAGCAAGCGGCGCACTTCATCACTCCAATACTCGCCAGCAAGGTGGTCGAAAGGCGACAAACCGTCCTCCTCCTCGAGGAAGTCGACGAATTTGCGGCCATCGGCGTCGCCAACTGGTCGGTCGAGCGAGAATGGCGCGTCAGCGCAGAACCCTCTGACCTTGTCGAGCTTTTCACGGGCGACGCCCGTTGCCTGTTCCAGCTCCTCGAGCGTGGGCTCACGGCCGCTGCGGGCCAGCGAAGCTTGGGTGGCGCGCGAGACCCGGTTGTAGGTATCGAGCATGTGCACGGGGATGCGGACGGCCCGCCCCTTGTCCGCCAATGCACGGTTTATGGCATGGCGAATCCACCACGAGGCATAGGTCGAAAAACGCCAGCCCCGTTGATGATCGAAGCGCTCCACGGCCTTCATCAGACCGATGTTGCCCTCCTGAATCAGGTCGATCAGGGGCATCTTTCCACGGTTGTAGCGGCGGGCGATACTCACCACCAAGCGCAGGTTGGCCTTCACGAAGCGATTCTTGGCCGCGAGCTGCTCGCGATGGTTGCGTCGCAAACGCCTCAAGTAGCGCCGATAGACCGCATTGGCCGGCACGTACGGAATCGGCTTGCCATCGACCACTTCGCGCCAGGTCACCTCGTCTGGCGCGCGGCCGATGTCGTGGGCAATGCGCCACGCCCGCGCCACCCAGAGTCGGTCCGAATCGGGTAGCTGAACTCTTTGCCCGATGGCGTGGCAGAGCTTCCGGTAGCGCGCGAGACGCTTGTCCGAGAGGCTTCTTGCCTTGGCAAGCTTCAACGCTTCGGCCAACTCCGGCAATTCGAGCTCTTCTTTTGAGCTGCGGGCGATGTCTTCTAATAGGGCAACCAGCATCGAAGGGGCCGCAGGCAAGTAGCCGAGCAGGGTCACCCAGCGCTGGATTTCCGCCTTCTCGACCTGTTTGGCAGCCTCTATCTCCTCTTCCCGACCCATGACCGGGTGGCTCGCCATATCGCGGAAATACCGCGCCAACATCGAGTCGCCTTGGATCTTTCGCGGACCAACCTCCTTGGGTTGGCTACGTGACGGCGGCGCCGCGGATTCCGGTGGTACGGTGACGTCGAAATTCAGCGGCGGGGGCGTCGCACGCTTACGTATCGTCGTGGTCTCGTTGTCGTCGTCGCCATCGAGCGGTGGCAGTTGGCGAGCTGCAGCGGTGGGCTTGCTCATGCTCTTTTCCTTGGGAGTGGGTGCTGGTCCGGCGCGCGGGATGCGCCCTCGGCTCTGAGCTTCGTTGGTGTTCGATTGGTGCTTCTGGCGCTTCGCGACGGTGTGTCCGTTCTTACGGGGAGAAGCCACTCGAGGGTGTTCGCCCGACTTCGACCGTCCGCCAGTCTTGGCAGTTGACAAACTTCGCCCGCGGCCATTTCGGCGTTTCGAGGACGATGGACAGGTCGGCGAGGGGCACATAGCGGGCTTTGGCTTTGAACGATCTTTAGATGCCTGTTCTGAATATTGGTTCAGCGTCGGCCCTGCACAAGGGCGCAAGCTGCGTTGATTCAACCCATTGGTAAGACGTTCAATTCCCTGAGGTAGTTACAGTGATGTGACAAAAACCGAGTTACGCGAAGGCCAAGTTGCACCTTGAAGGTTGCAAGAGCGATGCCATCGAGCCGTGGTCGGTTCGTCAGCTGGCGGCCACAATGACCCACTCATAGGTACGAACGAAGTGGGCCAAAGCTTTCATTTCCCGCTGCATTTCGTTGCAACTCACTGTAAATTTGAACAGTTGCCACCCCAGCCAAAAGGCGTGCCAAAAAGACGCCTGATTGAGGTGCGCCACCCAGCGTGTAGTCGTTCGCACTGACCATGATCGCAGTGTCGCGGAAATGTTAACCGCGTAAACACGAGATCTTGGCGCAGTCGACGCGCTGATCGCGGCAAAAAAAGCCCTGACTGTGGCTCTCGGGCTGTCCTAGAACTGTTGCAAGAACCGCGGATCGTTGTCGAAAAGCAGCTTGATGGAAGGGATCCCGTAGCGCAACATGGCAATCCGCTCGACTCCAAAACCGAACGCGTAGCCAGTGTAGCGCTCAGAGTCGATGCCGCAGTGGTCGAGCACTTCGGGATGGATCATCCCGCAGCCGAGCACCTCAATCCAGCCTGATTGCTTGCAAACGCGGCAGTGATCCCGCGTGTCGTCGTCGCAAAACACGCAGCCGATGTCGAGCTCCGCTCCTGGCTCGACAAAGGGAAAGTAGCTCGGTCGCAATCGGACTCGTGTTTCGCCGTACAGCTCCTGGACGAAGGCCGTCAGCACCCCGCGCAGATCTGCCATGCTGACCTGCT
>CAZRGL010000850.1:0-3147 GCA_964599485.1 uncultured Polyangiaceae bacterium
GAGCTCGCCGAGCTCCTCATCGAGGAGCAGTCGTGCATAGCCCACGATGGGCGTGATGGGGGTGGCAAGCTCGTGCGAGACATTTCGGTAGAACGCGCTGCGCGCCGCCTCGGCTTCGCGCAAGCGCTCGTTGGCTCGGGAAAGCTCCGCCACCTTTTGCTCTAGTCGGGCCACGATTCGCTGACTCTGTTCGCGTAGCCGCGTGCTTCGCTGCGGCGGCGGAGCCTCGCGCTCGCCCCCGAGATAGCGCGCCAGTGTCTGGGCAAATGTGCGGGCATCGATGGGTTTTTGCAGGAACCCGTCACATCCTACCGCCAAGCTGGTATCCCGATCGCCCTCGGCCGTGATGGCTACAATCGGCACCCCTTTGAGGCTGGGCTCACCACGCAGCCGCAGCGTGACCTCGAAGCCATCCAGCCCGGGAATGTTCAGATCGACCAACACGAGCTCGGGTCCGCTCGAGCAAGCCAAGCGAACCCCCGCGATACCATCAGCTGCCTCGAGCACCTCGTGACCAGCGCGCTCGAGCAGCTTGCGCACCAAGAGCCGGTTGGCGGGGTCATCCTCGATGTGAACGATGCGAGCCATGCGTTGTCCATGTTACTACCGCACTCGAGCATGAGCGACGAGCAGCCCGACACGCCCGAGCCCCCCCAAGAAGCAGACGATCCGTCAGTCGACGAGCTGGCGCAAGTCAAGGATGAAGCTCCCGAGTCCGCCGGCGGGCCATCGTCTGGTGACGAGCCGAATTCGAAGGACAAATCAAAGTCCGGCGATGTAGCAAAGTCGGCGAAGAGACAACCCGCCACCGCTGCTGACGAAGCTGCAGCCCGCCCGCTCGATGCGGCCCCGGCCTACGGGCTGGCGGCGCTGACAGGGATGATGATGGTGGTAGCGTTCGCGGGCGTCGACATATGGCCGCTCGCCTTCATCACCTGGGTACCTTTCATCTTGGCCGTGCGCGGCCAGAGCGTGAAACGGGCAACTGCTTTGGGCGCCGTGGCTGGCTTCTTTCAAGTCATGATCGGCTTCTATTGGCTCACGCCGATGCTCCAGATCTTCAGTGGCTTTCCGCTGCCGCTGTGTCTGTTGTTCGCGGGGCTGCTATCGGCCTATCAAGGCTGCCGAATTGCACTGTGCGGGTGGCTCTACGCCCGTTGCGCCACCCGCGGCGGCTGGCACCACGGGCTCGCTTTGGCGGGTGCTTTTGCTGCAAGCGAGCTTCTCTGGCCTCTGTTGTTCCCGTGGTACTTCGCGGGCTGTGTCCACAACGCGCCGATTTTCATGCAGACGGCTGAGCTCGGTGGGCCGATTCTGGTGAGCCTGGTGCTCCTGAGCTGCAATCTGGCCGTAGCAGAGTTGGTCTGGCAGCGCTGGCGCAAACATCCGGCCGCAGACAAGCGGACGGTCGCCGCGGGACTGGCGGTGGTTGCGCTGGCAGCTGCCTTTGGTGCGATCCGAATGGGCACGGTCGACACCCTCGCCGCGGCGAGTGAAAAGGTCACCGTCGGGCTGGTGCAAGCTCATATCGCGCTGAAGAAGAGGGGACCTGCGGTTCGCAAGAGCCTCGCCCTGACCAAAGAGCTACGCAAGAAGGGCGCTCAGCTCGTGGTCTGGAGCGAAGCGGCAATCCCCAGCGCCTACAACGAGAAGACTTACAAGATTGGGTTGCGCCGGAGGGTGACGCGCAAGCTCGGCGTTCCGGCGGTGGTCGGCGGCGTCCTGTACGGCCGCAGGCCCAATGCGGGCCCGAAGGGCCGCAAGTTCAGGCTCTTCAACAGCGCTTTCATGGTGGATGGCGAGGGCAACATCTAGGGGCGATACGACAAGCAGTACTTGCTCATGTTCTGCGAGTACCTGCCCCTGGGCGACACCTTCCCCATCCTCTACCAGTGGTCACCGAACTCCGGGAACTTCTCGCCCGGAACCTCCTTCGACTCGCTCGAGCATGGCAAGCATCGGATTGCGGCCATGATTTGCTACGAAGACATCATTCCTGAGTTCGTGAACAAGCTGGTGGAGACTGGTAATCCCGATCTCCTCGTCAACCTCACCAATGACGCATGGTTCGGCGACTCCACTGAGCCATGGCAGCACCTGGCGCTAGCCAAATTCCGCTCGGTTGAGCATCGCATGTTCCTCGCGCGCGTGAGCAACAGCGGCGTATCCGCCATCATCGACCCCAACGGGCGCGTCGTAGTGCAGGGAGAGACCTTCAAGCAACAAGCGCTCATCGGCGACGCCCGCTACATGCGTGTCGAGACCGTCTACTCGATCATTGGCAATGCGCCATGGTGGATCGTCAGCGCGCTGATGCTGCTCGCATCCTTCGTGCGGCGTCCCAAGAAGAAACAGCTCGGCCAATAGCAGGCGCCAGCGAAGGACTCGCGCGCCTTAGCCCCGCAAGGGGCGCGAGAGTCCGAAGCGCCCTTGGGGCCGCCAGCTACTCAGCGCCGGCGTCTTTGAGCGCTTTCTTGAAGCGCTTGGCATCCGCGAACATGTAGACGTTGGTAAACACGTAGGTCGCCCTCTCGTGCCCAGCAGCGGCCGCGCTGTCGCCCCACCGCTCGATCGCCGGGTCCTCGTAGCGCGACTTGTGCCCAGCAGGACCGTGAAGGCGATAGTACGCCACGTCTCGCTTCGACACGTCCTGAGTCAGCGGATCGCGCGCAACGATGGCGCCCACTTGCTCCGCCAAGACATCGCACTCGTCCAAATCCCAGCCCGCGCATGGCTCGAAAACCACCGTATCGAAGCGCTCGCGTACATTGGAAAGAAACTCTTTCAGCACCGCCTTGTTGGTCCGGCTACTGGTGTACTCGTTGGGGGCGACGAACACCGCCGTACGGGCCTCGAGCGCGTCGGACACCCCTTGGATGTTGTCGAGCGCGGTCTCGGTCACTTTGCCAACGCGAAAGCCCTCCTGGCCGACGTTGCGCGGACCGAGCAGCGCAAACCGAAACCCCTCGGGAGCCTCGCGCCGCCACCTCCGAATCGTGCCTCTACCAGGAAGCGACAGGTGGGTCTCTTGAACCTCGACGAACGAGAATTCCTTGAAATAACGGGTCGCTGGGACTGGAAACCCGGCGCAGCCGACAGTAATCATGAGGCCTCTACCCTATCCCAGCACGCGCTTGGATGCGAGCG
>CAZRGL010000851.1:0-3145 GCA_964599485.1 uncultured Polyangiaceae bacterium
CGTCGAGACACTCGATGTCGCGCGCGGTGCCCGCGACGGCAACGGCCGCTCGATAGTGCCCCGTGGCCACCAGCTGCAGACACGCGGCGAGCTGCAAAAAGTCCCTGGAGCCAAGACGGACGCTGCACAGTAGCGTGATGTGGGCCTGCGTGATGTGGGTTGCTTCGTGATGTGGGTAACTGAGCAATACCTCGGTGAAACGCGCTGGTCGCTTGCGGTCAAGAAGCTGCTTTTCGAAGGCCGAAGTGCGTTCCAAAAGATCGAGATCTACGACACGGCTTGCTACGGGAAAGTGTTGGTGCTCGACGGAGTGTTTCAGACGAGCGTCCACGACGAGCACAGTTACCACGAGCTGATCACCCACCCCGCCATGGCGCTGGCCCCAAGCATCGACAAGGTCTTGATTGTCGGCGGGGGCGACGGCGGAACCGCACGCGAGGTGCTGCGTTACGAAGGTGTCGAGCAAGCGGATCTGGTCGAGATCGACGAACTGGTGATCAACGCTTGCAAGAAGCACATGCCCGAGATCGGAGCGGGCGCCTGGACCGATCCGCGCCTGCGCCTACATTTTGCCGACGCAGCAAAAATGGTCGGCCAGACCGACGCCGGGACTTACGACCTGATCGTAATCGACTGCAGCGATCCGGTGGGTCCCGCCGAAGGGCTATTCAGTCCAACCTTCTTCGCCGACTGCAAACGCGCCCTCAAACCGGGAGGCTTGTGTGTCATGCAAAGCGGCGCCCCCTCGATGATGCCCGCCGTGTTCTACCGAACCGTCGAGGCGCTTGCATCGGTGTTCGGCGAGGCCCGCCCGGTGTTCGGCGAGGTGCCCTTGTATGCTTCGGGACAGTGGTCCTGGACGATCGCCGGCGCCCGAGTTTGTCCCGACGAGACCCACCACGAACGCAGTGCGCCCTTCGCCGACACGCTCCGGGTTTATTGTCCCGAGCTGCACGCCGCTGCCTTCGTCGCCCCTGTTGCGGTCGCACGCCGCCTGAAGGAATGCAGCCGGCTTCAGCAGCCCGGATGATTCCACGACAGCCCTCCCCAGCATCGTCGTCGGATTGAGGGCTATTTCATACACACCGAAGCAGACGGGGTGGGTGGCCGAGCGGGTGCGCGACTGGCACACCGAAGCAGACGGGGTGGGTGGCCGAGCGGGTGCGCGACTGGGTGCGCGTGGTCGTGACCGGGGCGTGAGCGTGGTCGGGGCGTGAGCGTGGTCGGGGCGTGACCGGTGGTCGGAGAGGCGTAAACGCTGGACGTTGCCTCGAGAGTATTAGGCGACGACGACTAGAAGTTGCGGCACCCGAGAATCGGTACCAATCACGCTGAGTTCTCAACGACTAACTATGAGGGTCATTTAGTTGGCGGCGTCGGACTCGAGCAGGTTGGATTGGCTGTCTAGATCGCGCCAGTGACCGAAGGTGTGCACCACGCCGACCTCTTGTCCTTCTTCGACCAACAGATTGAGCAACTCGACCAGTGAGCCATTTTGAAGCAGCCGATCTTCGGTCTCTGCCAGCTTGTCCAAACGCTCGGCGATGATCTTGGTGCCCTCGGCGTCGAGCGCGAGCAGCCCCACCCAGTCGCCTGAAGCCTGTTCGATGTCGACGCTCTTGCCTACCTGGAGCAGGCGGGCCCCGCTGCCACCTTCCACGAAAGAGCCCTCCCCCTCTGACTTGATCAAATCGGGCGCGTCATCGTCACGCTCGCGCAACCGGAACGCAGCGTCGGCTGCGATGCGGATCGACCGACCGTCGATGAGCAAGTTGTGCAGGATGGTGTCGTCGTAGATCACGTCCCCATAGGCGATGACCAGATCGCCCTCGAGGAAGGAGCGCGCCGCGTAGAGCGAACGAAGCTCGCCGCTACTTTCGTACTCGTCGTTGTCGAAGGTCTCCAGATTGCTGAGGTTGACCGCGTCTTTGCAATAGCCGCGCACCACGCCCACCCGTTTGATACCGAGCTTGGCGAAGGCTTCGGTATGCCAGGTGAGCACTGGCTTGCCGCGCAAGTTGAGCATCACCTTGGGCTTGTCTTCGACCAAGTCACCGAAGTCGCCTTTGGTGGCAGCCAAAATGAGCCCGCGCGGCGGCGCATTGCCAGTCGTGTCCGGCAGGTAGCGCTCCTCGGAAGCCTTGAGCTCAGCAACGTTCTGCAAGCGGAAGATCTCCGCCACCGGGGCGATTTCGCCCTCGAGGCTCATCAGGTCAGTGGTCTCGCGGAGCTTGCGCAGATTGGTCTGCACTGAGGTGATCACCGTGCGCAGTGTGTGGTTTGCGAAGATGAAGTTGTGCACGCCGCGTTGGCGAAAACTAGCAATCGGCTCGGACGGATACTTGGTCGGCACGATGACGACGGGCACATCGAGCTTCCAATGCTCCATGAACTCCATGATCTCGCGGCTGTCCTTGCGCTTGCTATGCACCAGGATGACGTCGGCGCCGTTCTGGGCGTAGGACGTCGCCCGCAGCAGTGCTTCTTGCAGACCCCAGCCGGCGATGAATGCTTCGGTGCGCGCAACGACCATGAAGTTGGAATCGCGCTGAGCGTCTTTGGCCGCACGCAGCTTGCCGCAGAACTCGTCGACGTCTGCGAGCGCTTGTTTTTCACCGTCGATGAAGCTGTTGGTCTTGGGGAACAACTTGTCCTCCATACAGACCCCGGCGACGCCGCGCTGCTCGAGCTTGTGCACCAACCGGCGGGCGTTGTTGAAATTGCCATAGCCGGTGTCGCCGTCGAGCAAGATCGGCAAATTGGTAGCGTCGTTCATGAACTCGAGCACCTCGAGCACCTGCGTCCAGCTCGCCTCGTTGCTGTCGCGTACGCCCAAGCCCGCCGAGATGCTCAGGCCACTTCCCCATATGGCTTCGAAGCCGGCCTCCTCCACCAGTTTGGCTGTCAAGCCATTGTGCGCCTCCATCAGGATGGTGCACTCGTTGGAGAACATGAGCTTACGGAGTCGTTTGGCCTTGGTCACAAGCCTGGGTTAGCGCAGCCGGTGCAAAAGCACCAGTGTGAGCAGATCTGAGCGAGCGAACGCAGCTCGAAGACGCGGCTTCAGGTCGCCAGCTGTTCAGTCGCTTCGTCTTGTGATTGCGGTGGACGCAGCCAGCACCAAGTCACGCCAACGATGGTGTAG
>CAZRGL010000852.1:0-3128 GCA_964599485.1 uncultured Polyangiaceae bacterium
TCGGCTACGTACTGGTTGACCCAGCTCTGCAGACCTCGCTGCATGTCCTGGCGCTCTTTCCAGCCACCGATATGCTCACGCTGCATCACCTTGATGTAGTGAGCCAAGCGGCAGGTGATGAACAAGTAGGGTAGCTGCGTGCCGAGTCGGTAGTTCAGCGCTGCTTGGATCCCCTCCTCGCTACGACCAAAGGTCTTGGGCTTTTGTGTCGAGTTGGCCGAGAAGAAGCAGGCATTGTCCGAATCGGGCCGATAGGTCAACGCGATGAAGCCCTCTTCAGACAGCTCCCACTCCCGTCGCTCAGTCACCATGATCTCGGTGGGGATCTTGGTCTGGATGTGTCCCATCGACTCGTATTGGTGCAGCAACAAGTTGTCGACGGTTCCACCTGAGGACGGGCCGATCACGTTGGCGCACCAGCGATACTTGGCAAAGCTGTCCGCTACGCGTGTGGCGAGCGCAAAAGCAGCGTTGCCCCACAGATAGTGCTCGTGTTGACTCACGTCTTCTTCGTAGTCGAACGCCCTGACCCGAACGGTCTCAGCCCCGTAGGGCAGTCGCATCAAGAACCTGGGCATGCACAAGCCGACGTACTGAGCATCGCCGGAATCCCGAAATGAACGCCACTTGGTGTATTGCGGCCCCTCGAACAGCGCGGCCAGATCCTTGAGCTGCGGTAGGGTCAAGTAGTTGTCGAGCCCAAAGAAACGGTGCGAGGCGGCGGCGATGAACGGAGCATGAGACATCGTCGCAACCGCCGCGCACTGGTCGAGCAAGTAGATGTCTTGCGGCACCGGAGCGAACTCGTAGTTGCCAACGATCAGACCGATGGGCTTGCCACCGAATTGGCCGAACTCGGCGGAGTAAACCACGCGGTACATGCCGCATTTGGGAATTTCCGGCGAGTCCTGAAAATCCTCGAGCAGATCCTGCTTCGAAACGTTGAGCATCTCGACGATGACGTTCTCGTGAAAGTTGACCCGATCGATCACGAAACGGAGCGCTCGCCAAGCCGCTTCGAGCTTCTGAAATGCCTCGAGATGGAGGATCTCGTTGATCTGCCGAGACATCTTGCTGGTCAGCTCAGCGATCAGCAGATCGATTAGCGCGACGTCGACGAGATTGCCCTGCACGTCCGAACGGACCACATACTCGATTAGGGCCTTCAGCCCATCGTTGACGTCAGCATATTGCGGCTGATCCTCACGCACTCCGGTGAGGAGCATCAGCTGATCGATGATGCTGGGCTCGGGCGGCTGCTCGGCGATCTCCGTCAGACTCGGCGCAGCTTGGGCCGTGGGCCGCTGAGCCGCGGGCTGCTGAGGTGGCTGCTGAGGCGCAGGCTGCTGAGGCGGGGCGGGCTGCTGAGGCGGGGCGGGCTGTTGGGGCGCTGCAGGCGGCTGGGTGCTCGGAGCCGGCGCCGGCGCTTGCTGCTCTGGGCCCTGAGCTTGCGGAGCCTGACCCTGCTGGCCGGGTTGGACAGCGCTCTGCTGCTCCGATCCCGGCTGCTGTGGATCTGCTTGTCCCGGATGCGATTCGCTCGACATCTTCCTTGCCCACCGCCACGTTAGCGCGTTTTTCGATGCCTGGACACGCCCTAGGCGGGTGTCACACTCCTAGACCTTGGCACCGAGCTTGCGCAGGCTGGCCAGCTCTGCTTCGGTAAGCGGCACCGCAACCGGGGCTCCGTGCTCGCTCAGCTTGCAACGTGAGACCAGCTTGGGTCGATGGGTGCGCGGCCAGGCTTTTTCGCCTTCGACTGCGATCCACCACTCCTCATTGCGCTCGAGGGCGAGCCGCTCGTGCTCCTTGTTGCCGTGCTCGTCAATGCGCGGACCGAGCTTGGCGATCGCGCTGTCGGCGACGGAGATGACGTGCAGGTAGATCTTCTCTGAGCCGCCGCCGACACCGACGACCCCTTCACTCCGACCGGCGTCGTGATCGACCAAATAATCGTATGACTCGACGAGGTAGCTTGCCATGACTCGGTGGCCTCCTTGCAGCGAGTCCTAGCGCGTCCGCGCCGCGGCGAGGAGCCGGATGCGCAAGAGGATGCGGAACAGCTTCATTATCCGCAGCACGAGGCAGCGCTCAAGTCCGTGCTAGACGTCGCCCAACGGTTGGCTCGCGCTTGACCGCTTTGTCGATGGTCGACAGGATATCCATCAGCGCATAGACGTCTTTTTCGGCGAGCTGCACGAATTGAACGCCAAAACCGTGTGGATGCTCCCAGCGCACGATGGCGCGCACCACTTGCTCGCCTTCCTGGCCGAGCAATTGGATGTAGAGCTCGATTTTCCGGCCGAGTTGCTGCTCATGGTCGGTCTTGATGTAGGCGCCAGCCATGGTCAGCTCGGACAGCAAGCCCGAAAAGCGTTCTCCGCCCGGCTTGATCCGAAACTCTATCGGCAGATCTTGTGGTTTGCGCGGCCTTCGCCACGCGCGCGCCTCGGCCATTGAATTACCTGAAACAAAGTGTGGCCTACTCTCACAATAACGGCCAACTCGCGGACAACTTGGGGCCTAGCCATGATTATGGGGCGGTTTCTGTTTCCGCTCACCAGCACAAGCTGGCAGACTCATGGCGTTTTGCGGTGTCGAATGACCTCAGCTGAGCTGCTGCAGGCAGCTGCCCTCGCGGCCGCAATGTCATCGATGGGTGGCTGTTCAGGTGTACAGCAACCTGCCGCCGTCGACCATCAGGCGACGACCAAACCAGCAGCTCGAACGCCGACTGAAGCGCCGCCGGGCCCGACCTCCGAGCCAGCGAGTAGCGCGCAACCAGCCGCGAGCCGTTTGACGCACTTGTTCGTGCTCCCAAGCGTTCTGTTCGTCATGCCGGGCGACAGCGTCCATTTGGACGTTCGAACCTTCGATCAGCACGACAAGGTGCTCGCTCCGGAGTCTGGACAGCGACTCGCGCTCAGCACCAAGCTGGGCAAGCTGAGCGACGATGGCACCTTCACCGCCGGAAAAAAGGTGGGCGCCGAGATCGCCACTGGCAAGCTCGCAGGCCTCGAGATCAACTTGCCAATCACGGTTTGCAACGCACGGCGCCTCAAAGCGGGAACAGGCAAACTGCATGACTTCGTCACCTGGGCCTCAGGGACATCGCGCATGAAGAGCCG
>CAZRGL010000853.1:0-3126 GCA_964599485.1 uncultured Polyangiaceae bacterium
GCTTCTGCGTGACGGCTTGTCCCTACAAGAAGAGCTACTTCAACTGGGGCACGGGCAAGAGCGAGAAGTGCATCCTGTGCTACCCGCGTCTCGAGAGCGGCGAAGCGCCCGCTTGTTTCCATTCTTGCGTGGGGCGCATTCGCTACCTCGGCGTAGTGCTCTACGACGCCGACAAGATCCTCGATACCGTAGGTGTCGCGGACGAAGACCTCATCGAAGCGCAGCGGGACATTCTGCTCGACCCCAACGATCCCAAGGTCATCGAAGGTGCACGAAAGAACGGCATCACCGACGACGTCATCAAGGCAGCGCAGGAGTCGCCTACCTACAAGTGGGTCGTCGACTGGAAGCTGGCTTTGCCGCTGCACGCCGAGCATCGCACCCTGCCGATGTTGTTCTACGTGCCCCCGCTGTTGCCCGTGATGGCTTCGCGCGAAAACCAAGCCTACGACACTTCACTCGACAGCTTCCTCGGCACCATCGACAGCTATCGCTTGCCACTCAAGTACATGGCGAGCTTGTTCGGAGCAGGCAACGAAGCCCCGGTTCGCTATGCACTGCGCAAGCAGCTGGCGATCCGGGCCTACCGCCGGCAGGTGACGACCGAGGATCTCGACGAAGCCGAAGTGGCCAAGATGCTCAAGGTGGCCGAGTGCACCGTCGAAGAGGCCGAGGCCATCTATCGACTGACCGCGTTGGCGCCCTACGACGAACGTTTCGTCATCCCGGCCATGCATCGTGAGCAGGCGATCGAAATGCTCAACGAGCCGCTCGGCGAGAAGGGCTTCACCGGCATGGGCTTCCGCTCGCGACCGGAGCGAGGTGCTTGAGATGCAGCTAAACACACACGCTGAGCTATTGAGGGGCCTTGCCCCTGCGTTTGAGTATCCCCGTCACGACACGGCTGCGCAGGCGCGTGCGCATGCTCGCGCTTTCGATGGGGGCGCGCAGCAAGCAGTGGCTGACACGCTCAATGAGCTCGCCGACTGGCTGGAATCTGCTGGCATCGGCGAGGCGGAAGAGCGCTACACACAACTGTTCGACATGAAGCCGGTGTGCACCCTGAACCTGGGTCATCACATCTTCGGCGACACCTACGCGCGCGGGGCGCTTCTTGCGGGGCTCGCTGGTGAGCTCAACCGACACGAGATCGCGCATCGTTTCGATCTGCCGGACTTCTTGCCCACGATGCTGCGACTGCTGGCCGCCATGCAAGACGAGGAGGACCGTCAACTGCTGGTCCATTCCGTCATGCTCCCGGCGCTCAAAAAGGTAGCCACCGCTCTGGAAGAGTCCCCTGGTCCCTGGCCACAGCTGCTACGCCACCTGCCGCGGGTCTTGAAGCGCCTGGTGCCCAAGGGCTCGGCAGAGCTTCCCAAGCTGCAGCGGCCATTGGAGGTGCTGTCATGCTGAATCTGCTCTTCTTCGGCGTCCTGCCCTATGTGGCGGTCGCCTTGTTTCTCGGCGTTTCGATCACCCGTTATCGGAAAGAGCCGTACACCTTCTCGAGCTTGTCCTCGCAGTTTCTAGAATCCAAGAAGCTGTTCTGGGGCTCGGTGCCGTTCCATATCGCCATCATCCTGCTCTTCTGCGGGCACCTGGTGGGTTTCCTGTTCCCGCAAGCAGTAACTGCGTGGAACGGCGATCCGCTGCGCTTGTTGATCCTCGAGGCAACAGCCATGGGCGCGGCCTTCTTGGCACTGGGCGGTCTGCTGGGTCTGCTCTACCGGCGCTCGACCTCCGACCGCTTGCGAGCCAACACCTCGATCGCCGACGTGCTCGTCTACGTCGCCCTACTCTTCTCGATCATCACAGGGCTATGGGTGGCAATCACCATGCGCTGGGGCAGCGGTTGGTACACCCACACGGCGGTTCCCTATCTGTGGTCGATGAGCTCCCGCTAGCGGCACGCCTGCACATCATCGGCGCCTGGACCCTGTTCGGTCTGTTCAGCTTCACCCGCCTGGTCCACGTGCTGGTCGCGCCGATTTCTTATCTGTGGCGTCCCTTCCAGCTGGTCATCTGGAACCGCACCAAACCACGGACCATTCGCTGATTGTGGCGAGCTGAAACGAGTCTGCAGGAAGTAGCAACATAATGGGCAAGCCAATCGACAAGTGGGACGTCGAGGACGAAGCGTTCTGGGAAAAGACCGGCAAGAAGGTCGCCAATCGCAACCTCTGGATCTCGATCCCCAACCTGCTATGCGGCTTCTCCGTATGGCTCTTCTGGGGAATGATCGTCGTGCGCATGCAAGCGCTGCATGATGCACACCCCAGCCTGTTCGCTTTCAGCTTCGGCAACGACGGCGTGCCGCTGGCCGGAAAAGCGTACCGCGCGCTGCTCTACACATTGCCGGCGGTTGCTGGCCTGAGCGGCGCCACGTTGCGTATCCCCAATTCTTTCATGATCGCCATCGCTGGTGGCCGGAACGTCAAGTTCATGACCAGCTTGTTGCTCATTCTGCCCGCGCTGGGGACGGGCATGGCGCTACAGAATCCGCAGACGCCCTTCTTCACCTTCATCATCCTGGCAGCGCTGTCAGGCATTGGTGGCGGCGCTTTCGCCTCCTCGATGTCGAACATCAGCTTCTTCTTTCCGAAGAAGATGCAAGGACTGAGCTTGGGCCTGAACGCCGGGCTGGGGAACCTCGGCGTCAGCGTCATGCAGTTCTTGATCCCTTGGGTCATCACCTTCGAGATGATGGGCGCGGGCCACGCGCTCAAGGGCAAGACCATCTGGCTGCAGAACGCAGGTCTCGTCTGGGTGCCAATTCTCGCAGTGCTGGCCATCTTGGCCTGGCTCTTCATGGACAACCTGCCCATGCACAAGTGCGGCAGCGCGCCCAAGGCCATCGGCAAGTACCTCTGGCTTCAAGGCCTCGGCGCTGTAGGCGCTGCGGTCGGCATCGGCCTGTTGCTCCTGGACTGGGGCCCAGTACCCACGCTGCTCAAGATCTTCATCGTCTTGGCGCTGACGGTCCTGACGACGCTCGCGGTCATGCGCTACCTCACCGCCAGCGAAACCAAAGACAGCCTGGTCGATCAGTTCCAGATCTTCCGCAACAAGCACAACTGGATCATGACCTGGCTGTACACGATGACCTTCGGCTCGTTCATCGGTTAT
>CAZRGL010000854.1:0-3125 GCA_964599485.1 uncultured Polyangiaceae bacterium
ATCTCGGCGGCGTGTCCCAAAGGCGCTACCGCTACACCGGCAAGGAACGCGACGAAGAGACGAAGCTCTACTACCACGGGGCGAGGTACTACGCGCCGTGGCTAGCGAGGTGGACCCAGGCTGACCCGGCGGGGCTCGTGGATGGGCCTGGGCTGTACAACTACGTGCGAGGCTCGCCGATCGGCCTCAGTGATCCGAGTGGGACCCAGTCGGGGATGCCACGGCCGGCCTCTGGTTCGGACCCTCCCGTTCCACCACCGCCGACCGCTCCACCCGGCACGCCTCCGAAGTTTGCTTATGAGAGCCGTCCACCAATAGACCTTCACGGCTCGACACGCTCTCCGGAGCCCAGTGTGCCTCGTCGCCTCGCCAAAGGCCTTGGCCGAGCGGCCGTTGCGGGGTTCGAGGGCGCGCGGCAAACACCCGATGTCGCAGCAGACCTAGCCTACTTTGGCTACCTGCAACTGCGAGCGTCGGTCAAAGGTATGGGCTTTGCGCTGGGCCTTACGGACAAGAGCGATGCGCAAGCAGCTATCCACGACGCGCAGCTGGCCGAGAAGATCCTCGTTGACTCGGTCAAAGAGGGACTCAAGACGACAGGTGAGCTTCTTGGTCGGGCTATCGAGGGTGACCCCGAAGCAATAGGCGAACTCGCGCCATCGATTGCCGGTCTCGCGCTCGGAGCACGCCGCCTGTTTGATGTACGGAAGACCACCAGTAAGTCACCTGGAAGTGAAGCCGTTGGCAAGAGTACGGAAACACATGCTCAATCAGTAGCCGAGAAGAAAGGAGGCCAGAACGCCCTGTCCATCGTTTCGCGCACGACGCAGGAGTCGGTAACGGCCTCGGCTTCTCGAAAAATCTCTGGCCAAGGTAACGTCTCACAGGCACAACGAAAGCTGCAAAGGCGTCAGTCTGACCCTCAGCGTCGTGCCAACGATCCTTTTTCCGGTGTCAAACCGAAGGCTGCCGACGATCTGGTCAAGGACATCGTTGCGGGCGCGGACCTTCAGGTTTCCGGAGTGATCACGATTGGCGGAAGCGGTGTGAAGGGGATTCCAGGAAAGGTACTTGGGCGCCGCGGGGCGATTATTTTTAGGGGCAACCAAGGGCTATTGGTGACGGAGGCCGGAGAATTTGTAACATTCATCGACAAGTCTCGGCCTTGGCCTATGAAAGTAGATTGAAGAGTCAGAGAGGGTCGCCATGGTTTTTGAACATGTAGACGTGCAATGGACCGTAATCTCCTCGTCATCGATCCAGGAGACGCTACGTCTGATGCAGCGGAACGCCTCGGAAATGGGTTGGCTCGTATCGAAGCTGATCGCCAGGGACTTCGAGGATGTGATTCTCGGAGCCGACAAGCAATGGCCCGCGGAGACCCTCGGCTCTGCGACATATTCAAAGGACGGACACAGCAAGCATTCGCTCTTCTGGAGCACATATACGCGATGTGGGCTCAGCAAGTTCACCGGCGGTCTTTACGTCAACGAATACGCGAAGTCCGGCACGGGCCTCTTCTGGGCGTGCAATCAAGCCTTTGACGACATTTTCAAGCTGTTTCAGGGCGAAGGCGTCCAATGTGTGGTTATGGTGTTAGAGGATGATGACGGGATCGATGTTGGCCCTGGCATAGTTGGCTACTACAGACCTTCGCTATGGCGTCGGATGGCATCTTCAGTACTAAATGGCGTCACCATTCGGAGCATATCGAGCAATTGGATTGAAGTTCGCCCCTCACAATCGCGCCGTGATGGTCCGATGAGCGTGTTCACGATGCCCGGAGGAACACGCTCCTCTGTCCTTGAGATTCAAGCTGAACTGGAAGCCGAGATGTGGGGCACATAAGACCTGTGCTGGCTACCTGGTCCATCCATTGGCTGCGCCCATCGGTATTCATGATGAAGGCCTGTGCTGGCAACCTTGCTCGTCCATTGCGTGATTCGGCCCATCGGTATTCATGATGAAGGCCCCCGAGGATCGGTGTCGCGACGATGTACGCCTTCGAGCGCTGATCTGGAGGGCTCGCTGAGCCGGCCGGCACTCGCTGGCCTATCCCCTGATGCGGCCGCCCGCGGTTGAAATGCGCGACGTGCTCCTTGAGCACACCGAGCATGTGGCGCTCGCTGAGGATAAGGATGTGATCGAGACACTCGCGCCGCAGGCTGCCGAGATAGCGTTCGCACACAGCATTGGCCTTCGGTGCTCGCACCGGTGTGCGCAAGACCTCGATACCCCTCGCCTTCGCAACCCGGTCGAACTGGCGGCCGAACTTGCCGTCGTTGTCGCGGATCAGCAGTCGCGGGCGCTGCTCGAACGGGGTCGCCTCGCGGAGCTGCTGGGCCGTCCACACGCTCGTCGGCGAGCGGGTGACAGCGACGTGCATGACCTTTCGCGAACCCACTGGACGCCCACAGGCTGCTGGTAACGAGCGTCACCGACGCCCTGTCGAATCAGACGCTCGCTCAGTACGACTACCGCGTCCTAGCGCCCAACAAGGTCACGGGCATCAACGAAAACTGGGCCCTAGCCGCCTTCGACGCGCTCGGGCGGGTGGTCAAGACCGCCGCGGCGGGCAAGAGCGGCGAGGGTGACACGCTAGCCGAGCCCACCAGCAAGCTGACCTACGAGCTGAGTCGCTACCAGAGTGGCTTTGGCCCCGCCCGCGTCAAAACCGAGCTGCGCGAAACGCACGCTGACCCATCGACGCGCTGGCTGGTCAGCTACAGCTACTCCGATGGCCTCGGCAACGAAGCAATGAGCAAAGCGCTCGCCGAGCCCGGCGAAGCGGTCAAGCTCGACGCGCAAGGCCAGCCGGTAATCGATCCCAACACCGGCAAGCCCCAAATGGAGCACGCCGATCCGCGCTGGGTGGGCTCAGGCCGCGCTGTCCTCGACAACAAGGGCAATCCCATCAAGCAGTACGAGCCGTACTTCTCGCCAACCGCAGAGTACGAAGATGATCCTGCCATCGTGCACTGGGGCGTCACTCCGCTGCTGCACTATGACCCGCTTTCCCGCCTCATCCGCGTCGACTTACCCGACGGCAGCTGCTCGACCACCTCTTTCGACGCCTGGCAGCAAGCTGTCAGCGACGGCAACGACACCGCCGGGCCCGGTCAACA
>CAZRGL010000855.1:0-3094 GCA_964599485.1 uncultured Polyangiaceae bacterium
CCCCACGGCCTCGACAACAGCCACGGCGAGCAAAAAGTAGGGCGATTCAAGAGCAAACCCTGGGCCAGGGGCACAGCAGTGGTTGAGCAGCTCCACCGATACCGCTAAGTTGTGTGGTGAGCGCCCATCGAAACACCATGAACAACGACAGCGAAAGCCTGCGCAACGAGATGGACCGTCGCCGCGCATCGGGCGAGCACTTCTCGCTCAAAGAAGTCGTGGCGATCATGACTCCGCTCATAACCGATCTGGGCGAACGCCACGCCCGCGGCGCCACGCTCTTCGTCCACCCAGACGCGATCCTCCATTATCCGACTGGCGGACTGCTCGACGCTGGAGCGGCGGCGCTCATGCCTGAAAATCCGCGCGATCGGGCCTGCCTCGCGCCCGAGCAGCGACAAGGCGCCCCCGGCGACGTACGGGCGAGCGTTTTTGCCTGTGGCGCCATCCTTTACGAGCTCGTCACCAGCGAATGCGTCGGGCCCGGCATGCGCCGTCCTTCTGACGTCGTGCGCACCCTGCCACCGTCATTCGAGCTGCTCCTCGGCAAAGCGCTCGTCGCCGATGTACAGCACCGGCCTGCTGATCTCGCTGCCCTCGCCCAGGCCTTGCACAACTGCGCTCCCACCGCGTCAATTCCCCCTCCACGGGCCGATGAGTCGCATCTCGACCACGACGACGGGTTCGACGTTGACGTGTCGCTATCGATGCTGCCCCCCCCCCCCAATGAAACAGCGCTGCTCGAGGCTGAGCTGGCGCGACGTGCAGCCGCGGGGCCGGACGCCGAGCAAGGCGGCGCGGACACCAGCGCAACCAGCGTGCTCGCGGAGCTGAAGGCCCGGCTCGAGGCTGATCCTCGGCCGCGCTACATCGTGATTCGCGACGGCATGGACCACGGTCCGTTCTCAGCCGTCGAGCTGCTTCACCAGGTGGCGACGGGCAACTTCCTCGGCGACCACACCTTGCGCGACTCGTTGAGCAACGAAGAGCGCCCCATCGAGCAGTGGGACGAATTTGCACCGTTTGCCGAGCAAGCGCGCCTGAGTCAGGAAGCGGAGAGTGAGCGCCATGCGCTCGAGCAGGGCGTAGAAGCTGACAAGCAGCAAACCCAGGTCAAAGCCTTCGTCGGTGCCGGCGTACTGTTCATCGCCGCCGCGGCGTTTCTGGGCTGGTATTTCCAAACGCGCGCCAGCCAGAAGGACGACGAGGCCATCGCGGCGCAGGAGGGGCAATCGGTCGACTTCGACGGTGGACTGAAGGGTCGCAAGAAGGGCGGCCCCGCGGGCGGTGGACGCTGGCGCGGCGGTGGGCCTAGCGGTGACGGCAAATCCGTGGCAGCAGGCTCTCACCCTGTGGTTCCCGGCGGGCTCAGCTGCGCAGGGGCACGTAGCCGTTATGTCGAGGAGTACAACATGGGCAGCGGTGAGAACAAGGTGCCGCCCGACCTGTCAGCCGGTGCCTATGGCGCGGTGCTCAACCGCGGCAGCTACCTCAACTCCTGCGGCGTACCGCCCACGATGTCGGTATCCATCTGCGCCGCAGTGCAGAATGGCCGCGCCGTGGGTGTAACCGTGAGCACCAAGCCAGCCAACGGCACAGTGGCCGGCTGCGTGGCGGGTCGCATACGGAGCATCAGCTTCCCCTCGCACCCGCGCCTCGACATCACGACGACCGTCTTCAAGGCCGAGTAGGCGCATGATCCGCCTCGAGGGGCTGACCAAGGTCTTTGCGGGCAACACCGTCTTGCAGGGCGTGGATCTGCAAGTACCTCAGGCTTGCTTGTATGGCCTGATCGGCCCAGGTGCTTCCGGTAAGAGCGTCTTGCTCAAAATGATCAGTGGCTTGCTCAAACCCGACAAAGGCCGCGTCATCGTCGATGGGCGCAACATCGACGAGCTCAGTGATCTAGAGCTGCAGCAATTCCGCACGAAGTTTGGCATGTTGTTTCAGAACAACGCGCTATTCGATTACCTCACGGTCGGCGAGAACATCGCGTTCCCGCTACGAAGGCTCTTCGATCTGAGCGAGGAGGAGATCGCTTCTAGGGTGAGCGAGCGACTGGTCAACGTGTCTTTGCCGGGTTTCGAAGACCGTTTGTGCTCCGGCTTGAGCGGCGGCCAGAAAAAGCGCGTTGGGGTGGCGCGGGCCAACGTGTCGCGGGCCGAGATCGTGCTCTACGACGAGCCAGCCGCCGGTCTCGATCCGGTCACATCGCAACGTATCTTCGAGCTGCTGCGTGACGAACAACGCCAGAGTGGCGCGACGGTAGTGATGGTTTCGAGCGATCTCGATCGGCTACTCAGCGTCACCGACCGAGTGGGGATGCTTCTCAAGGGGCAGCTCATTTTTGATGGCACGACCGAAGAAGCCAAAGCTTGTCAGGAGCCGCACGTGCGCCAGTTCGTTCACGGTCTGGTCGACGGCCCGTTGTAACACTCGTAGCGCGACTCAACCGGAGGATTCGAGCACGACGCTGTCGCCGAGGACACGAACCGCGCGAGCCTTGAGCGGTCGCGGCGCGGGCCCCGAGATGTTCTTTCCCGAGAGCGTAAAGACCGCGTGGTGGCAGCCACAGTTGATCAGCCCCGTGCCCTTGTCGTAGCTCACCACGCACTGCAGATGGGTACAGAGCGCCTCCAAAGCATGGAAACGCCCCTTGTTGTCGCGCACCACGATGATTGGCTGATCACCAAAACGCACAATCTTGGCAGAGTTGGGCATGAACTCTTTCGCTGACCCGACCGTGAGCGTGCCGATCTCACCAGCGGCGCCGGACAGCGGTGTGACATAGCGAAGAGCCGGATAAGCAGCTGCACCCACCAAACCCAAACGATAGACGTTCAGGACCTTGTCCAAGAAACCGCGTCGACCAAGGGCGGGTGCGGTTTGCTCACTTTCCGCTGCAGCTTTGCTCGGCGCGGCTGGCTTTCTAGCAGCGGCTGGCTTGCTGGCAGTAGCTGGATCGGCGGAAGGTGGATCGGCGGAAGGTGGCTCGCTCGATGCAGCGGGCTTGCTGGCGGCTGCTGCCTTGCTGGGCGATGTTGGCTCGAGTGGGGGCGGCTTGCTGGCGGTTGGCTTGCTGGGCTCTGCACCC
>CAZRGL010000856.1:0-3094 GCA_964599485.1 uncultured Polyangiaceae bacterium
CGGATGGCGTCCAGCCGAGCCTCGGCCGCGCCAGCCCCAGCCCCGCCAGCTCCAGCCCCGCCAGCTCCAGCCCCGCCTGCCGCTGCACCGACTCCTGTAGGGCCCGCCGGCTCAGGCCCCCAGCAAGCCATCCCGGCCGCACACCCGAGCCACTCCGGCGATGTTCCAGCAGTTCCGGCAACTACGTCGGAACCGATTCCCGGCCTCATCACGCCTAGCGATGGTCTGCCAGGCCATTTTCAGGGCGAGGCGCCGACCAACCGCGGTGTGGTTTCGACTCGCTTGCCCAGCGTCACCCCGCCCCGGCGCGCTCGGCGGCTGGCCTTGTGGGTCGCTGCAGCCGCGGCGATGATGGTTCTCGGCGCAGGTTCCGCCATCGCTTTGTTCGGCAGCCCTGCGTCGAGCTCCGACACAGGCCCGGCGACGAGCCCAGCCACAACGCAATCGGCGGCCGCAAACCAGTCCGACACCCAAGACGACAGCAAAGACCCAGCCGGCGACGAGACTTCCACTGGCCAAGATGCCAAGGGCACAGGCGGCGGCGACATCAAAGCAGCCCCTGTCGCGCGCCGAGGCGAGCTACGACGCGGCACGCAACCCGCAGCTACTTCGACCGCCAGCGCTACGAGCGAGACGAGCGCCTCTGCGAGTCAGACCGAAACGCGGGACAGCCCGCCAGTAATCGCCAAACCCATCGACGACATCCGGAGTCCCTTCGATTGAGCGTGAAGCCGAAGAACATGTTGGTGTTGCTGCGCACATTTGTTCTAGCCCTCTTGTGTTGCTTTGCAGGGTCGCTCTTCGTACAGCCAGCGGACGCCAGACCGAGGCGCCTGAGCTACCAGCAACGCCTGCAGAAGGCGCGGCGGCTTTTCAACCAAGGCAGGCTCGCGTACCGAAAAGGTGATTACGAGGAAGCGGTCCTGAAGTGGCAGGAATCCTACGAGCTGTCGAAGAAGCCGCTCATCTTCGAGAGCATCGCCAACGCTTACGAGCGTCTCGGCAAAGCGAGCAGCGCGCTCGAGTACCTGAAGAAGTGGCGCAAGTCCGCCCCGCGACGCGAGCACCGCGCGCTCGACGGCCGTATCGAACGACTCGAGGAGCGGGTTCGGGCTGAAGAAGAGGAGCGACTTCGAAAAGAGGAAGCAGAGCGGCTCCGCAAGAAGAAGAAAGAGGAGGCGCGCCAGAAACGACTACGCGACGCCCGCCGCAAGGCCGAGCGCGCCGAGCAGCGTCGCAAGGCCGCCGAGGACAAGACCGCGTTGGTCGGATGGTTGCTCACGGGCGGCGGGGCGGCAGCGGTGGCTGCTGGCGTCATCATGGACGTCGTGGCCAATTCGCAACGCCCCGACGAATCGACCGCTTGTGCCAACAGGGGCGACCAGCTTCTCTGCCGCGATGCCCTACGCCCGGAAATCGTGAACAACAACAACCTCGCCATCGCAGGGGATGTCACCTGGATGGCAGGCGCCGCGATGGTGGTCTCAGGTGTCGTGGTGCTGCTCGTCGCTGGACCCGATCCGATTGATGACGGCGATGACGTTGACGCCGTTGCCGACAGCGACGACAGCGAAGACAGCGACGACAGCGACGACCGCGCCGACAGCGCCGACAGCGACGACGGCGAGGCCCGCGATCACCGCGACGACCGCGACGACACCGAAGACCGCGACGACTGCGACGACAGCGACGACAGCGAAGCCATGCTGATCCCCTTCGCGGGCCCCCAGGGCGGCGGGTTGCTCTTTCAGATTCGGTTCTAGAACTGCCCAAAAGGGCGCTACGGACTCGCTAGATTTTGAGCTGGGAACTAAGTCTAAGGACCTGCGTGGAAGGCCTTGCCACGTCAGAAGATCTGGCGTCCGCGGAACGCGACGAAAGAGCCACACCCAAGCTGGTTTGAAAAACCCGCAAACCTACGCTTTTGAGCAGCGCTGTCAAGCGCCTTTCGACACGCTCGTTGCGATTACAAATGTTCCTACGCTGACTGCTGACAGCAAGCTCAAAACGTGTACTCTCGATCGAATAGCTCTTGCGGATCCCGGCCCACCAGCAACGCAGCGCCACATGGTTACTCTTCAACGACTGCTCGCACGTCAAGTCCTAGAAGCGCTCGAATCGCGCGAGCATGTGCTCGTGGCGCCTGGTGCGGGTGAAGCCCTCATCGACGAGGTCGAAACGACCATCGCACCCACCCTGCCCTCGGTTACACCGTTTCTCCAAGCCGCCAGCGTCGTGCTCGGTGAAGTAACCAACACCTTCGGCAATGACGCCGCTGACGAAGCGGTCGAAACCATGGTGGAAGAGATCGCCGAACGGTTGATGCAGTCAGACAACGTCGACGACATATTCGCAGAGGACCGGCTCATCCGCCGGGACACCTTCCGCGCAATACGCGACATCCTGTTGCGCTACATCGACGGGGATCTCGAGCTCACCGCAGACGCCCTCAGCGGTGATCACTGTTTGGTCGCCCTGGATGGGCTCGGCTACGTGGTTTCGATGGCCGCCCAACAAGCAGATGAGATCATCATCCAAGACGCTCTCAGACGGGCTGCAGAAGACTGCGGCGCTCAGCTGAGCAGCTACGATCACGAAACGCGCATGGCGTCGTATTGCTTGGGTCCCAAGTCGGATGCGAGTCGTCTCGCCTTGGAAGAAGCCATCTCCGAGCAAATGATGGACCTGGTGGATTCGGAAATCGTGGAGCTGCCGTGTATTCAGCAGGTGCTCGAGATCCCCGAGTCGGTAGCCGGCCACCCAGAGCTCGCCGCCGCGTTATCCAACGCGGCCCAGCAAGCACAGTTGACCACCTCATGCCTGAGCACATGCGTCATGCTCGACAGCGCCACCGTCCTGGCCGCGCTCACGCCATTGACTGCTGAGGACGCAGAGCAGGCCAGCGAGCATTTCGAAGCCCTCTTGACCGCGCTCGAGCTTGCTTTGACAGCTTTCGACGATCCAGATCGAGATGAGCAACCAGCCCCCTGCTCAGAGGAACGAGAAATCTCGCGCGCCCCGGCAGCAGCTCCGTCAAAACGCCGTGCGCGACGTCGCGCAGTAGGCCAAGACGACTCAGCCGAGCAACAGCGAC
>CAZRGL010000857.1:0-3077 GCA_964599485.1 uncultured Polyangiaceae bacterium
GCTGGAGCCTCAATCAGAGGACTCTGCTCAACCCTCGGTTCGCTACAACCTCAAACGGCTCGACCTCACCGCTTTGGGTTCCGTTCAGGTCGCAACTCGTCTCTCGGCGACGGTGCGGCTCTTTGCCGACGGCGTTGCCTGCCGCCCAACAACCATCGATGAGCTGAGCGCGCCGCCCGGTTGGCGTAGCTTCTCTTGGAGCTTCGATTGTCCGACGAGTGGGCCAGGCCGGAGTTGGCGCATCGAAAACGATGTGCTGTTTGCTGCCATCCCAGCGCACTTGCACTTCGCCCGTGTCGAGCGGGGCCGCGCTGCCGAAGGTGAGCACGTGCTGACCGAGCATCAACGCGCCATTACGCTGCGCCCCGAGCGACCACCACCTTCCTGGGTGCAGACCCTGCGGCGGTTCGTACCGTTGGGAATCGAGCACATCCTCAGTGGCTGGGACCACTTGTTGTTTCTCTTTGCGCTGCTGCTCATGGCGCGCGGCAAACGCACGGTCATCTGGCTGGTCACCGGGTTTACCGCAGGGCACAGCGTGTCGCTCGCCCTTGCTGCCATGGGCCAGCTCGAGCCTCATCAACCCACCGTAGAGGCGCTCATCGGCGCGTCGGTCGCTCTCGTAGCGGTCGAGGCATTCTGGCTGGCCAACGAGCGACGTCAGCCGCTGATCCCCCTCATCGCGGTGCTTGGTCTGGCGAGCTGCGCTATTTTGGCAGCGGTCCGCCAGACCGTCGCCCCCGTTGCCTTGGCTGGGGTAGCGTTGCTCGCGGCCTGCTATTTCCTCGCCGTGAGGCAGCAAGCCAACAGCGATCGACCTCGCTTTGCCATCACCACACTGTTCGGCGTTGTTCACGGCTTCGGCTTCGCCGGCGTGCTCGGTGAGATGAGCCTGCCCGCCGAGCGACTGCTTCCCGCACTTTGTGGCTTCAACGTTGGTGTCGAGCTAGGCCAGCTCGCGGTGGTCGCTGCGCTGATGATTGTGCTCATTTTGCTGCGCAAACACGACGCTGGGTGGCGCGACCGATTCGTCGAGATCGGGGCGGCGGCGGCGACCTGTGCAGGGGTCTTTTGGCTGCTCACCCGCACTTTGGGCATGTAGTGAAAAAGGCCACTCTAATGCGCTCCTGCGGTAGAAGGTGGCAGCGGTCTAGGCAAATGGCGTTGTATATTGTCATCACGGGACACCACCTGCGGGTTGGATGAGGCGCTTGCGCGCGACATGGTGGATGGGGGCAATGATAGCCGTTGCGGCGGCAGGGGCTGACTGTACCCTCGACCGGACGGGCAAGGCTCCGCCCGGGCAAACCAATGTCGGCCATGGTGGCGCTGGCGGTGAAGGTGCGGCGTGTGACGCCTCGGACGATTGCCCCGACGACACGGTGTGCAGACAGTGGGCTTGCGTCGACAATCACTGCACCGCGACTGATGCCAGCAACGACACCATCTGCAACCAGAGCTACGGCGATCTATGCGACGGCAAAGGCGAATGCCTCAAGGCTCACGGGCGTGACTGCGTAGACTCGGCTGAATGTTGGAGCGGCAGCTGCACCGATGATGTTTGTTGTGAAAGTCCTTGCGAAGGCCCCTGCCAGAGCTGCAATGCCACGCTAGCAGTGGGTAGTTGTACGAAAGTGCAGGCTGGGAGCATTCCCGAAGAGGGCTGCGATTCAGGTGGCGTGTGCGATGGCGCAGGTCATTGTGCCCTGGGGGCTTTGGGTTGGAGTGCCCGCTACGGAGATGGCTGCGCCCAAGAGGGGCGGGCCGTGGCGCTCGACTCGAAGGGCAACATCGTCTTGGCGGTGGCCTTCACTTGCGAAGTCGACTTTGGTGGGACGGTCTTGGTTGCCAGCGCTGGATATGACATCGCGGTCGCCAAGCTCAGCCCCAGCGGGGAGCACATCTGGAGCAAGGCTTTTACTGGTCCGAACAACCAGTACATCACATCCGTGGTTGTTGACGGATCTGACAACATCTACTTGGCCGGCGATTTCTTTGGCTCCATCGATTTTGGCGAAGGCCCAATGACGAGCACAGGAGCCGCGGACATCTTTGTGGCGAAGCTCGACGGAAGCGGTGAGCATCTGTGGAGCCAACGGGCGGGAGGCCCCCTCACCGAATCGCTCTGGGGGCTCGCGCTCGATGTCGACGGACACGTGCTGCTCGCTGGTGACGTCGCCTCTTGGCTCGACTTCGCCAAGACCCAAACGGTCTATTCCGCGGGGGGTAGCGACGCGTTCGTCGCGAAGCTGAGCGATGACGGTGAGGTCAGCTGGGTCAAGGCCTTCGGCGACGCTACAAACCAGCGTATGTTTGCTGTCGCGGTCGACGCTTCCAGCGCGATCGTGCTGACGGGGCGTTTCGGTGGGACGATCGACTTCGGTGGTGGCCCTTGGACAGCCGCGGCTGACACCGATTTGTTCGTGGCGAAGCTCGATGCCCAGGGAGAACACGCATGGAGCACACGTTACGGTGGCCCCGGTCACCAAACAGGCCATGCTGTCGCCCTCAACAGCGCCGATGAGATTTACTTGGTCGGCTACTTCGATGGCAGCCTCAACTTCGGAGGTGGCAACCTACCGTATGGGGGGGCACCGACGCTTTCGCTGCGAAGCTAGACGCTTCCGGGGCCCACCTATGGAGCAAGAGCTTCGGGGCAGGTGGCGACCAAATTGGCGAGGCCGCGACGGTCGACACCTATGGCAACCTCGTTGCCGTAGGTTACATGACGGGCTCAGTCGAGCTTGGTGGCAAGACGTACAACGCTGCCGCAACCGATGCGCTCGTCATCAAGCTTGCCGCCGATGGCAGCGTGCTTTGGGGGGCAGCCTATGGAAGCGGCAACATCCAAGTCATGGCGGGGCTCGCGGCGGGCTCGGCTGGAACGATCTTCTCCACTGGCAGTTTCGGCGGCGACCTCGACTTCGGCGGCAACAAGATGACTAGCAAGGGCAGCTCCGACATCTTCCTGGTGCAGTTCGAGCCCTGATTCAGTATCACCTGAACCGACGATGAAAGAAGCTCAGCAGCTGAGGCTCTACGGTCATCGCGGTGCTTGTGCCGAGCTTCCCGAAAAC
>CAZRGL010000858.1:0-3023 GCA_964599485.1 uncultured Polyangiaceae bacterium
ACCTCAGCACGACGCTCTCGCCGCGTCACGATGGGCTACGGCGAGCATTTACGATTAATCATTATCATGTGAGCGCCGACGGGATCATCTCCACGTCCCCCTTAGCGACGGACGAACAGACGTTCAGTCGCGCTCGATCCCAATACCTCCCAACGCTAGCTCTGCTACCGTTGCGTCGACGGAGGGAACAACGATGCAACTGGCTCAGTGCCCAGCGTGTGGCAACCAGGTGTCGCCGCAGGCCCAATCATGCCCAAGGTGTGGGCATCCTCGCGGCGGGCATGTTGTGCAGCATCAAGGGTCTGCTCAACATCAAGGGGCTCCAGCTCACCAAGGGCACGCTCAGCACCGCCATCGTTAGGGAATGTACATGCTCACTCCCGCAGCCGGTGTAACGAGCTGGGTCAACGAGCCATAGCCGAGGCAACCCACATTGACGGCAACGGAACAATAACCCCAGCAACTGACTTTTCCGTCGGTCAAAGCGGCACAGGTTTGGCTTTCTCCTGCGATGATGGCTCGGACGTTTGTGAGGCCGATTGGCGCTGTCGGTACGCCCTTGTCAGTCGTTGTGCCGTCGCCCACCTCGCCTCCAGAATTCGCGCCCCAACATTGTGGCTGACCATTGCCTAGGCGAACGCATGTTGTTTGGCCGCCGATGGTGAGTTCGGAAGCGCTCGCGAGCCCCAACACGTCGACCGGCGTTTTGCTGTCACCACCAAAGTTGGTCCCAAGTTGCCCTCTGAAGTCGCTGCCCCAACAGGCACCGGTGCCATCGGAACGCAGAGCACAACCATGCGCCAGGCCGGCCGTTGAGACTACCGCGTTGCTCATACCAATAACACCCACGGGTATGTTGCTAGGAACAACGCTGTTGTTGCCAAGCTGTCCATAGGTATTGTCGCCCCAACATTGCACTTTTCCGTCGCTCAACGCCGCGCACGCGCTGGTTCGCGCAGCACCGACCGTCACCGCGGTCGTGATCCCGCTCACTAACACTGGAGTGGCAGAATCATTGTTGGCGCCGTTGCCCAGTTGCCCTTGAGGCCCGGCCCCCCAACAGCGGACGGTACCGTTTTGCAGCAATGCGCAAGTAAATGTCTGGCCTGCGGCGATCGCCCTCACGGAGGTCAGACCCGTCACCACTTGTGGCGTCGTGGACGTGCCCCCGGCGATGCCAGTACCAAGCTGTCCTTGACCGTTGAAGCCCCAGCAGTTGACCGTTTCGTCGCTTAGGAGTGCGCAGGAGTGCCCAAAACCCGCAGTAATTGCCGTCGCACCTGTTAGGCCAGTAACTGCCACGCGGACGCCACTATTGTTCAGCGTACCATCCCCTAGTTGACCATAAGCGTTCCAGCCCCAACACCGTGCTGTCCCATCACCAAGCACTGCGCAGTTGTGCAAATCGCCAGCGGCTACACCGATGGCCCCGCAGTCAGTCTCGCAATTCTGCAAGGTTTCACCCGCGCCCGCTTGGCAGACATCATCAGCACACGTGGGCGCTTGGCAAGTCCCGGCTGAGCAGACCTGGCTCGTGCAGTCCTTTGGCACATTGCAGGTTTTGCCGTCCGCGCAGGCAGAGCAACTGGCGCCGCCGCAATCGATATCGCTTTCATCTTGGTTCTTCACGCCGTCGTTGCACCCTGGCGTCTGGCACACCCCGCCCACACACACTCCACTCTGGCAATCCGGCGGGACAGCGCATCCTTGCCCTGGCGGACAAGGGCTACAGGCTCCTCCGCCGCAATCGATCCCCGTCTCGTTGCCGTTCTTCATGCCGTCCGCGCACCGACAGAAGCCGATCTTGCCGCACACGTCAGTACCGCACTCTCCGTCGGGGTCTGTACCGGCGCTAACCGCGCTGCACGTGCCGTCAGTCCCAAGCGTCTTCACCGCGACACAGGCCTCGCAAACGCCGTTGCAAACTGTCTGGCAGCAAACACCGTCCTGGCTTGGGCAAATGCCACTCTGACACTCGACGGGAGCGGCGCACAGCTGACCGCTCGCCTTCTTTGCTTTGCACTTCGAATCATTTAGGTCGCAGTAGGAACCTGCAGAGCAGTGGGACTGCCCTGTACAACTCGTCCTGCAGGCAACCGCATCGCAGACGTATGGGGCACAGGTGATGGGGCTTTCAGGAACGCACACGCCGAGGCCATCGCATTGTTGCGCCGGGTACTCGATCCCGACCGCACACGTCTGCGCTTTGCATTCCGTGGCCACCGGATACAATCTGCATGCTGGTGTCAGCGCGTCGCCGTCACACCCCGTGCCGTCGACACCACAGGAAGCAGCCCCTTGGGCCGAGCACTCGGTATCCGGGTCTGTGCCAGCCAAGACGCTCCAGCACGAACCGTCCGCTTTGCCGGTCTTTGTCAGCGCGCACGCCTTGCATGCGCCAGTGCACGTTGAATCGCAGCAGACCGAATCCACACAATTTCCGGTCAAGCACTCGACCGACGCGCCACAGGAGGCACCCTGGAGCTTCTTCGCCAGGCACTGGTTGCCGCCACAAAAGTGATTGGTTTCGCAGTCGACTTCAGTCACGCAGCTAAGCATGCAAGCGGTCTTGTTGGAGTTGCACACGAAGGGAGTGCAGCTGCTTGTTGCTCCGGCCAGACAGCTGCCAAGTCCATCACAGAGCCCGGCAGCGGTCTGTTGGCCAGCGAGACAGACCGGCGACACGCATTGCGCTTTGGCGGGGTACAAGTTGCAGCCAGGGGCCATCATCGACCCGTTGCAACCGCTTCCGTTGTTTGCACAGCTGGCGGCGCCTTGATCTGGGCACTCGTTGTCAGGATCGGTATTCGCTAGAGTGGCGGAGCAATTGCCGTTCTGCGCGCCCGTCTTCGTCTTGAGGCAAGCTTCACACGTGGTGCTGCAGGGGCCATCGCAGCAAACACCGTCCTGGGAAGGGCAGAAGCCGCTGATGCATTGGTTGGGGGATGTGCAAGCGTCTCCGCCGACCTTAAGATCCACGCACATCGAGCTGGCGCAATAGGTAAGCGGTGCTGATGCACAAT
>CAZRGL010000859.1:0-3018 GCA_964599485.1 uncultured Polyangiaceae bacterium
GGCTGACCCGTGGGGACTGCGACAGTACAAGCTGCGGGCAAAGATGTAGCCTGAGGTCGAGAGGGCTTGCCGCGGGCGGCAGGCTCGCCGCATCATCCAGGCCTACTGTGCGACCAACGACAAGCATTTGCCTCGCCGCGCTCCTCGCCTTGCTATGCGGCGGGCTGACGGGCTGTACAGTGTTGGTCTGCCCAGAGTGCTACTCGATGGCCGGGGACCTGAGCGATTGCGACGCCCGCTCAGTCCCCACGGCCGGTGGTTGCGTAGCGGTAGGTGTGAGCAATTGCGCTTCCGGTTTCGAGCCTGATGACGGTGGTGGTTGCGAGCCGGTTTTGCCTGCTGACCCCTGTCCCGCCGGGCAGCTTGCTTACCCAGGGGTCACCGAGTGCCAAGCCATCGGCGACGGCTGCCCAGCCGACCCCCACCCGCAGACGTTCGTCGCCGACTTTCCTGAGGCCAAGTGGTTCGTTTGGCAGGGCTACGCCGGTGGCGATTCGACCGGCTCGGCGAAGAAACCCTTCACCGATGTGCAGTCGGCCATCGATGCTGCGAGCGACAACGACGTCATTGTGATTTCCGCCGGCTATTACAAAGGGCCTGAGCTGAAGATCGCCAAACCGCTCACCTTGCAGGGGGTCTGCTCAGCCGAGGTGATCCTCGCTGGCGAAACTGCCATGGGAGCGACCATCACCATCGAGCGTGGCGGCGGGGCCGAAGCCGTTAGCGTGACGTTGCGCTCGCTGCAGATCTCGGGTGCGGGGTTCGGCGTGCGCGTCTTAGGCGCCAACGTGCAAATGTCGTCGCTGTGGATCCAGCAGACGGGTTTGTACGGCGTTTCTCTGAGCAACAACTCGAAGCCGGACGAATTCAGCGCAGTGATCGAGGACACGCTCATCGACCAGGCCAGCGGCGCAGGAGTCATCGGCTGGGGCTATCTCTTGCAGATGAGCCGCTGTCAGGTGCGCGACACGCAGCAGAATCCAGCGAATTTGGTGCACGGTCGGGGCATCGTGATACATCCCTCTTCGCACCCCAACAGCGCCGAAGCACCGGTCATCTTCCAGCAAGGCAGGCTCGAGCTGACCAGCTCCCTGATCGAGGGCGGCTTCGACGCGGGCGTCTACGTCGAGGGGCAGGCCACCATTTCGACCTCGGTAGTGCGCAACGTGCAGCTCGGGACCAGCCTGCAGAGTGTGGGTGTACCCGCTGCCGGCTTTGGCATCGTGGCAGCCCAAGAAGAAGCTCGCGGATTGGAGCCGACCGAAGGTGACGCGGTGACGGTGAGCGGATCGTTGATCGAAGGCGTGTGGGGCGCCGGCGTGCGGGCATTGCGGGCCAAGGTGCGAGTCGAGGACACCGTTGTGCGCCAGATGAAGGGCGGCAGCGATGGGCTGTGTGACGGCCACGGCCTGCGCGCGATTGGCGATCGCTTCTATCCGGCGAGCATCACGGTCAGCCGCTCACTGGTCGACGGCGCCTGGCGCAGCGGGGTGTACGGGCTCGGGGCGAGTATAGCGCTCGATCGAAGCCTCATCCGCGACGTCGCCTCGGCGCCAGGTTGTGACACGGCGGTGGGCTTCGGTGACGGCGTTGCGCTCTACGCCCAACCCGAGGCAGCGATGCAGGCGAAAGTCAGCGCCGAGGTCATCGAGTCGCGCATCGAGGGTGCCAGCCGTGCGGCGATTGCCACCTTTGGGCAGGCCGATCTGAACATCGAGGGAGCGCTGCTGGGAGGCGCCATCGATGTGGCCACCTCGAGCTACGCTGAGCTCGACAGCAAATACATCGAGACGCCGACGGTCGAGATCGACTCCGCAACCCAATGCCTGCGCAGCGACGCGCTGAGCGCCTGCTCGGTCGAAGCTTCGCAAGCGACGCCCGAGCTCTTCGCCCGCGCCGCCGACGGCAGCTTGGTGGATGCGTTCACCGGTGGTGGCCAAGCGCTGATGGACGAGCCCACACCGCGTGACCAGGTTCTGGTCACACTGCTTGGTTTCGACACGGTGCCCGGCAGCATTCCCGCAGCAGACGGGAGCTTCTCGCTGTCTGGGATCCCCGTTTCGACTCCGCTCATCGTGGTGGTGCAAGGGCCATCGCGTATGGGCAACTACGGCTTTGTCACCACGGCTGCTTCAGCGCCCGGGAGCAAACGGATGGTGCGGGCGCCCACCATCGATGCCTACTATCCCAAGCTCGCCAAGGCGCTCAATCCGAGCATGGCGCGGGCGACGGCCCTGGTGCGGGTGGATCAGCCGAATGTGATCGTTGTCTGGAACCCACCAGCGTTCATCCAGACCGCCTACCCTTCGGCTAGTGGAGCTTTCGTGCGCGCCGATCAAGGCGGTAGCACTAGCGATGTGGGCACGGCCATCACCGTCGGCCTTTACCCCGGCGAGAAAGTAGCTGATTTGCTGTTGTTCGGCGGCGATCCCATCAGCTGTGAGCGGCACACAGATTGGGGCCCCAACGGCCAAGCCGCGGGCGGCAAGACCTTCGGGCTGCCAGCGTTCATGGGCGTGATGAACGTCATCGACCTGGACTGCACGCCGCAATGATGCGCGCTCTGCTGGTGCGAGCGAGTATGCACGCCTTGAACACGGCGAGCATTGTAGGTTCGTGTCATTCGCCCAAGCAAGCAGGAGGGGCCGCAACCGTTGTCCTGCCGACGCGCGTGCTCATCGAGCGGTGACCGATGCCAAGACGACCGCATTGGCCGCCAGGGCCACGTGTCCTCGAGTCGGCTACGGTGCGGCCGTGAACTTCAGGATGGTGTCGATATCCGAAAGGCGCTGCTCGGCACGGGCGATGGACTCCTCCCGCCTACCACTCAGCCCTCGTGCGGGAGGCCGAGTCGCTGTTCAAGCTCCCGGCAGCTCGCCTCCACGCTGTCACCCGCCGTGTCGATGGCGATTGGTTCTCCAGGCCACGCTTCGTACTCGCGATCGCGCACTTGTGGCCAACTTGGCAAGGCCAGACCAGGAACATCGCTCTGCCTCGATTCCACCCGGCGTCGATGTT
>CAZRGL010000860.1:0-2994 GCA_964599485.1 uncultured Polyangiaceae bacterium
AGCTTCCCGCTACACTTCTTGCAGGCTTTCAGCGCCCTTTTCAGCTTCTTGAGCGCATTGTCGAACTTGGAGTTCAGATAATCCTCGTCGATCGCCTTGGCATATAGCTTCTTTGCTGTCCGCGATTGCGCTTGTGCCTGTGCCGGGGCAAAGACAAGCGCTGCCAACGCAACGGAGCTGATGATGAGGTAAGCGAGTAGCCTGGGCACGCGAAGCAGCAATTTGGTTCCTCCAGGGCGAGTCAATCGCCCAGCAACTATTTCTTTTCGGTACGAACAAACTGCACGCGCCGATTGAGGGCGCGGTTGAGCTTGCTCGTATTGGGCACCAAAGGTTTGGTCAATCCATAGCCCCTCGCGACCAAGCGACCACTGCTGATGCCCTTTCGGACGAGGTAGCGGCGTACCGAGTCTGCACGGGCCTGGCTGAGCCGTTTGTTGTAGCTAGGGGTACCGACATTGTCGGTGTGGCCTTGTACCTCGAGCCTGATTTTCGGATTCGACTTCAGCACGTCGGCCACTGCATCGAGGACCTTGTAGCTCATGGTCCGGATGACGGATTTGCCGGACCTGAAGTGAATCTGCTGAGTGATCTTGATCTCTTTGGCGGTGACGACCACCAATGCCGGCTTCTTGGGGCAGCCTGGCTTCGGGCCGGTCTTCACGCCGGGCACCATGGGACATTGGTCTTGCAGATCGGCGACTTTGTCGCTGTCGTTGTCTAGATCGGGGCAGCCGTCTTCATCCTCGTAACCGTCGGGATCCTCCGGCTGGTCCACGCACTCGGGCCTGGCTTCCTTGCTGTCGAGAATACCGTCCAGATCGTTGTCCAAATCGGGGCAGCCGTCGGCATCGAGGTAGCCGTCCTTGTCTTCGGCGAGCAACACGCAGTTGTCGAGCGAATCGGCGAGCCCGTCGCCGTCCGTGTCGGGATCATCGGGACAACCGTTGTGATCCTCGAAACCGTTGTAATTTTCCGGCTTGTCAGGGCAGCCGTCCACGTCGTCTGTGTAACCATCGCCATCCTTGTCGCCAGGCTTTGGTGGTGGCGGCGGATCAGGTGGTGGTGGCGGAGGAGGCGGAGGCTCGTCGGGTATCTTGTCGATGACGAAGCGTCGCTCCGAGCAATGGCTTGCCGGTGACAGGTCGTAGGCCGCTTTTGCGTTGGCGCGGGCGATGCTCAGGTGGTCCTCAGCCCGAAACATGTTGGCCTGATCCAGCTCGACCTCGGCGAACTTGGTATGGGCAGATGCGAGGGCCAGCTCGCGAGGGGCGCAGCGCTTCGCCCCGTTGCGGTCGGCTTGCTTGATCAGCTTGTTGAGGCCGTCGATCTCACCGCGCATCACCGGTACTTTGGCGCATGCGGTCGAGAAGCTGAACGCCGCGGCAACCAGCATGAGCGCTGCCAGTCGGCGTCCGTGCTTTGCGACCATTCGCGCAGTCATCTACCAGAGCCCCTGTGCGCTGCACGCGATAGCTCAATTGCTTTTTCTGCATACTCGGCGGCCAAGTCGGCGAACATGATCGCGTCGCCATAAGATGCTTCGGCAGCTTCCTCTTGGGCTTTGAGTAGGTTTTCGCGCGCGAAGTAATACTCGAACTCGGCCAGCTCATCGGCCTTGAGCGTCTTGGCTTGCTCGAGCCGGGAGGCTGCGCCATTTGCTTTGACAGCGTAGACCGTACCCACGCAGCCGCCGCCCACAGCCAGCAGCACCAACATCGCGAGAAGTCGCACCATGAACCTGAACGATCCTAGCGCGCCGACCCTCTCGCTGCATGATCCCGTTGCCGCCGTGCTCACGCTCGCACCCTCACTTTGATGTAGGTGTTGCACAATGTGCCCGCCGGGACGCTATCAACGGCCGGGTGTGCGCGTCAACCGTTGGAAATTCTTGGCGGTGAAGGGGAGGACTACTCGCTTCGACCCGCCCGCTGCTTGGCGGGGTCACAGCCGGCGGTACAGCCCAACGACAACTCCGAGAAGCATGGTGGGCTTGAAGTCCATCGCGCGCACCAAGATGGGCGCCATCGTGCTGTTTTCCGGCTGGAAACGCACGTAGTCCTTTTCTGGATAATAGCGCTTCACCGTTGCCTCGTCGCCGATGAGTGTAACCACGATGTCGCCCCGTTCGGCCACCGCTTGTTTGCGCACAAAGACGTAGTCGCCACCGTGAATGCCTGCCTCAATCATCGAGTCGCCAGTGACCTTGAGGCCAAAGATCTCGCCGGATCGCAGCAAGCTCTGGTCGATCCTGACCGTATCCAGAAGGTGCTGCTCGGCATACAGGGGCATACCTGCTGCCACACGGCCGAGAATCGGAACATCGACCAGCTCCTCGTCCGTGCCAGTCGACTTCGCCGGCCCGAATTGCATGTTGCTCGGGCGAAGCGCGCGCGATTTCATGTCTTCTCGGGTCAAATAGCCTTTGCGCTCGAGAGCTCGCAAATGGTCGTTGACGCCGTTGGTTGAACGTATGCCCATGTGGGCACCAATCTCTCGCAACGTGGGCGGATAGCCGCGGTCAACGATGGATTGTCGAATGAATCGGAGCACTTGTTCTTGGCGAGCAGTCAGGCCCTGCATATGTTCAAGCTACTGAACAAGTGATGGGTTGTCAAACGTACGGCATTTTTGAGTCAGCGGCCCGATCGATGCCCTCCTCGTCCCCACGTTTTCGACAACTTAGCTCGATCCTGCGGGGTGATTGGGCGGCGGAGGGCTGCAGAGGTGCGAAATGACGGGTTCTCTACAGCTTGAGCACGGCTTTTCCACCACTTTCTGAGGATTTTCGACAATTTCCCGGCAGATTTCGGTGGGCTTGGAGATCAATTTTCAACAGGTTTTCTACAGGCCAAATCGGCGATTTTGCCGCGCTGCGCCACCCAGACCACATCAACTGCACAAGTTGTCCACATGAGCGTCTGGATAGGCGACGGTTGTGCAGCACTGTACGTCCGGCGAGCCGAGGGCTGAGATCTGTCCGTGTGACCTCCC
>CAZRGL010000861.1:0-2973 GCA_964599485.1 uncultured Polyangiaceae bacterium
GGGGGACCACCGAATCCGCCACCGCCGGGAGGACCGCCGCCGGGAGGACCGCCGCCGGGAGGACCACCGCCGGGAGGACCGCCGCCGGGAGGACCACCGCCGGGAGGACCGCCGCCTGGCGGTGGATAGCCTCCTGGGGGCCCTCCAGGAGGCCCAGGTGGATAACCAGCAGCTTGATGCGATGGGGTGTCGTTGGTCATGGCAGTGGACTATGGCAAATTACGGTCGTGATGGGAACCGCTCTGAGACTACGTTCGGGTTGGCCACCTTCTTCCCTCGCCTAACTCCTCGAACGCTCCGCAGGGGCCCAAACAAGTGCAGTGGCCCGCCGTGCTCAGGCAGCGCGGGTGAGCGCAATCTTGGATGTCTGGCCCATCTGGTAGAAATGTTGCAGCGTTTGACGCACTTCGGACAGTCGCTGGCGACGCAGGTAGCGGCGATCGAGCTTGTGGATGAAACGCTCGGCGAGGCGATGCGCCATCCGATATCGCTCACCACGCTCCGAGCCAGGCGGATCGATGAAACGGGCGCGAGCAAACAACCGCCGACGCAACCACGCCAACTGTGCAGGTCCTAGTGGCCTATCCAAAGCGACGCCGAGCAAGACGAATTTGTCGACCTCGGCCTGCAGCTCGAGCTCGAGCTGCGTGGTGGGCAGCTCGCGGCGCGCACGCTCGGCGATCAGCAGAAAATGACTCACTCCCTCGACTACCTGGCACAGCTTGTCCAAGCTCAGCTCTGCCCTTGGGGCGACGGAATCGGCTGGCAGCTCGACGCGCAACTCTACCATCCCACCACTGTCACGGATGATGACGCGCTCACGATCGACATCATCACGAAGCTCGACAAATGGCTCGACGTCGGGAAGCTCATCGAGACCGTAGTAGGCCATGCGACGGCGCTGAATCTCGCCGGGCAGGGGCGCGCGGTGCCATTTGGCACGAGTCAATTCACACATCCGGCGCTACGCGTCGGACAGACGCCCAGGGCAACGAGTTGATCGGCCAAGCGCGTCGATCCCGTACGCTGCCAGCGCTCGTAGAGCCTCAACACCGCCTGGTGGTTGTCGCGGCGCCCAGCAGCAGCCAGCGCGCTGTCGGAGATTTCACTCATCACCTCGACGAAACGCCCGAATTGTCCTGCGAGGTCACTGAGCACATCCTGCTTGCACGCCGAGCCCGCGAGCCGGAGCATCGCCGAAGCGTGCCCGTAGGCGCTCGAGCCAACGGCGATGACATAGTCTCGATCGGCTCCTCTACGCGTCAGACAAGCCCCGAAAAAACCCAGCACGTACAGCACCCCGTCGCCGATGCCGCGTAGTCGTTGAAAGCGCTCGGCTCCGGTCGTCTCGAGCGCGTCACGAAGCAGGAAGGTGAGCGGCTTGTCCATCGCCTCAGTTTGCTGCTGCCCGCGCGCATACGCCCCTAGAAGGGCTGCAAGGTACTGTGCCGTAGCCTCACTGGTGCGGACCCTGCGGACGCGAATGGCCTCGTCCACGACCTGCTCGAAATAGCCGTTGATATCTGGTGTCACGTCGATTGTCGTTGTGGTCACAGAGCACCTCATCATGGCTGGGTCCGCGGGCAGCGCGATTCGAACGCGCTCGACGGGCACTTGCCAGGCTGACTGGCTGTGGTGCTTGGCTCTGCGCTGAATCGACGATTGCTACCTCTGGACTGGTTTCTCGCGCCCCCGCGGAAGAGTGGTACAGGGGCCCCAAGATCTTTCGTACCGTACGGATCTGGGAACGGCCACTTTTGGCCGTCCTGAAGAAGTGCTTGAAATCACGAGCAGCTGGCAATCCATAGGCGAGAGTGCTAGTCCCGCGTCTGGTTTTGGTTTTTTGAGCCTTGACAAGCCCAAAACAGAGGCTATTTTCCCGCCAATCCTCAGCACTCACCGAAAGTGAGTGCTAGCAAAATGCCCTCATCAGGCGCCGACCGCGGCGTTTCAACCACTTGGAGAGGGTGAGAACCAATATCGGGTGATGTCGGACAACTGAGCTTTGTCCGCCAGACGCCTGGAGGCTGAAAGATGAAGATTCGACCCCTGCACGACCGTGTAATCGTCAAGCGCGTTGACAGTGAGCAGAAGACCAAGGGCGGTCTTTACATCCCCGACACCGCCAAAGAGAAGCCTATCGAGGGCACCGTGCTCGCGGTTGGCAACGGCAAGATCCTGGAAGACGGCACCGTCCGCAAGCTGGAGGTCAAAGAAGGCGACCGCATCCTGTTCGGCAAGTACTCCGGCACCGAGGTCAAGATCGAAGGCGAAGAGCACCTGATCATGCGCGAGGACGACATCCTAGGCGTCGTCGAGAGCTGACACCCCCGAGCGATAAGACAAGAGAGGCAAGAGACAAATGAGCGCCAAGGAAATCATCTTCCACGAGACTGCACGAAACAACATCCTCGCCGGCATCAATGCCCTGGCGGACGCGGTTAAGGTCACCCTCGGCCCCAAGGGTCGCAATGTCGTGATCGAGAAGAGCTTCGGCTCGCCGACCATCACCAAAGACGGTGTGACGGTGGCCAAGGAGATCGAGCTCGAGAACAAGTTCGAGAACATGGGCGCCCAGATGGTGCGCGAGGTTGCCAGCAAGACCAGCGACGTCGCCGGCGACGGCACCACCACCGCCACCGTGCTGGCCCAAGCGATTTTCCGTGAGGGCAGCAAGCTCGTAGCAGCTGGCCACAACCCCATGGAGCTCAAGCGCGGCATCGACAAGGCCGTCGCTGCGGTCATCAAGGCCCTCAATGGGCAGAGCACCCCCACCAAAGACGCCAAGGAGATCGCTCAGGTCGGCACCATCAGTGCCAACGGCGACACCGAAATCGGCGAGCTCATTGCCGAGGCCATGGAGAAGGTCGGCAAAGAGGGTGTCATCACGGTCGAAGAGGCCAAGGGCTCCGAGACGCAGCTCGACGTGGTCGAGGGCATGCAGTTCGACCGCGGCTACCTGTCGCCCTACTT
>CAZRGL010000862.1:0-2955 GCA_964599485.1 uncultured Polyangiaceae bacterium
CACTGGCGCCTCACTGACCGTGCTGTCAAACGCCTCACTGTAGAGGTGCTTACCGCCTGCGTCGTACTTGGCGAGGAAGATTGCGGCGCTGTTGGTGCTGAGCTGGGCGCCGCCGAAGCTCACGTCGCCAGAGAACTTGCCGGTGAGGATGCTATTGCCCTTGGAATCCACCGCTACCAACAGCGAATTGGCCGCGAACTCGTGGCACCATTGCAACATGCCGTCCGGGTCGGCCTTTGCAATGAACCCGCCTCCCGAAGTCATCGCGCAGTGAAAGAAGCCCAGTGCGTCGCCTGCTAGATGACCAGTGAAAAACACGTTGCCAGCCGAGTCGACAGCCATGCTTTCGGCGTATTGCTCAGCACTAGCGGCGCCGTACGTGTCGCTCCAAACCGGCGTTCCCGACGAGTTGAGCTTGGCCAGCATCATGTCTTGAGTGCCAACCGCCGTATGGTTGTCACCACCAAAGGTGACGTTCTTGGTGAAGTCACCGAATATGAAGACGTTGTCTTTTGCGTCGGTGGCTACGTTGTGAAGCCAAACGCCATTGGTGCCCAGCAAAGTGCTGAACAGGTGCGCTCCGTCGGAGCACACGCCGGCTCCGTCGCAGACACCCGCGCCACAAGCCGTGCCGGCCTTTTCAGGCAAGCAGGTGCCCTTCATGTCATCGGAGGAGCAACTCATGCACGCGCTCTCGCATGCCTTGTCGCAGCAGACGCCGTCCACGCAGTGGTTGCTGCTGCATTCATCGTTCTTGCTGCAGGTCGTGCCGTCAGGTTCTCCGCCGCCGCTTCCCCCTTCAGCTCCTCCCCCTTGGCCCGCTCCGCCCTGTGCACTGCTCGTGCTGGTGCCAGCAGCGGAGCCGCAGGTGAGCGTGTCCTCACAAGGTGCTTTGCAACCGCTGGTCGTAAGCGAAACCAAACTCAACAGCCAGCCCGTCGTTGCCCAAGAAATACGCATATGGCTGGGCATTGTAGCGGAGCGGCGGCCCGTTGACGCTCTTCGTTTCAGCTCACCGCGCTGCCTATGCATTCCTCGTCGAGCGGTCCCGGGTTGGCAGGATTCAAGCAGTGTTCGTCGCCCCGGATGCGCACGACGTCGGCGCGAGCGGTGCGGACGTTCTGGCTGATCGCCTCGTCGAGATTGGTGGGGAAATAGGCCCAGAAGGTGCTGCCGAAGTCAGGAACCGAAGCCACTTCGAGGCGTCCGCCGATTTGGTGAAGCAATGCCACGACGACACTCAGGCCGAGTCCCCAGCTATCCGCGTGGCCGCCGCTGTCGCTCGTTCGGGGCCGAAAGATATCTGGTAACCGCTCCGAGCTGATTCCGCAGCCGCTATCGGAGACTGCTACGACCAAGTAGTCGCGTTCGCCATAGGCGCTGATCAGGATGTGGCCTTCGGTGGTGTACTTTGCAGCGTTGCTGCACAGGTTCATCACGACCCGCTCCATCACGTGACGGTCGCAGATCAGCAGCTCGGGGGCGCGGCTGAGCAGGAGCGATACGTCGATGTTGCGACCGCGGACCAAGGCCTTGGTGTCCCGGTGAATCTCGTTGATGAGCGGCTTCGTTCGGAGCTGGGAGGGCCGCACGGCGGCGACCGGCAGGCCCCGTTTGAGGTTGTCGTCCGCTGAGACGAGCCATCGGGTCATCATACCGGTGGCCGCGATGGCGTCGTCGATGGCGCCAAGTTGCTCTCCTTCGCTGGTAGTCACCCCGTTTTCGACACGCAGATACTGCAAGCTCGACAGGATCACCGAGAGGGTATTTCTCAAGTCGTGCAGGAGTCTGGGCACGCTCGAAAGCTGCTCTTTTCGGATCCGCGCCTTCATGGCAGGCGACCGCCAAGGCAAGGCCGATCGCCTCTTGTGCGCGCCGCGAGGGCTCACTCCGAGCTCCTTGTCGGGGTTGGGGGCCACACGATCCAGAAGAACCGAAGGGGCGCGTCTCTGCCAATTGGACGTTTTTTTTGTCACTCGTAGTGAGGGACGAACAAATGTTCAGTGTAGCGCTATGGTCTCCGCTCCCGGATGCGCACCGTGAGCGCAAACAGCTCACCGATGATGCGCCGTTGCTCACGCAAGCCGGTCTTGTCGAAGATGCGCTTCCACTGCTCGACGACCGTTTGGTGGCCGACCGAGAGCGCTTTGCTCGCCTCGGCGCGATTCAGCCCCAACGCTGCGGCGCGCAGCACGGCTTTTTGCGATGTGCTGAGCCCGTGTTTGGCGCCGAACGCGTCCACGGCGCTGGCCAGGGCGTCGACCCCGGTGAGCGCTTCCACGAAGGCGCAGAGGGTCTCGTCGCTTACCGGCTTGGGAATGCCGGCTGTGGTGCGACCGAGGAGCTCGACGGCGCGGACGCTGTCGTAGTGTGAGCTCACGATGCCGACGGCGGGGACATGCTCTTGTTGTTCCAAGGTTGGCAGAAGGGTGGCGCCGTCGCCGTCGGGCAGCTCGAGATCGAGCAGGACGAGCTGAAGGGGCGTGAGCGTGTCAGTACTGAGGACTTGGCGCGCCGCGCTGAGGGTGCGCGCCAGCCGTACCTCGTAGCCGCGACTCGTGAGCAATCGTTTCCAGGCGCGCCCGAGGTCGCGATCGTCCTCGACGACCAGGATGCGGATCTTATCCAACACCTGAGGCTAGCCAATTGTTGGCGGATTAGGAAGGCGGTCTTAGCAGCTTTCGAGGCTCGGCCAGCTCGGCGATGAAGCACACGCGCTGTCCCTCGACTTCATGACGCAAGCGCCAGCCAATTCGGTCAGCGCACCGTCGGGCGATGGCGAGGCCTTGACCGCTGCTGCCGCGACGGCTCACGCCCTGTTCCCAGATGCCGGCGTCGAGAAGCGACGGATCGCGCACGGGGTTGGAAATGCGCAAGGATTCGCCATCGAGGGTTACACTCTGAGAGATCCCCTCATACCTACACCCACACCTGTTCGTTATGAGCGAGGATTGT
>CAZRGL010000863.1:0-2950 GCA_964599485.1 uncultured Polyangiaceae bacterium
CGCTCTCCTACCTACTTCTTCTTCTTCGCGCGCTCTTTGACGTTCTTGTCGATTCGCGCCCTCACCTCGCCATAGTCCTTGGCGCGCTTGATCCGCTCGTCGATGGCTTGCTTTCGCTTGTCGGCACTTGCCTTGTAGTCAGGCAGACGGGAATGTGCGTCGAGAAAGACCTTGTAGGCTGACCAACCTTCCTTGGCACGCTCCCAGGCACTGGCAAGCGTCTCAGCGAGACTCTTCGTACCGCCGCCGTCCTTGGTAGCGGCAGCTTTGCGCTCCAACAGATCGGCCCGCAAAAAGAGCATCTTGGCGTCAATAGCCTCACTGCCTTGTTTCTTGCGTCCGTCTTCGATCGTCTTGAGCGCGGCATCGAGCTCACCTTTGTGATGCTGTGCTTGCCCGAGCAGAAGGTAGGCGTCCGTCTTGTCGGGGCTTTTCTGAATCGCGCCGCGGAACGCGGCAATGGCGTCGTCGATCCGCTTGTCGACGAAGGCTTTGCGGCCTTTTGCAAGTGCTTCATTGTACGGGCTGATACCCGTTACGCCCTTGGGGTCAGTGCGCACTTTTTTGCCGCTGGCAGCGTCGGTTTGAGCGTTCGCGCTGGCAGGCAGGGCGACCACCGCGATCGCAATGGCGAAGAAAACCAGGTAGCGCATGATTTGAGCCTACACCACGGGGCCTTTCACGTCAGTCTTCCGACTTGGTGAACAAGCGTCCGAACAGGCCACCCTCCTTCTGTTTTCGGCGATCGTAGAGGCGGACCTCGCGTGCTGCGTCGATGTTGTGTGGGTTGAGGTGAGCGGCTTTTCGGAAGTCTCGAATGGACTTTTCGTAAAAACCACACCGGCGAAGCAGCACCGCTCGATAGAACAGCGCGCGCTCATAATTGGGCTCCTGGCGGAGTACCTTGTCGAGCGTTTTGATTTGCGCTTCGAAGTGGGCGGATCGTTGACCTTCTTCCATAGCCGGCGGGTCACCCATGCGATGAGCTTGGATCCAAGCAAGTAGGGCTTGATACTCTGGTTGATCCGGATCGGCGGTGACGGCTTGCTGCACCAGAGCTTCGGCGTTGCCGAACGAGCCACGCTTGAACATGACTTCGCCCTTTTGGAAGAGCAGGGCGGAGTCAACCACGCGTTCGACCATCTCGCGATCGCGGGCAGTGCCGCCACCGGACTGGACGACTTGACGGTATTCTTCACGCCGGGCGGTGTCCGCCAGCGTCTGGTAGGCTTCGCTGATCCGCCCGAATACCTTGGCAACTTGAGCTTTCATGTCTTGGACATCGGCCCCGAGGCGGTCGGGGTGCCAAACCTTGACCAGCGCATAGTAGGCGCTCTGCAGCGCTTCGCCCGAAACGTCCTCTGCGACACCGAGCACCTGGAAGAAGGTCAGGTCGTCGATTTCCTCGAAGCGCTCCTGAATGGCCTCCCGGGAAAGGCCTTTGCGAGGGGATGACTGGCGTGCGACGGGCGCACCGCCCTCCGGCGTGAATGCTCGCGCGACTTGGGCGGGGCTCGGTGGTGGGCCTGGTGGCCGGGCTGGTGAGCGACCTGTTGCGCTGCCGCGACGAGGTAGACCTCGCGCGCTCGACGTTCCGCGGCGTGGCAGCTCGCCGCGGCCCGATGGACCAGCGGGTCGAGCGCTGCTGCCCGTCACGCTCCCACGCCTGGGCATGGGCTTGCGGTGCGTGTGGACGGCGCCTGTGATGCTGCCGCGCCGGGGCATCTTGCGGGAATGCTGGACATTTGGAGGCTGCGGCGTTGCGCTCGAAGCGGCTGGTGCCGCCGCTGGCTGATCGGTTGCAGCCGGCGTTTGCTGCGGTGGGGGCTGCTGTTGGGCGGCGGGGGCGGGAGGATAGCCGCCCCGTGGCTGCTGGGCCGCCGGAGGCGGGGGATAGCCGCCCTGGGGCTGCTGGGCCGCCGGAGGCGGGGGATAGCCGCCTCGAGGCTGGGCTGGGGGAGCCGGCGGATAGCCACCCTTCGCGGCCGCGCCTGGTCTCGGTGTTGAGCCCGGCTGGGCCCTGTGGCCACCGGTTTGGTCGGGGCCGATGCCCATGGATGTTGCCCTTGGCGTGTGCGGGCCCATGGCGTCGTCAGTTCTTCGCCGCGGCCTCGCATCGGCATCGATGCCCACCGGAGGCTTGGCTTGTCCGCCGCCGAGATGCAGGAATCGGGTGATAGCGAGGGCATAAACGGTGTGTTGGGTGATGTTCGAGGCTGCTACGCGGGCCGCGATCAGCTGGGCCATGGTGGGATTGCGTTCCCCGATCAGTTGCACCACCCGACTCTCCTGACCTTCGAGTCCCAGTCGCTTCACCCTCGCGTTGGGGTGGATGCGCAAAGGCAGCTCTCCTAGCCGGGAGAGGGTACTGGCGATGAGCGGGTCTCCGCTGCGCAGCCGCACGCCGCTCATGATGACTGCGAGCGGCTCCACCGGCGTCAGGTCTTGTCCTCCGTAGTCTTCGAGGAGGTTGTGGCTAGCGTAGTAGGCGTAGCGCGTCTCCGCTGGCAGCTGCAGCATGAACTGCAGCTTCTTCATCAGCTGCATGCGCAGCGAAGTGAGCAAACCCGCTTCGTCGATGTGCCGATTGATGATGAGGTGTTGGCCATGAAGCTCGCCTCGCTGCGAGCTGACCATCAGACTGAGCTGAAGTGTCTGCTCATCGACCAAGCCGAGCTCGGTCAGCACGCGGTCGAGCGGGGCAACGACGCCAGAGGTTCGAACCTTGGAAGGGATGCCGTCGCAGAAGAAAATGAGGTGCGTGCTCGTGTCGGGCGCCACCAGCACGGTCGTTCCGTTGAGCTTCTGGTCGAGGGCGTAGACCAACAAATGAACCAGGGGCGTCTTCTGAAGTGATCCTTGCGCAGCGGGCTTGAGGCTGGCGCGCTTGGGCTCGCGCCCCTCGGCTGTGCGTTGTTGCCGGCGCAGCGCGGGCGCAGAAGTCTCTGGG
>CAZRGL010000864.1:0-2937 GCA_964599485.1 uncultured Polyangiaceae bacterium
GACTTTCGCTGCCTTACCTGCTGCGCGGAGGAAGTCGTCGAGGCGCTTCTTCCACTCCTCGAGGTGGTCTTCACGACGGTCGAGCCTGCCGATTCGCAGCCCGACTGCCCGTCGCTCCTCCTGCGAGCTCATCGCCTCTCGGATGCGCTCCGCGATCGCTTCGTCGGCGCCGCGGAGCGGGTATTCGCTGCCGTCGCGCAGCTTCAACACCAAGGATCCAGGCTGCAGCTTTGCCACAACCGCTCCACTCAGCCGCTTTTCGCTAGCGTCGGCGAGGGTAAGTACTTTGACGCCGTGCTCATCGCATCGCGACGCCGTGCACAAACTCGTGACCAAGCTTAAGCGTCACATTGCCCGCTTGCTGCTCCACCGCCTCGACGTCGCGGTAGGGAATGAATCGGCTGCCGAGGAAGCGTCCGACGCGCACGCCATCGGTGCACAGATCTGTCGCGCGGCGTAGCGCGATGCCACGGCCCTGGGCGTAGCGCTCGAGCAGGTCGCGCAACTCTTCATTTGATTGCAGGGCAGCTCTACTGACCTGGTGTGGCAGCGCGCAATGCCCTCATGCTCCAACCAACGCACACTTCTGCGCGACCAACGCCAAGCGGGTCTCTTCCGCAAAGCCGCGCAGGAACATCGCCAGCGTTCCTCCTGACACGATTGCCTCCCACGGTCCGCCGTGCTTCTCAATTCGCAGCAGCAGCGCCTCGCCGACGCCGCTCGGAACGCAATACGCTTCCGGCGGCCGCTGCAGAACGGTTGATACGACGCCATCCGCGGAGCCGGTGAGCACCCCGCCGATGTCGTTCCACGACGCCACCGCGAGGGCTTTCGGCAGCGCTTTTCGGAGCTCTGGGCTGATCGTGCCCGTCACTTCGACAAGCAGATTGTCCTGCCGAAGGTCGCCGCTCGTGATCTGATCTGTCGTGGGCTCCCCCCATGAAAACGAAACGAGGTGCAACTGGTCCTCACGCCGCTGCACTTCGGGATGCCGCACGTAGCGCCACGTCAGCTCGGGGGTGCGGCGGGGTGAGCGTCGCACGGCGATGAGGCGCACCTCGCTCGCCGTCGCACCGCGAATGCCGATTGCGAGGCTGTTTCGCCGAAGGATCCCCTGCCAGGCCTCACCGTCAGGCAGCAGCCGGATCAACTTGCCAATCTCGCGCTGGCTGAGCGCTGGCGGCTTTTCAACTACGAGCTCAGTTGGCAAAGGCTGTGCCGCTGACAAACCGCGAGCGGTGTCGAAGTCACCAACAACCACGCCGGCGTCCAGCGAGTCTGGGAGCATCTCCACGAAGAGGTCGCAGTGAGTGAGCTCCTCGCGCGTGAGGTGCTCGCGCCATTGCGCGCCCGAGTCAGCAACGAAGTACGCGCTGTATACATTGTCGCGTCCTTCGAGTGTCTTGATTGCAGCGTCACCGACAGCCTCCACCATACGATGATGGTCAGGCGGAGCGGGCTCGTCCGGTAGCGTCGACTCGTCGAAGCGCTGCAACAGTGCGTCGTCGTCGATCCACATCAACAGATAGGGCTGGTCCTCGCTTCGCTTCTTCGCTGCCAACAGGAACGGCCGGTCGAAAACGAGGGTCTGTGGTCCACCCAAGATCGCTGCTAGCTCAGAGCCCACTTGTTCGCCGCCACGGTCGATGCACAGCTCGATGTCGGCTTCGGTTACCCTGCCGCAGACATCTGGTACCAAGAGCACCTCGCGACTATCGATGGGCCGCGACCCCGCCTGCCGGCCGACGACACGTTGCCAACCGCTCATCAGATCCTTCGGCCGCTCGCTGCGCGCCACGACCAGCTGCTGCTCAGCTGAATCGGCGCATAGATCGACTGCGAGCTCGAGGCTGCCATCACACGACGAGCCAGTGCGGAACAGCAGCCGTGCCTGCTGGCGCAAGGAAGCGAACCGACTATCGTCTTGCGGCCGCAAACCAAAGCCGCTCACCGCCGAAACAGCTCCGTCGCCATGACGAAACGCCAACGGTACGCGATGTTGCAGGTATGGCTGCGCAAACAACTCCCGCGCGCGCAGGCAAGCTGATGGCAAAGCACACCAGACCGCGTTGCCATTCGGCGGCATTTGCGCGTCGCTCGATGACAGAACAGTCGTCCTTTCTAGCTGCTGAGACATGCGATTGGGACTCACTCGTAAACTTGCGCCGATTTTGGAACCGGTGGCGGCGGAGATCTGTGCGCATGAAGGCGCCCGAGAGGATGTTCAGCCTCGACCGCCGCCTATTTGGGCAGCGCTGCTGAAGCGCCCAGTGGCTTTCGGCTGTGGGCGGGCAGGAAGAAGAACTGCGGCCAATGAGCCACATGCAGTCGAATCGTGACGAGCAACCGGTCTTCTGGCAGCAGGTGGACTCGCCCATCACAAAACGGGTGACTTCGTCGGCTCTCCGCCGTCGCCACCTCGGCATCGTGAACGTAGCGCTGCAACCAGAGGAAGAGCTCAAACTCCGCCTGCGCTGCCGTCTGCCAGCCATCGGAGCGCTCACGATAGACCAACAGCAAGTAGTGCAGCATGCGCAGCACCACCAACCGGAAACGCAGCAAATGGTTGTCGTCATCCTCGCCGGGAAACCCAACGAGGGGCGCCTCATCAATGCGCTGCGTTTCTCCCGAGCCAGCCAGCGGGATAAGGCCAGAGCGGCGCAGGACTTCGCCGTTGGCTGCAGGAATCGTCTGGCCGTGGCGCGGGTAGACCAGCTCATCGCAGCCGACTATGTTTGCGCTCCAGCGATAGCGGGCGAAGCTCCAAGCGAGTTGGCAGGCAAGAGCGAAGGTCACATTTCCCTGTCGGCTCGTCACGGCTTCGGTGTAGCCATCGGCGAAGTAGTTGAGCTTCACATGGAAGATCCCGCGCGCCTTCGTCTTACCGTCGGCAAGAAACGGCGGCAGCTCGCCACACAAGCTCGGATCATCACCGGG
>CAZRGL010000865.1:0-2929 GCA_964599485.1 uncultured Polyangiaceae bacterium
CTCATCGTAAACGTCCTGCCGTTCTTGTAGCCCGTTGCCGCCCGCGTGCTCAGCCCCCTCGATCACGATGTTCTCGGCGCCCTCGAGGAAGGACGATTCATTGGGCACGGTTGCGTCTGCGGTCCCATAGATGCTCACCCAGTACAGCGATCCCGGCGTGGACGGATTGGCGTTGAGCTGCTTGATGAAGTCGCCGCTCTCGCACAGCTCCTGCCATATGCAGACGCTGAGAAAATCCGGCGCCCAGCAAGGAGACGAAAGCCCATGATGCATCCCGCCCAAGGTGACGTAGGTGTTGACGAGCTCGGTGCCGCCGAGGTTCTTGATGAATTGGCGCGAGCTGAGCGTACCCATGCTGTGAGCGACGACATCAACGCGGGGCTGGCAGGTCGTCTCCATCGCATAATGAACCAAGTCCGAAATGGCTTTGGCGTTGTCGACGTTGCAGCCCCACGACGGATCGGCCGCATCGAAGGGGTAGATGTAATTGGCAGGCCAGCCGTCAGCGAGCAGGCGCTGCTTCATGGTTTCGAAGTTGGCGCTCGATCCGTTGACACCATGAACGAACACCACCGGCCGCTTCGCCGAGCAGCTCGGCGGCCGCTCCTGACAGACACCGGCTTGGCAAGCCACCTGGTTGCAGGCCTCCTTCGGGTCGCCAGGGCACGAGGTCCCGTCCGGCTTGTCCTGCAAAACGCACTGACTGCCCTCGGCCACCGCAATCTTGCAAGGATCGGAGGTGGAGCAGTTGGCCCCGCCCTGTTGCCCTGCGTCGACGTTACCGCCGCCGCCGCTGGTGCTCATCCCAGGACCAAAAGCGCCGTCCCCACTGCACGCTCCAGACAGCACGACCGGCACCAGGGCCACGGCCAAGCAAAACGCAAAGGGCCTTCGCCAGGGCGTCTGGCTGGGCAGAGGTCGCTGCATCTCTAGAGCCGGCGTGACGCGGCCACCGACTGCAATCAAGTTTTTTGTTGCTATCCGAGCGACCGAAAACTGCCGTGGGCCTGCCCTCGGCAACACGCGCCACAGCAGCCAAAACGTGAGCGCTGGTTCACAGCTGCCCGGCCAGCCGGGTTCACTCGACAGCTCTATCTGCTGAATATCACGACGCCACACGGCGGAATGATAATTGCGTAATTGGTGAAATGGGCCGGGGGTTGCTCGCCATATGACGAGTCGATGTCGGTACCAGAGGACGCTAATGCGCGCGCCGACAGGCGCCGACGGAGAGGAACTGAGATGAAGCTGAACATGATCGACGCAGGTTTGTGGTCCGCGGCCGCGATGATTCTGGCTCTCGCGGCAGGTGGATGCACAGGCTCGGGCAGCGCTCCCGATCCGGCCGCGGCGCCCGGCGGTGGCGGAGCGACAACGACCTCGACCACGAGCGAGACGGGCGAGGCAGGCTCGGGGGGCGCCGAATCGATTGGTGGAGGCGGAAGTGGCGGCAGCGCCGATGACTGCTCCCATTGTGAGCAGCAACAGGTGCCTGGCTGCTGTAGCGGCAGCTGGACCTGCGCCAACGAGTGCGTATTCAAGTGTGATAGCGGCGCCGAGCCGCCGCTCATTTGGGACATCGCCGCCATCGAAGATGACAGCACCTTGAACGTCGAGGTAATCAGCGAGAAAACACAGGACGGCGTGCTCGTACGCGCCGTGGCCTTCACTTCGTGGCAATGGTTGCCCAAGAGCTGGGGAGGCGATCCAGCAGCCGGCAGCTGCGACTCCATCAGCTCCGATGAGCCAGTACAGAGGACTGATGTGCGCATTCACGCGGTGGTCGCAATCCCCAGCGGCGCGGCGGCCAATTCCACCGCTGGGCTGCTGGTAGGTCACGGCCTACATGGCCAGGCCCAACCTGGCAGCAGCAGCACCTATCAAGACATCATCGACCGCGCCAAGAGCTTCGGCGTCGTCAGCATCGGGATCTCCGCTCCCGGCAACGGTGACTCCGAGGGCTGCGGCACTCAGAAGGCCAACGGCGGGGGCGATTGCGTGCTGTTCAACACCGTGCCCGACGTGCGCGGAGCCTGGTTCTACAGCTATGCCCTCGCTGGCATGCGCGCCATCACCTACTTGAGCACCCTGCCCGAAATCGACGCGGAGCGATTGGCGGTTGCTGGCTCGTCAGGCGGCGGCGTCTTGAGCTTGATGGTCAACGGCATCGATCGACGTATCAAGGTCGCAGTACCCATGTCGGCATCAGGCGCATTTCAGATGTCCGCCGAGTCGGGCAGCTGGATGGCTACCGTTGCAGAGATCTGCGGCTACGAGCTCGACGGCGAGGCCCCAAAGCGCTTCTTCGACTTCGTCGATCCCATCAACTACGCCCCAACCGCCTGCGGGCCGACCTTTCTCATCAACGGTTTCCAGGACGAGTTCTTTCCCGTCAACTCGACCAAGGCCACCTACGAGGCCTTGCTCGAGTCCGGCAAAGAGGTCTGGTGGGACGTGCAACCCAACTGGGATCACGGCTACTTCGCCGAACCCCACAAGTACTGCGCCACAGGCGGCGTTGGCTATCCGTTCAACATGTTGGGCGCCGTGGCACGTGCCACCGGCGGGCTGGCTTACTGGCTGCACCACTTCCTGTTGGCCACCCCAGGTTTCGAGACAAAGCCCGCCGATCCGGTCCTGTCGGTAGTGGACAACGCCGACGGCACTGCCACCTTCACGGTCGCTGTGGACGACGCGATGGCAGTGCAGCAGGTGACGCTGTGGATGAGCGCCGACGAGGCGTGCACTCTGGTGGATCACAAGGGCCACGCGCTGTCGCCACTCGAGGAATCGACCACCAAGTATGGCGACACGGTGACGATACCAGTTGGACTCGAGAGCTTGGTCTATTGGGCCGAGATCCGTTACCAGCTTCCGCAAAACGTCGGCCCCTTCATCGACTACGTGATGGTCTCGACGCCGCCAGTTC
>CAZRGL010000866.1:0-2914 GCA_964599485.1 uncultured Polyangiaceae bacterium
CTTTGGCGCCTTTTGCGCCGGTCGCGCCGGTCGCGCCTTTGACCCCTTGGGGGCCCATAGCCCCGGTGTCACCTTTGGCGCCTTTTGCGCCGGTCGCGCCAGTCGCGCCTTTGACCCCTTGGGTGCCCGTAGCCCCGGTGTCACCTTTGGCGCCTTTTGCGCCGGTCGCGCCGGTCGCGCCTTTGACCCCTTGGGGGCCTGTAGCCCCGGTGTCACCTTTGGCGCCTTTGACTCCTTGGGGGCCAGCTGGACCTGTGTCGCCTTTGGGGCCTTGGGGACCGATAGCTCCGGGCTCGCCCTTGGGACCCTTAAGACTGCTCGGATCGCCAACCCACTTGCCGTTCTCGTCGATGACCGGACCGTAGCCGTCGATCGACACGGTCGTGGGGTGAATGTCGCCATCGACATCGCTCGCCAACAGGGCGTAGGGAACGCTCGTCACCACGGCACGAGGCGACATCTCGGTGTCATCCTCCACCGTCACGCCAATGAAGCGCTCAGAGCCATCGAATACGCTCCCGTCGAAGGGCGAGACACTGCCAAGCGCAACGCTGAAGAAGCCGCCGCTGAAGCTGAGCTTGTGCTCTTCGAACCAAAGCGGCGTGGCGGCGTCCTGACTCGCATACACTTTGAAGACGACGGTCAGCTCACCCTGGACGGGCTCGCCTTGCGCGTCGTAGAGGCGCCCCTGTTGTTGAATGATCTGCGGAACGGAATAAGCGTTGGCCGCCGTCAACAACAGCGCCGCGGCACCCGCAGCGGCCAACCCTGAGGTCCATCGTCTCATCACTTCCTCCTTTGCGACCGCCCCACCGATCGTCTTTCGTCTCGTCTCGAGACAGCAGCGACGGTGCACGATGAATGCCACCACGCCGAAGAGCTCGCGAGAGCCCGGTATGGGCTCGTAATCACTTGGGCCACAGCTCATGCAACACCCCGGCGCTCTTCGACAGGAGCGAGCGCGAGGGGCGCAAGTACTGTTCGGGACCCACCGAACAGTGCGCAGAGCGCTTTAGCGAACAGTATCGAGATCGACCGGCGCGCGCTGCGAACGGCCGCTAGACGAGAATGCGAGCCATCTCGGCGTGGGGTCGAGCGATGACCTCGGTGCGCAACAGCAAGCCGGAGTCCGCCTCCTTGGTGATCTGCTCGGCCGCTTCGACGGCGACTTGCACGCTGCCGAGCTCGCCGCTGAGGATGAAGAACGCTTTTCCTCCTAAGCCGCGGGCCAAGCGCAGCTCGATGAGCTGGACGTCAGCACGCTTGCAAGCGGCGTCGGCCGCGACGATCGCCGTGGCGACCGCGAAGGTCTCCACGATGCCGGCCGCTTCGATGCCGCCGAGCTCGGCCGTCGCGCCAATAGCAGGTAGGAGCTGCGGGTGAGCGCTCGGCAAGTGCAGCTTGTCGACCACTGCCGGGCCACCAATCTGCAACCCGACGTCGAAGGACTCTGCCACGGGTTGAACCTGGCCGCCGATGACGATGACGAACTTGCCAGGGCACACCGTGCCGGCCTCCAACAGCCGCACCTCGGCACGCTTGAGCATCTCGTCGGCGGTTCGAAAACCCCGCGCGATACTGGACAGCTCGATGCAAGCGAGCGCAACAGGAGGCGACTGCGATTGTGTCATCTTTCAGTTTCTCTCGATTCGGATTTCACGATCGTCAACAGCCGTCACGCGCCCAGAAATCGAAGCATGCAAGCGAGCAGAGAGCTTGTCGGCAGGTATCTCGGCGATGAGCTGGCCCCGCTCGACCTGATCGCCCACGGCCACCAACGGCGCGGCAGACGCACCGATGTGTTGGCTGAGGCGCAGTCGCACTCGGGCCACGGAGCGGTCAGCGAGGTCGACCGCGCTGGCAGCATGTGCATAGTCGCTCAGACCCAAGCGAGCGACGAGCCGATCGACCGGCACCCGACGAAGGGTAGCGAAATCGTGTCGCTGGCAGTCCTTGCGCCGATGGGGATTTGTGGCGCCCTCGGCGCTGAGCCTGCTGCGTAAGGATTCGAAGATTTTGCGAGGACTGAGCCCTTGAGTGCAGGCGTGAGCCTCGCATACTCCGCACAAGCAGCACAGCCAGGCAGCACTGATGTGGCTGGCCACCGGCTCGGTCAGCCCCTCGCTCAACAGGGCGCGCATCGCTAGATGGGGCTGAATCGAGTGACCCAAGTTGAAACGTGGGCACAAGTCAGTGCACATGCGGCACTGACAGCACGCGGCACGCGCGCGGCGGGTCTCGTGGGCCAGCGCGCGCGCTTTTTGTTGCACTAGCGGGTGGTTGGCGTCGAGCACCAGCACCCCGCTGGTACGTTTGCCAATAGGCTCATCGAAGTCCCGCACCAAGCGGCCCATCATGGGCCCGCCCTCGACGATGACAGGAGCATCGACTGTCGCACCTCCAGCCAGCTCGATCGCGCTGGCCATGGGCGTGCCGATGGGCAGCTCACAGCTGAGCGGCCGCGCTACTTCGCCACCGACCGTCAGCGGCCGCGCAGTGACCGGCTCGCCGTGATCATGAGCGCCGGCTACCTGGCTGAGCGTGACCACGTTGTTGACCACCACATCAACGTGAAGAGGAATGCCGCCCTCGGGCACCACGCGCCCGGTCACCTCGTTGACCAGCACCTGCTCGTCGCCCGCCGGGTAGTAGTTGTCGAGCTCGTGGATCTCGACGCTGGGGTAACGCGCCATCGTCACGGCTCGGACCCGCTCCACCACCTCCGGGTAGCGCCTCTTGAGCGCGATGACCGCGCGGCGCGCGCCCGTTGCTTCGGCCAACAAGCACAAGCCGCGCAGCACGCTGTCGGTGCGCTCACGCATCACGGCCTTGTCGCAATGTAGCAGCGGCTCACATTCGGCACCGTTGGCGATGACTGTATCGACCCTGGAGGCGAACTTCACATGGCTGGGAA
>CAZRGL010000867.1:0-2898 GCA_964599485.1 uncultured Polyangiaceae bacterium
CATTGCGAAGCAGAACGCGCTGCTCATGTCGCCCCATACCGCTGAGGTGAGCGCGACCGAGCAGGTCAACGTGTCGTCTCAGAAGAAAGTCGATGTTCAGGTCAAGACTGCTGCCGCTGCCGGAGCAGAGGCGAGCCTCGCCTTGGATGCTGCCACCAAGACGCTCAGCCTCAAGTCCGAACAGAAAGTCGATGTCACCGCTACCGACAAGAGCCAGCTGACTTTTGACGAGGGAACCTTCACGCTGCGATCCGAAGACCTCACTTTCGAGAGCAAAGAAGCGGCGGATGTCAAAGCCTCGCTCGCCTTGAAGAAGGACAAGACGGCCGAGCTGCTGGTCGACAACAGCTGGGGCTTTCGCGCCACCGACGCCGACGTGACAATTGGCAATAGCGCTTGGGAGCTGAAAGTCGCCGACAAGGCGGTGAGCTTGGGTGTGGCGGGCGCCTCGCCGCAGTTCAAGATCGACGACAGCAAGGTCGATGTGACCGGGGACGAGATCTCCTTGACAGGGACCTCGAAGATCAGATTGAGCTCACCCACGATCGACTGCGCGGGAGCGACCCTCGAATGTGACAATCTCACCGTCAACGCAACGTTGACCGATCCGACCTTGGTGGCGGTCAAAGCAACGGCCGAGGCCGCCAAGGTTGCCGCCGAAGCCCAAGCAAAAGCTCTCCAGCAAGCCAAGAGAATGGAAGACGCCACCAGATTCGCCGCCGAGATGGCAGCGAAGGAAGCGGCTCGCGCCCTCAAGGAAGCGGAGCGGGCGAAGAAGAAGGCTGCGGCCGCCTTGGCACGAGCCACCGCCCCAGTAGATGCGGTTGGACGTGGTGCGCGCCGCCGGACGCGGCGAAAGAGACGAGTCGTCTAATTGCGCGAAGGAAACACGATGGATGCAAAGAACATGAACATTGCAGTCAACCGGGACTCCAAGGGCGCCGCCGGCTTGTTCGAAGCTGTCGTTTCCAAGCTCGACGAGCCGAAGAGCGGCCAGCTCTGGGTGCGTCGAAGCGTGGGGGAGCTGCGTGAGGTCGTAGGTGGCGAGCAAGAAGGGTTGCTCTTGGCCCAGTTGGCGCTGGTCGGCCCGTATACGCCAGCGTTGGGCGACCGGGTGGTCGTCGTCGGCGACGACACGGGGCGCGCCCACTATTTGCTCGGTGTGCTCGAACGTCGCCACCCAGCGCCAGTCGAGCTGACAGACGGTGATCTGACAATCCAAGCGACCGGACGGGTGCGGCTGAGCTCGGGTAAAGATCTCGAGCTCGAGGCAGGGCGCGCCGCGCGCCTCTCGGCGCCGCAGCTCGAAGTGGCAAGCGACGCTGCCGAGCTGAAGACGCAGCAAGCCACAGTCATCGCCGGTCGTATCGCCACCACTGCCACCATGTTGATCCAGAACGTCGAGCGCCTCGAGCTGCAGGCCGAGCGGATCATGGAAAAGAGCCGCAACGTGTTCCGCGAGGCCAGCGAGCTGGTCCAGACGCGGGCCGGGCGGATCCGCACCCTGGTGCAAGGTGGCTACAACCTGATGTCGAAGCGCACCTCGATGGTTTCTGACGAAGAGACCAGCATCGACGGTGAGAAGATCCTGCTGGGCTGAGACGAGCAACCTACGAGAGCTGGAGCAAACGAATGATCAAATTGCCCGCAACAACTTTGGCGATGGGGACCTACATGGGCGCGCCCGACGTCTGCAAGACGCCCATGCCTCCGCCGGTAGGCACGGTGCCCATTCCTTATCCCAACGCGGCCATGGTTCCGGCCTCCAGCGACACCGTCAACAAGGTCCTCATCGAGAACATGGACGTGGTGGTCGAGGGCACGAAGGTGCCCAACAGCAATGGTGACGAAGCCGGCGTGACCGGCGGGGTGAGTAGCGGCAGCAACATGAAAGAAGTTGCGCCCAAACTGTTCAGCAGCACGGTGATCGCCAAAGGCAAGAAGATGGTCTTTCTCACCTCGGTGTCGGCCCACAACGGGGCCAGCGCCAACTGCCCGGTGGGCGCTTGCGTCGTACCTTCCCAGGCCAAAGTGCTGATTGGATTCTGAGCAAACGATGTCTTCTGCAGAAACCAACAGATTGCCCGAGCGCGGCTCGGACGGCATCCCCATCCTGACCACGACGAGCCAGCTGGTGGCCTGCTCGCTGCCTTGGCGTTTGGTCGGCGGCCAACATGTGCGCACGGTGGTGGTCAAAGCAACCTACGACATCGTCGTCGGTGGCCCGGTAGTGCTGCGAGACGAGCCTGATATGCCCACTGGCGACGAGCATGTCAGCGACGATCTGAACAGCAGTGCACTCCATAGCTCGGATTTCGCCGTGCTCAAGCCCCGCTGCGACGTGCTGCTCAAAGGGCACGCCCACCCGCCGAGCCGCAGTAGCAAAGCCATGATGGTGCGTTTTCGTTTTGGCGAGTCCGAGCGCGGCGGCTTCGACCGGCAGCTGGCGATTTTCGGTCCCCGCACCATCGGTCCGCTCGGAACGGGCAAGCCGCAGATCTTCGAGAGGATCCCTCTGACCTATGAGCACGCCTTCGGTGGCAAAGACCGTGCGGAAAACCCGGTTGGTATCAACCCGAAGAGCGGTCACGCGCCCAACATCGAGGACCCTGAGCGGCTAATCAAGTCTCCCGATGACCACCCGGAGCCGGTTGGTTTTGGCGCCATTCCCATGCTGTGGAAGCAACGTTGGTCCAAGCTGGGCAGTTATGACGAACGCTGGCTGGAAGAGAGCTTTCCCTACTTCCCGCCCGATGTGGATTGGAGTTTCTTTCAGGCCGCCCCGCCTCAGCAGCAGCTCGACACCATCAACGGTGACGAAAGCTTCTTGCTCGGGGGTATGCACCCTGAGTGCTCCCCACAAAATCGACGCGGTCGACAAACGATTTCGATCACTTG
>CAZRGL010000868.1:0-2893 GCA_964599485.1 uncultured Polyangiaceae bacterium
ATCGCCGCCATCTGCGTCATGTCCAAGCGCTGTCGCGCCAAGAACGGTGTTTGTGTCAAATAGCCTCGGCCCAGCAATCGGTCGTGAGCCGCTTCGAGATTTCAGGTCCAGCGCTCGATGCTCCAGTTGTTGGTCATGGCATGGCGGCGCAGTCGAACATCTGGATTGACCGCCACGGGTCGGCCGACGCGGGAGAGCATGGGCAGGTCGTTGTAGCTGTCGCTGTAGAAGACCGCATCGTCGAGGTTGACGCCATGCGCGCTCGCCCACTGCTGAGCGACCCGTACCTTGTGGCGTCCGAAACACCGCTGCGCCACCTTGCCAGTGAAGTGCCCATCGCGAACCTCCAGCTCCGTGCTCAGGACGTGCTCGATGTCGAGCATCTGCGCGACACTACGGGCAGCATACTGACTGGATCCGGTCAGCAGCACCACGACGTCGCCACATTCTCGGTGCCGACCGATTGTCTTGACTGCAGCGTCACTCACGTTGCAGGCGACGTCGAGCCGGTGCCACTGCTCGGTCTTGGTGATCATGTCCACCTCGGCGTCCCCTCGCAGCTCAGCTACGAGCCGGTCTGCCAAGGTGTCCAAGTCGAGCAGCGCGAGCTTGTACTGAATGCTCCACCACAAGGCGCGCAGCGCATACAGCTGTGACAGCTCGCCGCGGCGCTGAAGAAAGCGCATCCAACTGAGGCTTGAGTCGATACGCAGCACGGTGTGATCCATGTCGAAGAACGCGGCGCGTTTCACGGGTTGCGAGCTCGATGGTTCTGCAGTCACCGTATTGGTTCCGCCTCTGAAGGTGCGGCACCTCCCCTGAGTAAGCCCCGTCGCCATAGCTCCGTCCACCAGTCGAACAGATCTTGCGGCACCGTATCGTCGGGCACTGAGACGTAACGTTCGTCACCGATGGCTCGCCCCGAGTCGACGTCGTGCACGACGATGCGCTGCCCATTCCAGGTGGCGTAGCTGCGCGTGCCGCATGCCCAAGTCCCGGTATTGGCATACACGCCGCTTGGGGTCTGAACGACCCCTGGCTCATGGCTGTGACCGCAGACGATCGTGTCGAAGTCCTTGCCGAGCAGGACCCTCTTCGTGGCGCCGAAGAGGTCGGCTGGATCGCCGCTTACCGAGCGCGCCAAGTAGCGCACGCTCGTCTCCAGCTCGGCAGCTCGATGTACTCGGCCGACCCGACGGAGCAGCGCTGCGCGGGCGATGAGGACGCGCGCCCATGCCACGGCCAATGAAAGTCCGATTCGGTTTGCTGTGGAATCGTGCTGCTCGAGTGGTGGGACGAGCCTGCAGCCTGCCATGCGCTCGGCGATGGCATGCAAGTAGGTCGTCCGCGCTGCGCTCTCGACGCCAGGATTCATGTGCAAGTCGACCTGGTGGCCATGCCATGCCAAGGCGCGCGCGCCAATCAGCACCGCCTCGCTGCGTGTGGCCCCCGGAAAGAGGTCTTCGTAATCGACGGACCAGTCGTGGTTGCCGCGCACGAAGATGACCCGCTGCGTTTGCGCGAGCTCACGCAGATAGCCGATGAGCTTGCGATGGGCGCGAAGGACGCGCCGCAGGCTCCAGGCCTGAGGCATGTCCAGGATGTCTCCGAGGAACACGATGGTGGCGACGAGGTCGCGTTGCTCTTCGACAAAAGCGATGAGCGCGTCATCTTGTCCCGCAAAGAGGTCGGTCTTGCTGCCGTCGCCGAAGTGGAGATCGGACAAGAGCAGCACAGGCGCGTTCGGATCGAGCTCGACGTGTGACTCGAACAGTTTGGGGCCCAGTGAAGTGCCGTCGAACCGTTGACGTGGAGCACCGTGCTGCCTGCCGAGCCAACCATCCAACAAGGAGTGCGTCATGGTTGCAGCTTACTCCCAGGTCCAACCGCACTTGGGGCACTCGTTCTCGTCGCCAGCGATCCTGCTGTTGCACTCGAAGCAGGTCAGTCCCGAGCGACGACCTAGGGCGATGACTGTGTCGCATTCCTCGCAAAGGTAGCCATCTTTGGAGATCTCGGGCCGATGCTCGTGGCCGTCATCGTCGCTCTCGAAGTAGAGCCGCGCCGCCAATGCAGTGCGCGTTGCGTGAGGGCTGAAGAGTTGTCCGAAGAACCCACGCGGCGCCGCCGCCTTCACGGAGATTCGTCCAGGGGTCATTTGGGATTCGCAATGCGGACATCTCATCTCGCGTCTCTACTACGAACCAGCGGCAGAAGCAGCTCACCTGCTGAGCACATTTCAGCGTTCGATCGGCAACTCGAAACCGTCTACACACACACTGCCAGGCGTTCCACGCGCCATAACCGACCATCTTCAGCCCGGTGGAGTCGATGACCGGGTGGATTGGGCCGTCGCTCCTCTTGGCGAGCGGCGGAACCTCTACCTTGCAGCTGCGCCGCGACAGCGAAGTGCGTTCGGGCGTGTCCAAGTCGAGCCCCATCAGGCCAATGGGGGAGGCCACAAAACCCTCAGCCTGGCGGAGCAGCATGAGACGGCCTCTAAACCCCGCCCGGTGGCTTTCGGGCGGGGATAGACCGCCTACAATAATTCCGAAGGTTGGCTTGGCCGTAAGTGGACGGCATTGGGCGCTAGCCGAGCAAATCCAGACCCTGGCAGCCGCAAAATGAAGGAACTTCCGCTGCACTGGAAGAGTTCGCGCGCAGTTGGAAGAGTTCGCGCACAGTTTTGCGCGGCACCCCGGCACCCCCGCGGGAGTAATCTCCGCGCGCAGTTTTGCGCGGCACCCCGGCACCCCCGCCCGGGCGGCACCCCGGCACCCCCGCCCGGGAGTAATCTCCGCGGCACCCGGAGCACCCCCGCCCGGGAGTAATCTCCGCGCAGTTTTGAGCACCCCCGCCCGGGAGTAATCTCCGTGGCCAGCACGACCGCCAA
>CAZRGL010000869.1:0-2889 GCA_964599485.1 uncultured Polyangiaceae bacterium
CAAGCGGCAGCGGCTGCCCAGGACGAAGAGCCCAGCAAGATCGTCGAGGTGTTCGAACGGCTCGAGCGCGCCCTGCCAGCCATTCGGCAATATGGTCTTCAGCACCCAGAGGCTACGGCTCGAATTCGCGCCATATTTCGAGCTGCGGTCGAGGCCTTGCGCGAAGATCCCGATTGTCTCTACTTCACCGTGCACCCCTTCTGCTTCACCCAACGAAACCTCACGGTGTGGGAGCCGGAAAAGCCCAATGACGCGGTGCCATACAATCTGTGCAGCGCTGGTGTCGATGAAGTGCGCATCTTGCGCGGCGTTACCGAGGAGCAGCTCGCGACGCTATTGCACGCCATGCTGCTCGAGCCAGGCGGAGACAGCGATGACGACATCGCCTCCGCGTTGTGGGAAGCCCGCTTCACGCACATTCGCTGCAAAGTGCGCGACGACATGGCCGAGGCCGACGCGGCCGAGCAGGAGCGTTTTTTCGCCGAGGCCACCGAAATGGAGCAGTTGGCGCGCGAAGACCTCGCCGAGGTAGCCGCCATGGCCGTAGCCACGGACAAGAGCGGCTGGGCAGCAGCAAAAGAGGCTTCAGCAGCGCTCGAGCTGCCAGTAGCGGCAAAGCGGGCCCTCGGCGCCCAGCTATCCCTCGATCCGGAGCGCTGGCGGCGACGCTTTTTCGATACGGCGGCCGCAGCTTTTGCCGATACCGAGCTACGTGGGGATCCGGAGCTGCTGCTCGCGCCTCTGGCCAAACACTGTCGCGAGTTGGTTCAAAAGGAGCGCTACCGCGAGCTGTTCGACACCTATCAGACCTTGCTCGAACGCATTGCTGGGATGCAAGAGCTGCCGCGGCCACCGTCACCCGCTCACCTCACCACGGGGATGTTCCCTGCCAGCGCTTTGCGTGAGCTACTCCGGGTTGCCACCACGCAAGATCTCAACCCCAAAGAGCGAGCCGGCATCCTAGAAGGCTTGCGCTGGGTGTTCAGCAACATCGGGCCAGAGCTGTTGGACGAGACCTTGAGCATGGCCAACGAGCTGCCCAACGGGGAGGTCCTCGAGTTGCTCATCGCGTACGTCGAGCACGTGATGGTCGGACGTGAGGCTGTAGTCGTTCAGCGACTCGACAGTCTCAACCCGCCGCTCGCCCAACGCATGCTCGCCATCGTCACCGCCACGCGTACGCCGCAAGCAATCAGCACGCTGAGACCATTGCTCGCAAGCCCGAATCCGGCGCTACGCTGTGAGGCAACTGCGCTACTCTCGGCCTCCATCGAAGAGCTCGCCAAGCAACTACTCAAACTGATGTCGAGTAACGACCCGAGGCTGCGTTCAGCCGCCTTGACCACGATGCTGCGCTACAATGTGCGCAACGCTGGTCCCGATCTCGTGCGCATGGTCGAAGCCGAGTCGTTCATGAAGCGCCCCACGGTCGAGCAGAAGCAGATCTTCGAGACACTCTACGCTCTCAACGCAGCGCGCGCCGAGTCGTTGCTCATCTCCATCCTGGAGCAGCACGGCCTCATGACCGACGAGGCGATCGACCGGACGCGCATCCTGGCAGCCCAGGTTCTCGGAGACCGCGCGAGCAGCGACCATCCGCTCGAAGCCCTCGAAGGCGCAGCCCGCCGCAGACCGTGGAACACCCAGAAACTGCGAATCGCCGCCGGCGCAGCAGCCGAGGCCATTGGCGCGCGGCTCGCGGGTGCCGCCCAGCAGGGGGCTGAGACGTGAGCGGGGCGCAATCCGTTACTGCAACGCCACTCGAGGCCTCCGCTGCGACGATCAGCGAAGATCAGCTGGGCGCAAACGTGCTGCTGTCGATCCACAGGCTGGCCAAGCAGTCGACCCTGTACACCACAGAGAACCAGGCCCAGCTCAGACAGCTCGAGGCAACCCAACACGCTGTTGGCGAATACGGCACCCGTACCGGGCGCAACATCAAGATTTTCTTCACAGAGCGATCTGTGTTCATCGGTCGTCGGCTGTTGCGCGCCGGGCGGGCAGTCTATGCAGCCGCGCTGGAGCTGGGCGGTTTGCTGCTGCCATTCGGTATCGACGAGATTGCCATCGGCTACGACGTCCCGCTCGAGGAGCTGAAGCGACTCCAGAGCGCACTCGGTGACGCCATCCGCAAGATGGGCCGCTCGCCGAAGGAGCACAAGTTCACCCGCATTCGACTGCGCCGAGGCCGGCCACCGGGCAGCCATCGCGACGTTGAAGACGAGGACCTCGCCCCCGAGGAGCTGGTCGTTCGCAACTACTGCACCGCCATCATCGTGATGCGGCGCTTTCTCGAGTCCATTCAGCGGGGCCAATTCGCAATGCCCACCCGAGTTCGGCGGGTTGCCCAACAGCTTGCTGATCTTTCGGCCGTGGAATCCCCAGCGTTCCTCGGTACCACGGCCTTGTACAACGCACGACACGAGCACGCCGGCCGCGCTGTCAATGCAGCCATGCTCTCGCTGGGCATGGCCCGCCAGCTCAGCGACGAGCCGCGCACGCTCTCGCGCATCGCCATCGCTGCGCTTCTCTACGATGTAGGGTTGCCACGGGTAGCGGGCGCTGGTCCGACAGGCCAAGGGCGCGTGGGCGCAGTGTTGCCACGTGTCGGCGTAGAGCAGGAGTGTGAGTTGCCAGCCGCCACCGCCGTGGTGAGCACCGCTCTGAGCGGACTCAACGATGCATCGATGATGCAAACCTCGCTGGTTTATGAAGCGCTGCACCTCAATTATCGGAAGAACGCGGGCGTCCCATATGGTGGTGCGCGCACCGCTTCACTCGAGGCACGTATCGTCGCTACCGCGCGCCGTTTCACCGAGCTGCTCGCAGATCCGAACGAAGAGCGCAGCGCCGCCCAGGCAGTGAACGTCATCCAAGCGGAGGTTCACG
>CAZRGL010000870.1:0-2878 GCA_964599485.1 uncultured Polyangiaceae bacterium
GACGGCGACGGCTGCCCCGATCCCGACAACGACGGTGACAGCATCCTGGATGTGGATGACCACTGCCCCGACGTGGTGGGGATCCCCAGCGACGACCCGACCCAGCGAGGCTGCCCCGACCGTGATCCCGATAGGGATGGCGTCGAGGGAACCACCGACCAATGCCCCAAGGACCCCGAAGATCCGGATGGCTTCGAGGACTCCGACGGCTGCCCCGATCCCGACAATGACGCCGATGGATTCGCCGACAACGACGACGCATGCCCGGACATCAAGGGCATTCGCTTCGGCGACGGCCACGATGACAACGGCTGCCCCGACACCGACGCAGACGGCATCACCGACGGAAAAGACGCTTGTCCCGAGGAGCCAGGCCTCGCGGCTATTGGGGACGCAGCCAAGAACGGCTGCCCGGCGCCGGACGAAGACGAAGACGACAAGAAGAAGAAGAGTGGCAAGAGCCGCTGAGGTTGTCGCGGAGGGGTGTGCCCTCGCGGTCTTGGGCTTGGGGGCCAATCTGGGCAAGCCGCTGCTCGCGCTGCGCCGAGCGGCCAAAGCCTTGGCCGCAGCCGACGGGCTAGAGCTGTTCGGCCGCTCGTCTGTCTATCGGACGGCGCCGCTCGGAGGGCCACCCCAGCCTGACTATTTCAACGCCGCAGTCGGTCTGCGCTGCGCGCTCGATCCGCTCGAACTGCTTGAGATAGCTCTACAAATCGAGCGACAGCTGGGCCGGAAACGGCCTGACCCGGTGCGCTGGGGACCGCGCACCATGGATATCGATGTGCTGTGGCTATCTTCGGGAACGGTGGATCTGGAGGGACTACGCATTCCCCATCCCAGGCTGACCCAGCGCGCATTCGCTCTTCGCCCTTTGCTCGACGTGCTGCCAGAGGCCAGCGATCCGGTCAGCGGGCAGCCTTACTCCGAGCTGGCTGTCGCTCGAGCGCCTATCGACCGCATCACGGATTTGTGAGCTGCGCCAATCCGGATGAGCGACGGAGCGCCCGCGCCAGGTCGTTTTTTCGTCCAGCCCGCCGAGCCCGTGCTAGTCCAGACCAGCGCATGAGCGGGGCTCTTGGACAGACAATCAACTGCCGCTGGCTCGCTCCAGTTGCGCGTTGGCTCGCCTTCGTTGCGCTGCTCGCGCCCAGTGCCTGCTCGCCGTCGCCGAATGGCGAGCTGCCGAAGCTCAGCAAGTTCGCCCAGGCGCTACCGGACGCGCTGCCGAAGCCCAAACCCACGGTGAGCGCAGCTGCGATTCCAGCAACGGGCACCATCGCCGACGTGCTCAAGAAGCGGCGTGGTTGCACCACGACCATCGTCAAGAAGCTGAGTGAGCAGATCATCGCAGAGGGAAACTGCGTGCAGCCCGGCGCTTATGTACGGGTGCCGATGCTCGCCAATGCGACCTTCGGCAAAGCGGTCTTTCCCTACATGCGCAAAGCTGCGCGCGACGCCTTCATCGCGGCCTTACGAAAAGCCAAGCGGCGTAAGATCAAAGTCAACTCGATGCTGCGGACCGTCGCCCAGCAGTATCTGCTCTACGACTGGTACCGAAACAAGCGCTGCGGCATCAAGCTGGCTGCCGTGCCCGGCAACAGCAACCACCAGAGCGGCTTGGCCATCGACATCAGCCAACCGGGCTCGTGGCGAAAAACTCTCAAGAAGCAGGGCTTTCGCTGGATGGGCAAGCGCGACCGCTGGCACTTCGACTACGTGAACAAGAAGACCAAGAAGCTGGTCGGGCTCGACATCGAGGCCTTCCAGCGTCTGTGGAATCGCAACCACCCCAGTGAGCCCCTCGACGAGCACGGGGAGTTCGACGAGCAGACCGAGCGGGCGCTGCGCCGCGCGCCCATCAGGGGCTTCATGATCGGCGCTCGTTGTTCAAAGGACTAGGCCCACAGACAGGGCGGCGCCGCCCGCACACGAGCCCTGACGCGACTGGCGCGATCGTGTATCGCCCATGCCATGGAACCAAGCGGCAACAAGCGCTACGACGTGATTGTGATCGGCGCCGGCCCCGGCGGCTATCCTTGCGCCATCCGGCTCGGCCAGCTCGGCCTGAGCGTGCTGTGCGTCGAGAAGGAAAAGCCGGGCGGGGTGTGCCTGAACTGGGGCTGTATTCCGTCCAAAGCGCTCATCCACGCAGCCAGCCAATTCGAGGAAATCAGTCGCGCGGCGACCAAAGGCATCACCGTTGGTGAGATCGGCGTGGATGCCGGTCAGCTACAGGACTGGAAAGACGGCATCGTGGCGCGACTCAACAAGGGCGTGCGCGGCCTGCTCAAAGCCAACGGGGCCGACTACTTGCAGGGCTCCGCCACCATGAGCTCGGCGCGCACCGTGGTGGTGAGCAAAGCCGATGGACAGAATGAGCGCTTCGAGGCGAGCAAAGCCGTCGTCGTCGCGACGGGCGCCCGCAGCATCGAGCTGCCCGCCCTGCCCTTCGACGGCGAGCAGATCATCAGCGCCAAAGAGGCGGTCAGCTTGCGCGCCATACCGCGCCGTTTGGCAGTCGTCGGCGGCGGCGTCATCGGACTCGAGCTGGGCACGGTGTACCAGAAGCTCGGAAGCGAGCTGCATGTGGTCGAGGCCTTGCCTCAGTTGCTAGCCGGGCACGACGCCGAATGTGTTCGGCTGGTCGAACGAAAGATCCGCAAGCGGGGCGGCAAGATGTACAAGAAGGCCCTGGCCACTGGGACCGAGCGCAACACGGACGGCTCATTGACACTGAATGTCGATCAGGACGGCAAGGCAATTCAGATCACGGCCGATACGGTGCTGGTCGCCGTAGGCATGCGACCCAGCACAGCCGGCTTGGGGCTCGAGGAGCTAGGCGGCGAGCACGCCGAGCTCTGGGACCTGGGGCGCGAGC
>CAZRGL010000871.1:0-2866 GCA_964599485.1 uncultured Polyangiaceae bacterium
CCTTGCCCCCCAACGTCATCGCCGCCCCCCCCGGGATGAGGTGGAAGCGCACACGAGCCCGCTGCCCACTGCTTGGCGCACCAGCATCCACAACCGGGAAGATGCGCGGCGAAGAGCTACTGACCGCGACCGCCGACACTGATGCCGTGGGAACCGAAGCGCTCCTGGTGGAAGTCGGCGCTGCGGTCTTGACCACCAGCGGCTTGCTGGTCGGCAGCGGCAGCGCTGACAAGTGCGAGCTCAGAAGTGGCGGGCCGAGCGCAGGTCGCACCAACCGCGTAATCCCAAAAGCGGCACCTCCCAGAGCAGCAGAACCGAGCAGAATCGTTGCAGTACGTGAGACGCGCTGTTTCCAGGCCGCTTGCGCGCTCAGCGAGCTGACCCGCTTGAGGATGGTCAGATCGTCGGGCCTGAACGCCAGTGCCCTGTTGAAGTCAGCCGCAGCGAGTTGCACGCGACCGCGCTTGCGTTCTTGCTCCCCCCGCTTGAGCAAATGGCCCACGAGCTGCCCACTGAGCCGCTCTCGGCAAGTCGAAGGACTATCGAAGAACTGAGTCAGCAACCGTGACGGGTCGTCAATCTCCAACTGCTGCAGCTCCTGCTCAATCAACGCTGCGAGCGCTTCGGCGCTGGCGATGCGCTTGTCGATGTCGACATGCAAGGCCTGGGCGATGATCCGTGCCCACCGCCCACCGACCTGCGGGGCTTCCGAATCGGCTTGCTCGTAGATGCCCTCGAGCACCTTGCGAAGCACCTGCGCCGGGTTCCTACCTTCGAAGGGCAGATGGCCGACCATGCACTCGTACATCAGCACGCCCAACGCAAACACGTCCGTTTGGGGCCCAACGCGTCCGCCCTCAATCTGCTCTGGTGCCATGTGGGCCGGAGAGCCCAGGATTTGCCCCGTGGAAGTGACGCCCTGGACGTCCAGGACCTTGGCGATGCCGAAATCGGTGAGCTTGATGCGAACTTTGTTGCGATCGCTGCGCGCAGAGGAGCTCACCAAGCTCGTGCGCGCCGGGCTCGTTTGGTCCTCTCCGTCCAGCTTGACCGACAATTCCTCATCAGCATCATCCGCTCCGCCCGGCGGTGGCATCGAATGACGCGGCAACTCCACGAGAACGTTCTCGGGCTTGATGTCCCGGTGAATGACGCCCGCCTCGTGGGCGTGCTGGACCGCGCCACACAACAGCGAAATGATGATAGCCGCAACTTCAGCGGGCAACGCCTCGTGCTCATGAAGCATCTTGCGCAGATTGGTACCGCGGATCAGCTCGACGACGAGATACCGCGACTCATCCTCTTCGTCGGAAACGTCGTAGACGTCCACGATACCAGGGTGGCGCAGCTTCGCCACTGCACGCGCTTCAGCGACGAAGCGGCGACGCACCTCCGGGTTTTCACGCAGATGCTTGTGGATGATCTTGATGGCGACCTCTCGATCGAGGCGCAAATCGCGAGCGCGATACACCGTCGCCATGCCTCCATGGCCAATCTCCTCGAGCAGCTCGAATTTCTCGAGCTCTGGAAATCGATCCGATGATGACGTCGCGGACGCGCTTACCATGTCCTGAAAAGCCCTTTGGTGCCTTCGGGACACGAGCGACACCGCCACAGCACTAGCCGGCTCTACTGGCTCAAATCACCATAGCATCGGCCGACGGCAAGGTGTGCGATGGATGATCCGCGCCTCGAGGCCAGGCCACCCGGATGCCGGGTCGATGCCCGGGTTTCGGGCTAGGAGTCGCCCGTACGCCTTCGTCCGCGCGCCGCGGGCGGACGCCAGGAAACCGTCTTGCGATTCGTCTCGCTGCGTTTCGGCGGTGGAATGGTCGACCGACGGGCCCGCATCATCCCTTCCTCGACGCTCACTTCGACACCGAGGGCACGACAGCGTCTACAGACACGCTCTGGCTCCACACCCAACGCCACGAGCAACCCCCCTGGTGGCGAGGGATCGACGAAGAACTCTGCAGCGGGCTGGCGTGAGCGCAGCATCTCGCGCAACTCTTCATCCTCAATCCAAAGGAAACCACCGGCGGGCGCAAGGGTGGCGCGGCCCACAATCGTGCCCGCTTGCTCGAGTGTCTCGCAAATCTCGGGGCTCAAGGTGACCAGCGCTTCGAGCCGACTGCGCATCTCGCCGGCGTCGATGCCTTGTGCCAAACCACGAGATATTGCTGAGGTCGCCAGGCTCAGCTCGAGCACGTTGTCGACGCCAGCCAACTCGGCAAAACGGCCCAGCTCAATCGTCCCGGCCACTTGCGCGCTGCTGCCAAGCTGCAACAGGCGCGGCTCGACAAAACAACTCTGGTGTTCCGAGCGGCTCCGATCCTGAGCTGAGCTGCCGACGGTCTCGCGACAAATCAGCTCTCTGCCTCGACCGGTGAGCCGCAGGGCCAGCCCCTTCAGCTCGCCCGAGCCGGCGGCGCTCTCCACGTCGGCCCCCCCGAGATCGACAACGCCGAGAGCCGGCAGCGACTCGAGCAACACTCTTCGAACGACATCGAGCTCTGCTGGCACTGCCAAACCGACCCGCTTGGCCCAGCGCTTGAGCAAGCGCCGCAGGCCACCCGCGCGGGGGTCATCCTCGAGGTAAGCCACCAGCGCCGAATAAGGAACCCATTGCCCTTCACCGAGGTCCTGCAAAGCGTCGAGCACCATTTCACGAAGAACGCCTACAGGGCTTGGATCACGCTGGTCCTGCGGCAGCCGCAACATTTCTGGCTCTGCCCTCGCTTCGTCCCAAGCCCCACCACGTCTCCACGTTTCGAACAGCACGGGGGTGAGCTCGCTCAGGCTCAATGAGCCCGGGGGCGCCGCACCCGAAACTGCCCCGCTCTCCCAAAGACCGACCCCCCGCGAC
>CAZRGL010000872.1:0-2860 GCA_964599485.1 uncultured Polyangiaceae bacterium
GGCCTGGGGCCTCCCCGGTGTTCCCCTCCGTCTCGGAGGGTCCGATAAAAGCTCCGTCGACCAAGGCCAACTGCCCATGTAGGCAAGTGTGGTCCAGGGGGGTGGTCCAAAAGCCGACGCTAGATGTTCGGGGCGGCCTGGGGCCTCCCCGGTGTTCCCCTCCGTCTCGGAGGGTCCGATAAAAGCTCCAACAAAGCTCCAACGGAGCGCTCTTTTTGGGCGTTTTTTGAGCTGGCTCTCAAGCCCTTTCGCCGTTGTGTTTCAAGGTCAGACTCGCGGATCGCTGTGTGGTCTAGGTTCTGACCCACAAGAACGCGCCGGTCGAGGCCCGATTAGGGCCGGGCCGAATCGAAGTGTGGAAATCGAAACGGTGCGAAACACCGACCCGAGCACCACTGGCCCGAGCTGGCTCCCAGACCCCATCAGAAGCGCCTTTCAGGCTCAGGACGGACAAGGCGACCCCAACCCCTCCTAGGCCCTTCTGAGGCCGCTCCTAGGGCCTTGCTGGCTTGCCCCAATTTGGCGAACTTGAGCTTGCTGGAAGCAGGAGCAGAGAAGCCTGGTTAACAGGCCGTTAGCAGGGTACCCACCTACACCCACACATTCTACTACAACCCCGAATTAGCCAAGCTGCGCTTCGACGGTCAGATCGTCGGCGATGCTGCCATGGTCTATCGAGGATGTTGAGGCGGCCGTGGTCGACCTCGAGGGCGTAGGGTTGGCCCGGCGGTTATCGCCGCGAGCACCAAGCCAGTTTCAGGAAATCGCACCCAACTGTCCCGCAACCGTTCGGTGCCGGGACAAGAGCCCTTGACATGTAATACAATTGTCTTACGTTGGTGGTACATGGCACGACGCACCAACAGCAAGAACACCGACCCCTCCAAAGCAGTAGCCTACCTCCGCGTTTCAACAGCCGAGCAGCACCTTGGCCCCGAAGCCCAGCGAGCTGAGCTTGTGCGCTGGTGCAAGGCGAATAGCGTCGAGCTGGTGGCCGCACATGAGGACAACGGCGTATCGGGCGCAGCTGAGCTAGACAAGCGACCTGGCTTGCTGGCTGCCCTGGCTGCTGTTGAAGAATCGGGAGCTGGCGTCCTACTCGTTGCCAAGCGTGATCGTTTGGCTCGCGATGTCATCGTGGGAGCCATGGTCGAGCGCATGGTCGAGCGCTTGGGCGCATCTGTGGTTGCAGCCAACGGCGCGGGCAATGGCGATGGCCCCGAAGCGATGCTCATGCGCCGCATGGTCGATGCCTTCAGTGAGTACGAGCGGCAGATCATCCGGGCACGCACCAAGGCTGCCCTGGCTGTGAAGCGAGCCAAGAACGAGCGGGTTGGCCATGTCCCGTTTGGCTACCAGTTAGCGGCCGATGGCGTGCATCTTCAACCCGAGCCAGCTGAACAACGAGTGGTCGCCATCCTGCGAGCCCTGCAAGCTGAAGGGTTGAGCATCCGCGGCGTTGCCAAGCGCTTGAACGATGACAGCGTGCCAACTCGCAGCGGTCGTCCCTGGTCTAAAAGCGCTGTGGCTCGCATGCTCAGCCGAGAGGCAGCGTGATGGGCGCAGTCGTTAGCCTCGACCGGGAGCGCCGCATCCGCGCCTTGGTTTCCGTCCTGAAGGCTGACTTGAGCCAAAACCCCGAGCTAGCCGAGCGTTTCAGGGCAGCTGAACGTGGCGAGCTCGCGATACCCGACCTGCAAGAACGAGAGGAAAATATGCCACCAAACGACAGCTCCGTGATGATTCGCCTTCCAGCAGCCCTGCTAGAACGAGCCGACGCCTTGCAACCTAGGATTGAAGCCAGCGAGTACGGCGCCTTCATGGGCAGCGCAGTAACCCGCAGCGCGGTGCTAAGGCTTGCCCTGGTCAAGGGGCTTGCCCAGCTCGAACAAGAGCATCCGCCCAAACGCCGCAGCCGGCGCAAGTAACAGCAAGTAGTGGCCGCCGTGGTAGAAACGGTCCCGATGGTGACCGGCAAGAAGCACAAACTGTCTGCCCTAACCGCCTCCAGCATGGTGGAAGAATTCGTTCCGCGGCCACCGATTCCGGTTTTGAATCGGCTGTTCAAAAGGGCCCGAGACGACTCTTGGATCGCCTTTGGCTCACGCCGGCCCACCAAAAAGGGAGGCCGCGACCCCCACTACCTTTACACCGTCAAGAAAGGAGAGCTGAAGCAGTGGCTGCCTCCCATCTTGCAACATGAGATGGGGGTGAATACGCAATACCTTGCGCAGAACACGATGGGCATTAGTGCGTTGCGAAAGTACAGCCACCGCAACGCCCCGGCCAGGGCTCCCGAGGACTATTCCAAAGCAATAGAAGACGGCAAGCCAATCTACTACCAGGCTTGGGATGCCCATGTGCGCGAACTGTCCGGGATAGTGCTAGACTTGGACTGCTATAAGCCCCCTGCCAACCTCTCGCCTGAAATCACATTGGGTCTAGTGCTCGACATGGTTCGGCAAAAGGGCACCCTTCCGCAACCGTCCTTTGCTGCTCTATCAGGACGCGGTGTCTACCTATGGTACTTGCTAAGCGACAATGACGGCTTTGCACCATTGAACACAGTTGAGAACCGGCACCAATGGACCCTGATTCTAGACGAGCTATGCCGACGGACACGAGGGCTGCAAAGTGACCCAAGGGCCAGGCGCTTACTACAGTGGGTAAAGAGCCCAGGGACCATCGACACCCTGGTTAAAGACCAAAAGGAAACCAAGTCGGGGAACATCGTCCTGTACATGACGTTTGGAGCCGGCCCCTTGGCCACCGTGCCTGAGTACCAACTGGGCGAACTAGTGGACGAGCTAGGCTTGATGCTCGACCCGGCCACTACATATCCTTCTCACGAATTGATCGC
>CAZRGL010000873.1:0-2857 GCA_964599485.1 uncultured Polyangiaceae bacterium
GTAGTTGCTGGACGAGCTACACGGCGTATCTGATGGGCCCCGCGCGGCAAGACGTATAGCCTACGCCATCAACACCGAGTCCGTTTCTCTATGTCAAATCGTACCTTGATGTGGCGGGTCAAGAGCGTCACGCCCACGTTGTTTGCACTTGTAGCCATCGTCATCGGGTGCAGCTCAGGACGTGAAGCGGTGCCCCCCAAGAGGACGCTGTCGCCAGTGACGATTTCCGTCCTCAGTTGGTCGACCACCGCCTGTTGCTCTTGCACCACGCGGGCCGCTCTGCTCGGTTGATGGGTGGTGTTGGCAGAACCCCTCGCCCCAAGGCAACACCTTGACGGCGGTGTGGCAAAGCGCCTCGGGAATGACCTTCGCTTGCGGCAGCCGCGGGCTAATCCTCTCGCGCGACAGCCGTGGTTGGCAGCGTCACGACGCAGGAACCACCCAGCTACTCAGCGGCATCTGGGGAGCGAGCCCGCGGGCGATATTCGTCGTAGGCAACAGCGGGACCTTGCTGCGCTACGACGGCAAATCGTGGACCAAACACGACGAGCCTTGCCGTTGGCGCCGCGGCCGACCACCGGCGTGCCCCATATTCACATCGGTTTGGGGCAGTGGCCCGAAGTCGGTCTTCGCTGTGGGCGACGGCGGCGCCATCTGGCGCTTCAACGGCAAGTCCTTCGTCGAAGAGCACAGCGGGGTCAACGACAGGCTCGCGAGCGTCTGGGGCCGCGGCCCTAACGATGTGTTCGCTGTTGGATTGAACGGCACCATTACCCATTTCGATGGCGGGCGATGGACGCGACAACCGAGCGGGACCACTGACTACCTTCGTGCGGTCATGGGCAGTGTCAAAGGCGACGTGTTGGCCTTGAGCTCGAAAGGCAAGGTGCTTCGGTTCGACGGGAAACGCTGGTCGGCCCATTCCCAGCTCAAGACACGCGAAGCGCACCACCTTTGGATTGCAGGACCCAAGAGTATGTTCGCCGCGACCTTCGACGGGATTTGGCGCTTCGCCGGTGGAGACTGGACGATGCAGTACCGCGGCGACTATCAGTTTCCGACGGCTTTGGCGGGCAGCGACCCCAGGGACATCGTGGCGGTAGGCTACAGCGGGTTGATCCTCGGCTTTGACGGGCAAAGTTGGAGGGCTGCCGGTACCCACTATCAACAACTGAGCGACGTGTCGGGTCATGGCGCGGACGAAGTGCTCGCGGTCGGTTGGGATACAGCTTGGCGGCATGATGCCGCCGGTTGGCACCGAGTACCCATCGTGGGCGCACCTCCTCGTGGATACGCGCCGAGCAAGGGCAAGATGAATGCGCTCTGGGTCGCGAAAAAAAACGTGGCGTTCGCCGCCGGGGGTTGGGGCTCGGTGCTTCGCTACGACGGCGAGCGCTGGCGCGTCATGACGCAGCTATCGCATCAGAAACGGCTCGAGGGGATTTGGGGCAGCGCGGTCGATGACATTTTCGTAGTGGGCGCCGAGGGCACCATCGACCATTTCGACGGCCGAGCCTGGACATCCCAATCCAGCGGTACGAAGGCGCGGTTGCTCGACATATGGGGGCGTGGCCCGACAGATGTGTTCGCGGTGGGCGAGCGCGGCACATTGCTCCATTACGACGGGAAGCGCTGGTCTCCTCGAGCGAGCGGGACGATGCTGGGTCTCCATAGTATTTGGGGTAGCGATGGCGTGGCGTTCGCCGTGGGTGGCAACGGCGTAGTGCTTCGCCATGAAGGCTCGAGCTGGCAGCTCGTTGCCCAACCCGGCAAGCTCAGCGCAAATACCCTCCGAGCGGTTGGTGGCCATGACGCGCAAACAGTCTACGCGGTAGGAAACGGCGGCAGCGTGCTTCACTTCGATGGCAAACGCTGGCGTCGTCAACAAAGCGGAACACACAATGGGCTGCGCGGCGTCTGGGCAAACCCCAAGGGCGTGTTCGTCGTGGGACTATCCGGCACCACCCTCCATCGCAATCGATAGCGGTCACGCAACGGCTTGCCATTCATGTTCCAGCGGCGACTCGGACAGCAGCTTCTTTGGGCGCCCCATCACACCGAGGCCATCGAAGTAGCACTCGGCTCGACTAGCGGCCGACGACCCGTTGTTCCTGCTCGGCCTCGTGTTCCGCCAGCGCTTCCTGTTCTGCCACTCGATCGTGGTCGTCACCGTCGGCTGCGCCAACTCCGCCAGCGCGTCCGTTTCGTGCCCCGGTCGACGGGCGGTTGGAATCCGCTTTGGCGCCGCTATACTGGGTGTTCTTTTATTCATTAGGGAAGGAACTCGAGATGAACAAGCGCTTGATCGCGGTGCTGGCACCGCTCGCGGCCGTGCTGGCTTTGCAGGCCTGTAGCAGCTCTGACGGGGGCACTACGACGGGAGGGAAGGGCTGCCCGACGGGAACTACTGATTGTGATGGGACGTGCGTCGTGACCGACCTCGATCCCAACAACTGCGGCGCCTGCGGAACCGTGTGCGCCACCGACGAAGTCTGCGGCGCCGGCGCGTGCGGCACGAGTTGCCCGTCCGGCACTGCGGCTTGCAGCGGTTCATGCGTGGACACAGCCAACAATCCGCTTCATTGCGGCACCTGCGGCACCACCTGCGCCACCGGCGAAGTGTGCTCGAACGGCCAGTGCGCCTCGAGCTGCGGCGGCGGCACCACCAAGTGTGGCGAGCTGTGCGTCGACACCAACTTCGACCCGTCCAACTGTGGTAGCTGCGACACCGCCTGCGATGCCGGCGAGGTGTGCTCGGCCGGAAGCTGCGGCCTCGAGTGCGTCGGCGGCTCGACCAAGTGTGGCGACTTGTGCGTCAACACCGATCTCGACCCCGCCCACTGCGGTCAATGCGACA
>CAZRGL010000874.1:0-2855 GCA_964599485.1 uncultured Polyangiaceae bacterium
GTCCTGCCTGACCCCATCCCGTGGCACCATAAGTAAGCTTTTACTTGACTTTGCTCCGTCGGTCCATAACTCTTGAACGAAGCCGCAGAACGAACCGTCGAGGAGCTGCAGTGAAGACCAGCACCACCGCGCAGTACCGAGCGCGCCTACAACAACTGGGCCTGAGCGCTCGCGTTGGCCTGTCGGCTGCAACGCACTTGGTCACCGAGCGCAAGCGCCTCGGCTTGTCCCCGCGTCAGCTGGGCAAGGCGTTGTGGCGCTTGAGCGTCATTGCGGGCGGTATGGCGGAAAACAAGTCGGTGCGGTTTGGCAATCGTATCTTCAGCGAAGCCTTTACTCCGCCTTGGCCCGACCGCGGCTTCTTCGACGTGATGAGCAGCCAGGTGCTCGACCGGCCGTTTGTCCCCTATGCGGTCTTCGCCATCACCGCCAAGTGCATGTTCCGTTGTGAGCACTGCTACGCGATCAAGGCGCTCAAGAAGAAGGAAGTTCTGAGCCGACAGGACATCGTCGACACGGTCGAGAGCATGTGCACTTCGGGTGTGGGCGTGATCTCGTTCGAAGGGGGCGAGCCGCTGTTGCGTTACGAGGATCTGCTCGCTGCGCTGCGCACCATCAAGGGTCGCGCTACCCCGTTCATCGCCACGACGGGTTGGGGCATGACGGCCGAGCGGGCAAAAGAGCTTGCCGACGCTGGTCTCGTCGCGGCGCAGATTTCTCTCGATCACTACGAGCCCGAGAAACACAACGAATTCCGTAGGAACCCGAAGGCTTTTGCTGCTGCCACCAAAGCCGCAAAGCTGCTGCGTGACGCGGGTGTGCTTCCGATCTTGGCGGTGTGCGCAACCCGCGAGATGATCCGGGACGACGGCTTGCACCGCTATTTCCAGATGGCGCGCGACTTGGGCGCGGGGTTGGTGCAGGTGCTCGATCCCCTCCCGGCCGGCAACTTCCTGACCTCCACCGACAGTATCTTGGGCCCCGATGAGCTCGAGACGCTCATGGAGTTTCACCGGACGGCGAACACCGATCCGAAGTACCACGACTACCCCGGTGTTTGTGCTCGGCCTCACCTCGAGCACGAGAGTCGTTTTGGCTGCGGCATGGGCGGACTGTCGGTGATGTACGTCGACGCTTCCGGCAACATGCAGCCCTGTGTCTACACCCACTTGTCCGTAGGCAACGTTCGCGAGGAGCCTTTCGAAGTATTGCTCGATCGTATGCGCGGCCTGTTTCCGTCCGGCCTACGAGCTGGCCAAGCCCACCGCGGATGCCATCGCCGAAGGCGCCAGCAACCCTTTGCCGCTCGAGCACACCGAGCGCCTCGCCGCCACCATCACCAGCCGCGAACAGCCCGAGATCTATCGCCGTATGGGTAGGCGCCGCTTGCCGGTCATTTCCGCCGCCAAGTCAACACAGCCATCCTCGCAGAGGGTCGGCAGGCCTCCCAAGCAGCGTAGTTGCGCGGCAGCTGGCTCAGACACGCAGGCAACTGCCGGCTGAGTGCTGTCGAGTTTGAGCTGACTGTTCTTGGGTTTGGGTGGGCGGAGTGGTAGGCAGGCGGACATGTCAGATGTCGTCGCCCCCAAGATGGTCGTTTCGTTCCACTACACACTCCACAACAACGCTGGTGCGCTGCTCGACTCGTCCAAAAAGGGCGTGCCGATGCCCTACTTGCACGGTGCTGACAACATTGTGCCTGGGCTCGAGAAGGAGATGTTGGACAAGAAGGTCGGTGACAAGTTCAAGGTGAAAGTGTCCGCCGCCGATGGCTACGGCGAACGCGTGGACGGCAATGCAGTGGTGCCACGGTCGCACTTGCCGGACGAGGTCGAGCCCCAGCCGGGTATGACCTTGCTCGCCGAAGGACCCGATGGGGAGCCCTTTCCCCTGTGGATTGTCGAGGTCGGTGAAGAAGAGGTAACCGTCGAGCCCAACCATCCGCTTGCCGGGGAGGAGCTCAACTTCGACGTGGAGATCGCCTCGATTCGCGCCGCCACCGAGGAAGAGCTCGAGCATGGCCACCCCCATGGCGAGGGGGGTTGTGCCCACTGATCGACCGGGAAAAATCCCTCGACATCGCCCTTCGGACACGCGAACAACGCGTATGCGTATCGGTTGTTTGTTGGTTGCCTGTTTGGTCTTTGGGCTCGGTTGTGACCCGCCCGCGGACAAGACCTCTGCTACGGCTACATCGTCGACGGCCGCCAAAACCCGCACACGCAAGCCGCCGCCTCCGAAGCCCACTGGACCGCCGCTGCTCAACCCCGCTGCGGCGAAAGAAAAAGCGCCCGACAAGTACAAGGTCCAGTTCGACACGACCAAGGGCAAGGCCGTAATCGAAGTAACGCGCGCCTGGTCACCCGGCGGCGCTGACCGCTTCTACAACCTGGTCAAGATCGGCTACTACAACGATGTTCCGTTCTACCGCGTGACCTTGGAAGTGGCGCAATTCGGCATCAACCCTGACCCCAAAGTGACGAAGGCTTGGGACAAAGCTTTCATACTCGACGAGATGGTCAGGCAGCCCAACCACAAGGGGATGGTCACCTTCGCGAGGCGCACCTCCGACACGCGCACGACGCACGTGTTCATCAATCTCAAGAACAACGCAAACGCTTACGACGATCAGGGCTTCGCCCCGTTTGGCAAAGTCGTCGAGGGGATGGATGTGATCCTCAAGCTGAGCAACAAGCACGGCGAGCGTCCCCAGCAGGGCGATTCGCCCAAGCGAATGAAGGCCGAAGGCGCGCCCTTCATCAAGAAGACCTTCCCCAAGCTCGACTACATCAAGAAGGCTGCGATTCTGTAATGAGCGAGCTTTGCACTGCTACGGCTGGCCGCCCCCCACGCGG
>CAZRGL010000875.1:0-2834 GCA_964599485.1 uncultured Polyangiaceae bacterium
GGGGGGGGGTTTACCCCCCCCCCCAACGTCTTTTTTTTGGGTAGTGCGGGCGGGCATAAAGCCCGCCCCTACGGCGACTCTGCGTTTTGAGACAGCCTCTAAACCCCTCCCCTGCGGCGAAGCTAGGTTATGAGACGGCCTCCGTTACCAGGCCCGTACGAGGCGCGACTGCCAGCGCATGCGCACGGTGCCCAAGGCCAAGCGGTCACCTTGCATGGAGAACGGGATGGTGCGGGTGATGCCGCCCGCTCGCACGACCATGCTACCGCTCACCGGGCCGCTGCCTCTGACCCGCACGACCTCGATGAGATACTCGCCAGCCTTGCTGCCGAGTAGCGAGAGGCCCTCTCGACTCGTGCTTGTGACGTCCTCGGCAGTGATGATCGCCTTGGTAGGCGCGCCGAGCCATGACACGCGGTGACCATCCGGATGAATGAGCGCGATGTCGAGATCCTGGCCAGCACCTTGCCAAGTCGCGTTGAGCCGCAGCTCGCCACGAAGCTTGTCGGCGCTATCCTTCATACGCTTGAGCAACGCCTCGGCCCGCTTGCGGGTCTTGCTACTGGCGGCGTTGAGCATGGCCTCTGCCAACCGGCCCTCGCCGGTCTTGCGGCCACAGAACACCGCTTCGGCAAGTAGCTTGGCGTCCTTCTGACGCAGCTGCGCGATGGCGATGGCGTGCCGACAACCAAGAGCAGGAGCGCCTGCCCAGCGGTGCAGCCGTGCCAAACGACGCTGCGACGGAATGTCACCGGGGCGAACGTCCACAACGCTGCCTAGGATGCGAATCGCCAGCTCACGATTGCCCTTGCGAGCAGCCAGATCAGCCCGCGCTGTCAAGGCTTCCGGATCGAGCACTTCCTTGGCAGACCAGCGCTCGATGAGCTTGGTCGCTTTGTCGAGCTGCCCGCTCAGCGCGTAGGCGATGTAGAGTTTCTGCAGTGCGCCACGCTTGTTCGGATTGCTCGCATGCTCAGCTTCAGCCTTGGAGATCTTGTCAGCGCTGGCAGCCAGGGGCACGGTTCGATTGGTGGCTATCTGACCGACTCGGTGCCAGATCCGGCGCATCGGGATCATGCCCCGTGGCCGACGACGACGCTCTAGGCCGAAACCTGACGCAAAAGGATCTCCTGGAGCCATTTTCGGGACTGACGGTGACGGCGGCCGCGCAGTCGCGGTCGCCCGCGGCATGGCTGCCGGCGGTCCGGCGAAGCCTCCGCCGAGGTCATCCTTGATCATCCTACCCTTGCGCTTCGACGCCTTGGCGCCGCCCAGGGCTCCTACGGTCCCCACATCGAGGTCATCGAGCTCTGCCAGAGCTTTTTCTTCGTCAGAAGGCTCCAGCTGTCCTTTCGAGGCCACCGCCGTGGCTTGTTGCTCACCGGTCCACACAGGTGCGCTTCGGGAGTTGTCCAGCCCGAAGGCACGGAACATGGCCGCGCTCTCGAGCACCAGCAGCGAGGTGAATGGGCTGGCCACGTTGAAGCGACTCGACAGGGCCACGGCTTCCTCACGCGCCTTGGCCGAGCCCTTGCGCTGCAAGTCGCCGATCCTCTTGGCCGCGTAAAGTCGCGGCACGAAGGCGTTCCCGCTATCGGAGCTTGCCGTAACCTGCAGCGGGTAGCGCTGCTCGAAGTCGCGGTCGCCGACCTTGCCGCGCAGAACCACCGTACCTTCGACGTTCGTTTTGGTCATACGCGCGACCACGATGGCCTCACCGCCAGCCGGGATGGTGTCGATCTGCTGTGGGGCCATCTCCACCATGCCCTCGGGAAGCTCGAGGCGCACCTGACTGAGTCCCGCACCATAGCTCGCCCCCAAGATGGCGTAGGCCACCTCGACGAGCTTCTGTCCCGGCGCGTAGGGCAGCACCACTCCGCCGCCGCCGCGCGCCATGGCGCCGAGGCTGTCGAGATCTGCATCGCTGCCGATGGCAACTGCTGTCACGGTTCCGTGGCCTGCCATCGCTGTGCTGACGGCATCGGTGATGGATCCTTCGCGGATGGGGCCAACGGTCGGGGTACCGTCGCCGATGTAGACGACCCGCAATGCCCTTCCTTCAGCAGTTGAAGCCACTGCAGCTGCTGCGCGGATGCTCGCTGTTGGATCGGAGCCACCTTCTGGGGTGACGCCCTTGAGGAAGCTCGCCACCTCGCCAGCTGCCTCGTTCGACGGCGCCCGCAAGCCACCTGCCATGGTCCGGCAGGTCGTATCGCAAGCCATCACCGTAAAGCGGTCGAGCCTGTCGAGCTCGCGCACGAGCCGCGAAGCGAGCTCTTTGCCGCGCCGATAGCGCTCGCCGTACATCGACCGGCTGGCGTCGACCATGATCACATAGGCCCGCTGCGCGCCATCACTGCGACGGGGCAGCTTCGGGCGCAACGAAAGCGCTACGTAGGGCGAGCTGGCATCGAGCCCTCCGCTGAGCAAGGGCACCGTGTCAGCTTTCTTACTCGCTGCCGACTTGCTTTTCGCTGGCGACTTGCTCTTCGCTGCCCTCGACTTGGCGCTGTCGACGTCGGCCGCGCTCGGCGCATAGGCCCAAGCGCTCAGCTCGCGATTGCGCTCTGCTGCGGCGTATTCCACTGCCAGGTCGCCGGTGGGCACGAAGTCTTTGACCTGCATCTTGAGGCTGTCGGTCCCGGACTCTCGGCCTCGGGTCAAAGCGTAGCCATGGGTTGCGATGCCCAGCTGTTCGTCGTGACCGCGCACCTGCACGTCCACCGAAAAGTCGCCGACCTTGGTGGAGCCGCTCGGGTCATGAGGCAACGGGTAGACGTAGCGGCGGACGCCGCCGGTCGGCGCCACGACCTGAGTGTAGGTCAACACGACGC
>CAZRGL010000876.1:0-2817 GCA_964599485.1 uncultured Polyangiaceae bacterium
ACAATGCCTATTAAGGCATCCTTTTGGTTGATGACCGGAAGTGCCGAAATCTTGTTTTCAAGCATCAGAATAGCAGCAAATTCTATCGTCTCCTCGGGCCTGACAAAGACCGCGTCCTTTGTCATGATATCCTTGATCTTCATAGAAGAAAGCAGATAATTCAGTTCATACATATCCAGGGTCGTTCCTTTGGATGGGGTTGCATCCCTTAAGTCCCTGTCGCTGACAATGCCTATCAGCTTGCCATTGTTGTCCACTACGGACAAAGAGCGGATCTTCTTATCCTTCATAATAACAGAGGCCTTCATGATGGATGTGCTCTCATCCACAGCTATGACGTCTGTAGTCATCCATCCCTGTACTAACATAAGAGTGTCCCTCCCTTTATTTTAGAAGATCTGGAGACTCGCAAGCTCATCGAGCTGGAAACCGACCGCGAGCGGGGCAACCAGCGGGTTCGGCTCATGGAGTAGAGGTCGGCCAGCCGGCATACCCTGGCGCGGCGCGTCATTGTTGGGTGCGGGTAGATTGACGGGTATTGAGGCGCTCGTTACGATGGCCCGTTCGACCGGCCAGTCGGTGAAATGCTGGAAGCGAGGAGAGGACGATCGATGGCGAAACCAAAGAAACGTGTCCCACCACCGCGCAAGCCCGCGCGGAGCCATGACGAGCTGCCCCGCCACTCGGATTGGCAGAATCCACGGGTCGTACAGATCCTCGATGCGGCCTCGCGATGTTTCGCCCGGGAAGGCTTCGCCAACACCACCGTGCAGGAGATCGCGCGGGAGGCTGGCCTGACCAAGTCGATGATTCACTACTATTTCGAGAGCAAGCAGGTGCTGATTCTCGAGCTGCAAGCGTTCGTTCACGAGCGCTATTTCCGCCGCGTTCAGCAAAAGCTCGACACGCTCGGGCCGGGATCGGAGTCGCGCCTGAGCGAAGCGCTGTGGGAAGTTTACGACATCGTCAAAGACAAGCAGTTCTTGCGCTTGCAGCTCGAGCTGTTCGCCGAAGCGGGTCGCGACCCGAACATGCGCAACCGAATGATGTTGGCGCAGGAGCGCTCACGTGAATTCGTATCGATTGGCGCTGAGCAGGTGGTCAACCAAGGTGGTGAGCAACCCATCGGCATGCCCAAAGCGCTGTCTTTTTTGATCGCCTCGGAACTGTTGGGGCTGCGCATTCAGGAGTTCATTTCGGGCGACCACGAAACGGCCAAGCAGGCCTATGAGCTGTTCATCTCGATGCTGACCGGCGCGATGCGCCACCAGCGTGAGAGCGACAAGCGAGCTGGTCCTGACGGCACGGCCTGAGCGTCCTGCCCCCATGAAGCCCAATTGGTTCGTCGGGTTGCCCATTGATCCGGGCGCTTGGTTCGAGCCGCTAACCCATGACGCACCGGCCACGGTTCGCGTGTTTCACCCATCAGATGTGCATCTGACGGTGGCCTTTTTGGGCGCCTGCGGTGAGCAGCGCGCTGCCAGCGCGTGGCAACAGCTCGACGACTTCGCAGCGGCGCCAATCGGCATCACACTGGGTGGGCTCGAGCCGATGGGCAATCGGCGCCGGCCCTCGGCACTCTCGGCAGTGGTCAACCAGGGTCGGCAGGCCATCATCGAGCTGACGTTGGCCTTGCGCGGCCCTCTCATTTCAGCTGCCGGCGCCAAGTCGGACGAGCGTCCACCACTGCCACACGTGACGGTTGCCCGACCTGCCAAGAGATGCTCTTCAGCACAGCGCCGTGAGGCCGTCGCTTGGGCCAGGAGCAAGCCAGCAATCGGTGGGGCACAAACCCTCGATCGTATCGCGCTCTACAGCTGGGCCGACGATCGCCGGGTGCGCCAATTTCGCATCGTCGCCCAACACGAGCTGATGTGGCCGTAGCGGGGCGGCCAGGATGACGATAATCTCGCCCTGATGGCTGAGTTGAGCTTTTCGGACCGCGGTCCCTTCGACGAAGAAGAGCGCGCTGTGATCCGAGACGTCGTAGACGCAGTGTGCGAAGAGCGCCGCAGCAACTGGGACGGACTCGTCGACAAAGTGCGCCGCAACATCGAGCAACTCGACCGGTTCGCCGAGGTGCTCTGCGACTACCCATCCTTGTTCACCAAACAGTCGTTTGGGAAACGCAGCCGCGACCTATCCAGCTTGGTGAACCTCTTGAGCCGCAGCAACTTATCCAACTTCGAGATGTTCCTGCCGACCCGAGCGCTGCTCGCGCGCAACGTCGTCATGGGGGAGGTGAACTTCTACCGCTCGCTTCGCCATGTCTGCGACGAGGCCTTGCGACCGGCCCAAGCCAGCGCCTTCAAGACACGCATCGACCGGCGACTTTGTCACAGCTTGTACACGCGCCTGGCCGAGGAAGTCCTCATCCATATCGCTTCTGACAGCACGATCTCGCGTACGGTTCGCGACCCGGCCGTCGTAGCGCTGAGCTACATTTGGGAGCAGACTGCGTATCGCGTCAGCGACTTCTTTCCGGTCCTCCAGGCTACCTGGGAGGCGCGCAGAAGCGTGCCCGTGGTGCTCGGCACCTTGATGGGCACTCGGGAGATGTTCTCGCTGCTCCAGGCGGGCTGCGACGAGCGCTTCGTGGACTACTTGGTGCGCCCATCGCACACCGAAAACGAGGCGGCGGCGTTCCGTGAGTTCCTATTCGGGGCGACCACCGAGCAGCTAGAGCGAATGCAAGAACACATGGCGTGCTCGGGCAAGCACGTCATCTCGAAGGAGGAGCTAGCTGACATCGACCGGCCCACCGACGTGTGCGCCATCGGTGCTGACCCAGCCCTGGCCATGTTCGAGTTCTTCCTC
>CAZRGL010000877.1:0-2816 GCA_964599485.1 uncultured Polyangiaceae bacterium
TGACCGCTGCGCAGTTGGTGCAGGGGTCACCGAAAGAGTTGCAGATCTCCGTTCCCCCCGTGCCGCCGCCGCCCGTGCTTCCTCCAGCACCACTTGCACCGCTGCCGGTGTTGCCCGCGCCGCTGCCAGTGTTGCCCGCGCCGCTGCCGGTGTTGCCTGCACCCCTGCCGGTGTTGCCTGCACCGCTGCCGGTGTTGCCCGCGCCGCTGCCAGTGTTGCCCGCGCCGCTGCCCCCGAAGCCTCCAGGACCGTAATCGAGATCATCCCAAGACAATCCGCCACGACCGCAGCCCGCTGTCAGCACAACGCTAGCAAGCGCCAGAGATAGGTACAAAGCAAGCCGGCTCTCCATGGCAAATCTCATTATCAGGGACTGCCGGTGTCGATTCAAGCCGTCGAGCGCTGGATTTCCGCGGCGTGCCGCGGTCTAGTCGGCAGATGATCTTCGGCAACATCACAGAAAGCGTCGGCAGGACGCCCCTGGTCGAGCTGCGCCGCATCGGCGCCGAGCTCGACGTGCGTCTCTGCGCAAAACTCGAGTCGCGCAACCCATGTGGCAGTGTCAAAGATCGGGTGGGCGTAGCCCTAATCGAAGACGCCGAGCAGCGCGGCGCACTCGAGCCTGGAGCGACCTTGGTCGAGCCCACCAGCGGCAACACAGGTATCGCACTGGCCTTTGCCGCCGCCGCCAAGGGCTATTCCCTGATGCTCACCATGCCTGAGCGCATCTCGCGCGAGCGCGTGGCCTTGTTGGAGTTCCTCGGCGCCAAGGTCGTTCTGACACCAGGCTCACTGATGAGCGCAGCGGTCGAAAAGGCCAACGAGCTCTGTTCGCAGCTTCCCAAGGCGCTGATGTTGCAGCAGTTCGACAATCCCGCCAATCCAGAGATCCATCGGACGACGACGGCCGTCGAGATTTGGGACGACTGCGATGGATCAGTCGACGTCTTGGTGGCAGGAGTTGGAACCGGTGGAACGATCACTGGTGTTGGTGAGTTCATCAAGGAACGCAAGAAGTCAGCCCAAGTGGTAGCAGTCGAGCCCGCTAGCGCGGCGGTACTGTCGGGGCGATCGCCCGGGCAACATTACCTGCCTGGCCTCGGCGCCGGCTTCGTTCCCAAGGTGCTCAATCGCGAGATCATCGATCACGTGGTACCCGTCACCGAGACGACGGCCGTCAAAGCGATGATGCGATTGGCGCGCGAGGAAGGGATCAGCGCGGGCATCTCCTCAGGCGCCGCGCTGGCCGCGGCCCTGCATGTTGCCGCGCGTCCGGAAATGAAGAGCAAGACGTTCGTGGTGGTGCTCCCCGACACAGGCGAGCGCTACGTCACGACCAACATGTTCGCCGAGCTAAGCCGAGCCGCCACGGCAGGATGAAGGCCAACCATCATGGAAACGAAACGCAGGAGCCTCGCCAAAGCATTGAGCTGGCGCGTGTTCGCGACGCTCATCACCATGACGGTGGCCTACCTTCTCACCCGTGAGCTGAGCTTTGCCGTCGAGATCGGCGCCATCGATACGGGCGCCAAGATCCTCATCTACTTCGGCCACGAGCGCGTCTGGCAACGCATACCGTTCGGCAAGATCGACTCGCCCGACTATCAAATCTGAGTCTTACCCCGCTGCTTCTGAGAAGTTGGGCGATTTCAAGGCCTGCTGATGAGCGGCCAATGACGGACATATCCAATGACGGACAAATAAGGCGGAGCTAATTTGCACCAGCGCTCTTCGTGCGTTCCGCTATGTTGGTAGGACTCCGTAACGTCGGGGTCTTGCTTGATGGAGGGGTCATGAGAAGTTTACCGAGCTGCCTTCTTTTCGCCGCGCCGCTTGCGGCCATGTTCGTGTGGGGAGGCTGCGGCGAGCTCGCGGGACGTACGGTGTACAACCCGGGTGACGGCGGCGCCGGCGGCAACGTCGGTCCAGCAGGCAAGGGCGTCGGCGAGCTCTGTGGCGCCGACGGCGAGTGCAGATCCGGCCTGTTGTGCGACGCCACCAGCACCTGCCAGCCTGGCCACACGCTCGAAGCGGGCCAGCCTTGCGTCATCAGCGCCGAATGCCAAGATGGGCTGTATTGTGCCGCTGGCGCATGCGCGCCGGCCGGCGATGGCCAGGATGGCGACAGCTGCGTCACCGACGCCGACTGCGGCAGCGGACTGCGCTGCGCCATCGTCGGCCTGGGCGCGGTCTGCGTGCCAGAAGGGGCGGTCGATTTGGGCGGAGCTTGTACGAGCAGCACTGACTGCTACGGTGGGCTGGCCTGCGTGGACGACCAGTGCGCCATCATGCCGCCTGGAGTGCCGCCTTTTGGTCTGCCCTGGGGCGGCGTGGAATGCGAAGAGGAGCCCAAGACGCCCGTCGTCGCCCATTTCCGGGTGCCGCGCGGCGATGAGCAAGATGGCGATTACTTCCGGCTGCCACACCCCAACGACGTGCGGTTGACCGATGGCAAGCTCGATTTGACAGGTTTCCCCACCCCAGGCGACGGCCTGCTCGGTTTTGACATCGTGCAGCGTTACGTGGATGCGGTGGAAGCCGATCTCGACGGCTGGGGCATGTACCAGTCGGTCATATTCCGTTTCTCGGGACCGCTCGATCTCGACAGCTTCGATGGAGCCGTCAAGGTCGTCAACCTGACCGACAGCAAGTCGATGGGCTACTACTTCACCTACGCGACCAATGGCGGCAAATACATGTGCGACTACCGCGTGGCAGTCTCGCGCTCACGAGGCCAGGTCTGGGAGCCCACCAAGACCTACGCGGTGCTCTTGCTCGACACCATGAAAGCCGACGACAAGAGCGACGTGCAACAA
>CAZRGL010000878.1:0-2788 GCA_964599485.1 uncultured Polyangiaceae bacterium
CTTCGCCCGTTCCGCCCGGTCCTGGCTGGGACGGTCCTGCTGTGTTGTCTTGCGGCCCAGGGCGAATGGGTCGCCTGGGCCAGGCGCCTGAAGAGCGTCACCGCGCTGCTTTCGGCGAGCGGTTACGTCGATCTGGACATCGCACGCTCGGCACAAATGGCGGGCGATCGCGCCCTGGCTGCAGGTCAACCCCGCCGGGCTCGTGCCGCCTACTCCATCGCGCTGTCGCAATCAGCCGCACTCGCCCGCAAAGAGCTGAGTGAGCAACTCGCAGCGAGCATCGCTGAGATCGATCGAAACCTGTAAGCGCCGTGGCGTCGACGCAACGCAATGGCACAAAAGCGGCCGAATGCGCTCGCATGGACATATGGGTTTCGAGCTGTTGGCGCTGGCATGCGATGTGCTTTTGGTAGTGGGCAGAACCTGCTTCGTGATCCCGATAGCCAAATCGGAGGTAGCTATGAACACACGAATGATGATGTTGGGCGGCGTTGCGATGCTGTCGGTATTGGCGAGTGCCTGCATGACGGCGGATGATCCGCCTTCTGAAGGAATTGTTCAGCAGTCTGTCGTCAGCGAATGTGGGGGCTTTCCCAGGACGCTCGAGACAACCGAGAGGGTCGACTACTGCGCGGCTGAAGTACTTGGCTGGAGCTACGAAGCAAGCGCCCAGAAGCTAACGATCAACGACAATCGCATCGAGCTCAACTGCTGCGGAATCCATAGCTCGACGATCGACAAGCAGGGCGACACCTATGTCGTCAGCCAACTCGACGCGCCTGAAGAACATGGCGCCCGTTGCTCTTGCATGTGCGTGTTCGACTACACGCTCAGCGCGGAGGGGATTGCGGCTGGGGTCATCAAGTTGAAGATCGTGCGCGACATCACCGACGATGAGCAAGGCGCCCAAACGATCTTCGACGGTACGCTCGATCTGGACGCAGGCAGCGGCCAGGTGGTCCTCGACGACCAGCCGTCCAACTGGTGCGAGCACGCGGCCGCGGGTTGAGTCACCAGGGCCCCGGAGCGTTGGGCGATTTCCCTACGCCCGGTTATGATGCCGCTACGTCATGGTAGCCAGCCGCGAGCGGTTTACTTCCCAAGAATGGAAGGTCATCCAACAGCACCGTTCGCCTCACCAGGTGCAGCAATACCTCAACTCGATGCGTTATAACGACGAGGCGACGGGAGCGAGCTTGCGGTCCTTTCGCGGCGTCCTCCGCCACGGCTCTGCCCACTGCCTCGAGGCCGCGCTCAGCGCTGCGGTGATCCTCGAGCAACACGGTTACCCGCTGCTGCTTCTCGATCTGGCCTCATGGGACGGCCTCGATCACGTCCTGTTCCTCTATCAAAAAGCCGGCCGCTGGGGGACGGTCGGCAAGTCACGCGACCCCGGGCTACACGGCCGCAAGCCGGTCTTCTCCAACGTGAGGCAACTGGTCGATAGCTACTTCGATCCGTTCATCGACATGACCGGACGCATCATCGGCTACGCAGTGGCCGATCTGCAGCAACTCGGGCGCTATGACTGGCGTCTTTCGAAGCGCAACGTTTGGCGCGTCCAGCAATTCCTCATCGACCTGGACCATCGGATCTTCGCCGGCGCGAATCGGCGCTATCGCTACTGGCACGAGCGCTATGTGGCCTACAAGCGCCGCTATCCACAGCGCAAGCCGATCTATTTCGACAACCGCCGAACCTGGACGGTGGGATACCCAAAGAACGAGCCCACGCAGCGCCGCGGCTCATAGTCGTGGTGTTGTCAATCGTCGCTGGCCAACACGTCGGACCAGAGTCGGATCCCACCACCCATACCTTCGACGTTGGTGAAGATCTTCACATTCTTGGCGAGGCGTTTCGGATTGAGCCGTTTGGCGTTGCCGCCGCCGAGATAAAGCCTATCGAAATTGAGGATTGGCTGAAGCTGTTTGATCATCGCTTTGACGCGGGCGCGGAAGCGCTTGTTGCCAATCTTCTTGCGAGCCGCATTGCTGACCCGATCTTCGTAGGTCTTGCCTTTGCCATACGGATGGTGGCCAAGCTCGAGATTGGCCACCAAATGCCCATCGCTGTAGAGCGCTGAGCCCAAACCTGTGCCCAGCGTGAGCGCCAGCTCCACACCGCGGCCCTCGATGACGCCATAGCCTTGCAAGTCGGCATCGTTGATCACGCGGACTGGCTTGCCGGTTAGCTCACGGATGGCTGCCCGCAAATCGAACCCGCGCCAAGCTTTGGTGCCCAAGTTCGGGGCGGTGCTCACCACACCACGCACTACCACGCCCGGGAATCCAACTGAAACCCGGTCGTAGCCGCTCTGCAGTGCGACCATCTTCTTGATGACCTCGATGACGGACTTTGGGGTAGCGGGCTTCGGTGTCAGCTCCCGAACGCGTTCGATGATGGCGCTGCCCTTGTCATCGAGCGGCACCATCTTGATCCCGGTACCGCCAATGTCGATGGTCAGCGTCTTCAGTGACCGCGGCTTTGCAGCGGGGCTGGGCCGGCGTCTGGGGCTGGCTGACTTCTTTGTCTGCCTCTTGGCCGTCGAAGCAGCCGGTCCCTTCTTGCGGGTGGCTGCAGTTGTCGCGGCAGCAGTCTTCTTTGTCGCGGCTTTCTTGGCCACCGGAGCCTTCTTCTTGGCGGCGGCTTTCTTGGCCACAGGCGCCTTGGTGGCTTTGCTTACCTTCTTCTTAGCTACCACCTTCTTTTTGGCAGCAGCCACGGTCTTCTTCTTCGCAACAGGAGCCTTCTTCTTGGCCGCGGGCGCTTTTTTTGCGCGCGCGGGCAC
>CAZRGL010000879.1:0-2788 GCA_964599485.1 uncultured Polyangiaceae bacterium
ATGCCGCGCGCTCTGGTCGTGGGCTTGCAGCCGGTGCTCAATGCGATGGTCGGTCGCGACGTGCGCGGTATGCGCGAGGACGGCGCCCCCGCTGCTGCACAGTTGACCCCAGGGCAGACCTTCGAGACGCCGATCAGTCTAGAGCCAGGTCGCTGCTACACCGCAGTGGGCGTTGGCGTCGGCGTCACCGAGCTGGATCTGGAGATCGTCATTGCGCAACCACCTGCACCCGAGTACGTCGCGGCTACCGACAACGACGCCGGCTACAAGGCAGTCGTCGCTGAAGCACCCAACTGCTTCCGCAATCCGCTGCCTTTTGCTGCTCCAGCCAAGCTTCGTGCGCGCGCCGTATCCGGCAGCGGCCCGGCCATCGTGCAGCTCTACGTCCGCTGAGCCCGACAGCTCCGGCTCGGCCGAACCTGCCAACAGGGGCGAGTCGACACCACACCGCCTCGGTCAGTCCATGTGATCCACTACGGAGGACGGCAGCTGAACCCAATCGTGCTGTCGTGCTTCATAGATCGAGGCGGTGGGCGCTGGGAAGTCGCTTTGCGCGAAGACGCCAACAGGCACCGCGACGGCGTCCGGCAGAACATCCATCTCCCAACACATGGTCGCTGCGCAATCGGGACAGAAGCTGAAGGTGATGCGCGCGCCAGCGTCGCCGATTCGGACGTACTGAGCAGAACGACCCTCGAGCCGCCCCACTTGGGCGCGCGCGAACCGAGCTTGCACGCCGAACGCACTTCCTGTCCTGCGCTGGCAGGCAAAGCAATGGCACATCGAGATCCGGAGGGGCTCGCCTGTGCAAGACAAAGTCAGCTGTCCGCAGCTACACGTGGCCTGGCGTGTGATGGTCATTTCGCGGCGAGCATAGCAGCCTCCGTGGCCGATTCGGACACGCACCGCCATGTCCCGAAGCGGTATGTCGAGCCCTCGAAGGGTGCGCGCTCTTGCAGCGGCGATGGCCTTTGACCCTTCAGCCGGGCGAAACCGTCCGAGTCTACAAAGTCGCTCGTGGCAACGAGAGACGAGCGTTGCTCGAGCGCCGAAATCTCCGACTGGCGAGTGGCGGCATACCGACCGCAAGCGTATTACGGCTCGAGACAGCCAGATGGAGACAGGAACAAGACATGCCTGAGTCGATCACACTCTACAGTTTTGGCGACAATGACCGCAGTGGGAAGGTGCGCTGGGTCGCTTGCGAGCTCGGTTTGGCGATCGACGAGCATCGGGTCAAGCCCGGCGAGCATCGCGCGGCCCCCTACAAGGCTCTGAACCCGCTCGCGCAAATCCCGTCGGCGCGGTTTCGATCAGAAGTGTTGCTCGAGAGCACGGCCATCTGTCACGAGCTGGTCGAGGCGTTCGAAAACCCGAAGCTCTGGGTGGGCCCTGCCGAGGCCAATCGGCGCCCCTACCTGTTCTGGCTGGCAGTTTTCGGCGAAACCTTGGAAGCACGGCTCGTCGAGTGCGCCGTCAGCAAAGCAGGGCTCATCAGTGAGGACTATTTCGAGCTTCACGAAAAGAGCCTTCGTTTCAAACTGGCAGTCGTTGCTGACAAGCTGCCCGCCGAAGGCTACCTCTGCGGCAGTCGCTTCACGCTGGCGGACATCTTGGCTGGTTACAGCTTGCGGCTCGCGACGCAATGTCAGCTCATCGACATGGCAGCAGTCGAGGCCTATCTCGACCGCTTGAGGGCACGGCCAGCCGCCAAAGCCAGCCGCATCTTCGCAAGCCTCGACGATTGAGGGCTCACAGCCAGTGCCCGCCGACGCCAAGCCGCCCGCCGACCCCGATCCTGTTTTCCAACCGCTGCGCCTGGGACCGCTCGAGCTGAGCAACCGAATCATCAAGGCGGCCACCTTTGAAGGCATGGCGGCAGGCGGCGAGGCGAGCGAACAGCTCATCGCGCTTCATCGCGCCGTCGCCCGCGGCGGGGTAGCGATGACCACCGTGGCCTACGCCGCCGTGTCGGCCGATGGACGCAGCTATGCCAACCAGCTGCTGCTTCATCCGGAGCGCACTTCTAGCCTCGCAAGGCTCTGCGAGGCGGTCCATTCTGAGGGCGCCAGAACATCCATTCAGATTGGCCACTGCGGCGAGTTTGCCAACCCACGTGTGCTGGGCCGCCGACCGATCGGCCCCTCGCGTCGCTGGATCAGCTACGGTCTTACCTTCGCGCGGCAGATGGATCGCGCGAACATGCAACGCGTCGCCGCCGACTTCGAAACGAGCGCAAATGTCGTGCGTGAGGCGGGCTTCGACGCGGTCGAGCTTCACATGGGCCACGGCTATCTGCTCAGCCAGTTTCTCTCACCGCACAGCAATCGGCGACGAGACGAATACGGCGGATCGCTCGAGGCGCGTTTGCGTTTTCCTCTCGAGGTGGTCGAGCGCGTGCAGAAAGGCCTCGCCGGCCGCGTGGCGCTACTGGTGAAGATGAACCTCTGCGATGGCTTCGCCGGCGGCCTCGAGCTCGAGGAGGCGATTGGTGTTGCCAAAGCCCTGGAGCAACGAGGTGTCCACGCGCTGGTGCCGAGCGGTGGCTATGTGACGAAGACACCTCTGTTCATGCTGCGCGGCGACGTGCCCGTCCGAGAGATGGCCGCCGCCCAGCCTTCACTGCTCGCGAGAGTGGGTCTGCAGCTGTTCGGTCGCTTGTTGGTCCCGGCGCACCCTTTCGAGCCGATGTTCTTCCTCGAACAAGCACGGGCGCTGCGAGCAGCAGTGGATGTACCGCTGGCCTACATCGGCGGTGTGACCAGTCGTGGGCACATCGAGCAGCTCC
>CAZRGL010000880.1:0-2759 GCA_964599485.1 uncultured Polyangiaceae bacterium
TGGCGATGGGCTCGTCGGGGCGCGCCCGGCTCGGATCGACCAGCCGCAGCGGGGGCCCGGCCCGAGGGCCAAAGAGGCTGAGGCCCTGGGCGGAAGCTCTTCTAAGCAGGCGCTTCCAATTTGAGGGGGCGGCGGGAGTTTTGGCTCAGGTTTCTTGAGGGAAACGCAAAGAGCCCCCTCAGAAAACTTGCGTACAAGCCTCCGAGAGGGCTCACCTCCTAGTTGCAACACAAAGAGGTGAGCTGATGCTGCACGATGTTGGGCTGGATGAGGAGTTTTTTGCGCGTCTTGTGGTGTTGGACCAGCAGATGGCCCGAGAGGTGGCGGCTCTCGGCTGCGGGTTCTGTGGCGGTCCGCTGCACCAAGGCAACTACGAGCGCAAACCGCGGGGCGGGTGTCTTGCTGGAGCCGGTGAACGCTATCGGGTGCGCTTCAGCTTGTGCTGCGGCCGTCGTGGTTGTCGGCGGCGGACGACACCACCATCGCTGCGGTTTCTCGGTCGGAAGGTCTACTTGGAAGCGGCGATCGTCATTGCGTGTATCTACGCGATGGCCGTTCGAACGGCGGGGGCGATTCGCCGCGTCACGGGGATCGCACCGCGCACGGTTCGTCGGTGGACGCGGTGGTGGCGGAACGTGTTTCCGTCAACACGCTGTTGGCGATCGCTGATGGGTCGCTTCTCTCCTCCGCCGCCAGAAGTGGCGCGGTTGCCAGCGTCGTTGGCTCAGCGGCTTGATGAGTCACTGGGGCCGGCGGCGTTGATGCAGTTGGCGCGGCTGCTGTCGCCGGTCACGAGCATGTTTTGTGAGGGAGCTGGCTTGCCTGCGCAGCTCACGCAGAAGATGGCGCTATTGGGCTGCGATGGCGATCGCTTAGGGTGATTGCACCAGGAGGAGGGGACGACGCGCACGGTGTCAGCGCGTTGCCCCGAAGGTATCGATGACCCATCGAGACAACACACCTGCGCGTGTGCGCTGGGCACGTTTGCGCTTTTCGATCGTGGGGCCGCTGCTATCGTGTCCACCGGAGCCCGGTGAGCTTGGGGCTCAGATCGCATTGCTGGCCGGCCAGTCATGGCGCCACCCGACGACCGGGGAGGTGATCCGCATCAGCGCCAAGTCGATCGAGCGCTGGTACTACACGGCCAAGAGCGCCGACAATCCGATCGAGGCGCTCGAACGCAAGGTGCCGAAGCACGTCGGGACGTTTCCGAGCGTGACCGACGCTCTCGGCGAGACAATCAAGCAGCAGTATCGTGCCCACCCTGGCTGGACGCGCCGCCTGCACACCCACCACCTGGTCACGAGCCCCCACCCGCCGCCGGCGGGGGGCGCCTGCCCCAGCAACACGACCGTCGCCCGGTTCATGAAGGACCAAGGCATGGTCCGTCGCCGCCGCCGTCGTCGTGATCGTCCGGGCGAGCAGGCCCTGCCGCGGGAGCGGCGCAGCTTCGAGGTGCGCCATGTGCATGGTCTTTGGCACCTCGACTTCCATGAGGGCTCCCGCCGGGTGCTGACGGCTTCAGGCGAATGGCAGCTGCCTCAGCTACTCGGGGTGCTCGATGATCGGTCACGTCTTTGCAGCCACCTGCAGTGGTACCTCGACGAGACAGCCGAGTCGCTCATCCACGGCCTGAGCCAGGCATTCCAAAAGCGCGGGCTACCTCGTGCGCTACTGACCGACAACGGCTCGGCGATGCTGGCCGCCGAGACGACGCAGGGGCTCGAGCGTCTCAGTGTCGAGCACCACACGACGCTGCCTTACTGCCCCGAGCAGAACGCCAAGATGGAGAACTTCTGGGGGCGCATCGAACAGCGGCTGATGCCGATGCTCGAAGCTGAGAAGTCGCTCACGCTCGATCTGCTCAACCGCGCGACGACCGCCTGGGTGGAGCAGGAGTACCACCAGCGCGAGCACAGCGAGCTCGGCGCCAGCCCACTACAGCGTTACCTCGAAGGCCCGACGGTCGGCCGCGAGTGCCCCAGCAGTGACGGATTGCGGCGGGCATTTCGAATGGAGGTGAGCAGGGCCCAACGCAAGAGCGACGGGACGGTGACCGTCGAGGGCATTCGATACGAGCTGCCCTGGCGTTACAACACACTGCGAAGAGTCCATCTACGCGTCGCGCGCTGGGATCTGTCCAGCGTGGAGCTCGTCGATACTCGACGCGGCACGCACTTGGCCACCTTGCTGCCGGTCGACAAGGAGCGAAACGCGGACGGCCGCCGTCGTGTGCTCGCTCCTGCCGTCGCCCCCGACACCACTGCCAAGCCAACGGGCATTGCACCACGGCTGCGGGAGCTGATGGCGGAATACGCCGCCACGGGTCTGCCCCCAGCCTTCATCCCCAAGGACGACGTCTTCGACGAGGACGACGAATGAATCAGAAGCTCCAATCTCTCTATGGCCTGAAGTTTCATCCCTTCAGACCCGATGTGCCCATCGAGGCGCTTTACACCACCCCGGCCGTCGACTCCTTCGCGCGCCGCGTCGACTTTGGCGTGACCGACGGCGGCTTTGCTTTGATCACCGGTGACCCAGGAACCGGCAAGAGCGTCGCGCTGCGATTGCTTCAAGAGCGCCTCGACGCGCGACGTGAGCTCGTCGTCGGCATACTCGAGCATCCCCAGAGTCGCATCAGCGACTTCTATCGCGAGCTCGGTGACCTCTTCGGTGTCACCATGCCTGCTCACAATCGCTGGGGTGGCTTCAAGGCACTACGTGCGCGATGGAGTGAGCACATCGCCTCGACGCTGGTG
>CAZRGL010000881.1:0-2751 GCA_964599485.1 uncultured Polyangiaceae bacterium
CGCACCTGGGGCTGCAGCTGCTGGGCACACCGTTGCACGTGCAGCCCGGCTCGACTGCGCAACTCGCCGAACAACCATCGCCGGCGTCGCTGTTGCCGTCATCGCAGCTTTCGGTGCCGATGATGAGCCCGTCGCCGCAATCTGGTGCGCAGACGCTGGGCTCGCCGGAGCAGACCCATCCTGTTTCGATGTAGCAAATGAAGGCGCAGCCATCGCCGCTGACCTCGTTGCCGTCGTCGCAGTCCTCGTCGCCGCGGATGAGCCCATCGCCGCAGATGGGATCGCAGCTGCTGGGCTCGCCAGAGCAAGTCCAGCCTGCTTCTACGCCGCAGAGGTTTGAACAACCGTCTCCTGCATTGGTGTTCTTGTCGTCGCAGCCCTCGTTGCCGCGAATGAGTCCGTCGCCGCAAATAGGACTGCAGCTGCTCGGCTCGCCCTTGCAGTCCCAGCCCGTCTCGATGGTGCAGCTGCTCGAGCAGCCGTCTCCCGCATTGGTGTTCTTGTCGTCGCACTGCTCGCTGCCGCGCACCAGCCCATCACCGCAGACGGGCGTGCACACGCTGGGCTCTCCCTGGCATGCCCAGCCGTTTTCGACTGTGCAGGTCGCACCACAGCCGTCGCCTCCACTGGTGTTTCCGTCATCGCAGAGCTCACCTGTGACAATCTTGCCGTCGCCGCAGTCGCAAGCGTCGCCAGTGTTGTCCTTGTCGATGTCCTCTTGACCCGGGTTGTAGACCAGCGGGCAGTTATCGAGTGAGCTCGAGATACCGTCCTTGTCCGGATCATCGTCTTGCACGCGAAAGCTCTGCGAGAACACGAACAGCCCAGCCTGCTCGCCGACGTGGTTGCGTTCGCCATTCTGACAGCGGTCTTCGTCCACCAGCAGGTTGACCGACTTGTTGCTCAGCCCGAAATACCGAGGCCATCCGCCGTCGGCTTCGCTGCGCGTTTGCAGCTTGGCGACGAACAAGGGGATCTGCCCGTAATTGTTGCCGAAGGAGACGGTAACCCCGCCGTCATCCCAACCCGTGACGATGTTGCCCGTGTCGATGGTCTCGTAGCTGACGCTCTTGTTGTCCGTGTCGAGAAACTGGCCGCTGACGTTGCCTTCGATGGCCATCCAACCGATCTTCTCCACACCGCCAAGCGGTCCGCTGAAACACTCGCAACCATCTAGCGCCACCAGAAAGGAGTTGGACGTGACGTTGCTCACCGCCACGGTGATCCACGGTTCGGAGGGCTGCGAGGGCAGTTGGTTCTTCTCGTTGGCCATTCCCTGGATCTGCGCCAGAACAATGGGGTTGGTGAACCCTCCGGGGAGCGAGACCGTCTTGTAGCCACCGCCACCCTTGTGGATGAGGGCGGTCGTCTCCACGAAGCCAGCGGCGATCTTGCGGTTGTCGGGCAGCGCCCACTGCCCCGCCTCGACAGCGACGTAGGCGATGTCCATGGCGACATGTGGCCCATCCTCGCTAGGGGGCTCGGCCAACGTGGTCTCGAAAGACGTCTGGGTGACGTTGCGAATCCGGAAATCGGCAGGGTTGCCGCCATTCGTGTTGGGAATGGCGAGCAGCACTGGGGTCTCGTAGGTGAACTGCAAGGTCACCACATCCCAAGTGGGCGTGGCGTAGGTGTCCTTCTTGTTGACCGTGCCGCCCTCGAGCTGGAACACAAATGGTGCGGCGATAGCGGGGATGCCGAAGGTGAGCACACTCGCCGCGGCGAGCGCACCAAGTGCGAGCTTGCGCGATTTCGTCATAAGCAACCTCCGGCCGCTGCTGCGGCTTCAGCTCGAGTCCAGCGCCCAGCCTATCACGCCACGCCTTGGGCTCCAGCTACCAGGTGCCGTCGATGCAGGCTGCCTCGTCGGTTTTGCCTTTGAGCCACGAGAGCAAGCAGCGATCTGCCGCGTCGCCCGCGCTGACCAAGCCGGTGCCTTTGTGGTCCTCTTGGTCGCGTGCTTTGCGAATCAAAGTGAGTCGCTCAGGCTCCGCGCCGCCCGCCACAAAGACCTCGCTCAGCAGCTCAGGCTCGAGCGCCAACACCGACAGGTAGTTGGCGTCGTGCTCGGCGGCGGTTGTAGCAGTGCCATCGCCCGGATGTGCGTTCGGCGAGAGGCGTAGCCCGAGCGCACCGTAGAGCCGCAGATTGCGCTCGGGCGCGCCGTGGCACGTCAGCACGCCACAGCGCAAATACAACATTTCGGAGACAGGCTCGAAGCTTGCTCGCGGGGGCATCGGAAGATCGTGGTCCTTGCTGGACTCGAAACATCCGGCGGCAAGACAGCCAGCAAGACAAATGGAGGCGAGCCAGCCGAAGCGTTGCATGGCGGCGATGACGCTCGAGCGCTTCATAAACAAGCCTCCGGGACGGCTTCGAGCGGCGTGGTGGACAAGTACGCTTTGCCCGGCGAGCTCGGCCCTGCTGGATCGGTGTGGCAGCTTGCGCACGACTCTGGCTGGAACATCGGCGTGAGCATTTCGGTCTCGATGTTGCCGAAGCTGATCTTGACCCACACCGGATAGCGCGGCGCGACTTCCTCCTCCAAGAAGTAGAAATTCCCAACGCAGTTGGTCACGCGCGTGTAGGTCACTTCGTTGTGGTCGGTCAGTTGCACGGTGGCCCCGACCAGCGGCTGGTCCGAGTCCTTCTCGGCGTAGATGGTTCCGGCCATCACGAAGTCGGGCTCACCTGGGCCCTGTCCACCATGGCAGGTGAGGCAAGGTTGCCCATAGCGGTGCAAAGGTCCTC
>CAZRGL010000882.1:0-1167 GCA_964599485.1 uncultured Polyangiaceae bacterium
GTCAGCCACGTTTTGGTCAGTGAGCTTCTTGCCGTCGAACACGGCGTAGCCGACGCCCCCAGCCAGCGCCACGTCGGGAACCCCGTCGGCGTTGAAGTCACCGACTGTTGCCGGGCCACCTCCCCACTTGTTGCCTGCTGAGCCGCCGCCGCAGAGTGACGGGTTGAGTGGTCCGTTGATGTCGATACCGCTGCGCACGAAGCTGACCTTGTTGGGTTGATTCGCGTCGTAGTGCCAAATAGCGAGCTGGTGCTGCAGGAAATAGACCGCGACCACCTCGGGCTTGCCGTCCTTGTCCAGATCCGCCAGGGCAGGGCCGGAGTTGAAGTGCGAGCCGTTCGTCCAGGCGTGTACTGGCCCGCCCGTGTCGAGCAGTTGGGTGCCGGTTGCGTCGTACGCTTGCGTGTTCGACACGACCTCGAGTGTGCCATCCCTGGTGATGTCGGCGACCAGGAACGTGCCCAGCATCGGCGGCGAGAAGGTCGCTTGTACCATTCCGGTCACCCCGTCGACGATGCCACCTTCAACAATGATCTCTGGGTTCGGATCCGCGTCGAGATTGGCAATCGACGGCTGAAAACACTTGAGCGGTGCGCTCGCCGACCACAGCGGGCTGCCGTCTCCCTTAAACGCCTTCAGCGTCACGCCATCGACCGCGCAGCCTACTACTTCGGTGCCAGGTGTGCCGTCGATGTTGCCTGCAGCCAGCTGTCGAGCGCCGCTGATCCCCTCGACGCTCCACTTCTCGATGACCTGGCCCTCCACGATGGAGATGGCACGCAGGGTCCCGCTGCCAACGTAGCCACTGTTTGTGTAGCTGGTGAACAGGATCTCTGGGATGTCGCGCTCGTCGATCACGTTGTCGCAGTTGTCGTCGTCGAGCTGCGCCACGATGGGCGTCATCATCACGTTGCTGGTGTTGTTGGCGATGCTACCCCAGGCGAACTTGACCTCTGGATTGAACTGCGCGATCGGCGGGTGGTACTCGCAGCTCTGCAAGCAGGTCGGTGGATCGCCCGGGTCTTGGCCCTCGCCGCACTTGGGGGGACGCGGCAAGCAGCGGCCTGTTTGAGGCACCACACCACCGGAGCAGCCACCTCCAGCACCCCCGCTGCCTCCGCTGCCTCCGCTGCCGGGGCGCGGGGCGGCGCCGGCCAACAAAACAGA
>CAZRGL010000882.1:1177-1957 GCA_964599485.1 uncultured Polyangiaceae bacterium
GCCGCTGCCGGGACTCGGCTCGCCGAGTCCATACTCGCAGTACTCGTCCGACTTGCAGTCACTCGCGTCGACGCAGATGTTCCCCGGCGTCACGCAGAGCTGGAACGAGCACAGCTGCTCGGCCTCGCAACACTTCGTGCCGCACGCGTTTTCCTGGGCGCAGCAGCCTTGTTCGGTGCAGATCCCAGCGTCGCCGCAGGGCGCGCCCTGGCTGCAGCCAGCGTCGCCAAACAAGTCTCCTCCGCTGCCGCCCGTGTTCTGAGCGCCGCCCTTGCCGCCCGCTCCGCCCGTGGCGGTGTTGCCGGCCGAGCTCCCAGTGTTCGCGGCCACTGTGCCATCTTCGGAACAAGCTCCCGCCAGCGCGAGAGGCAGTGCGGCGACAACCAAGCCAACAACGATTTTCCAACTGCGCATCAAGACCTCCGCCGGCGCTAGCCGAACGTGTCATGTTACGCGATTTCGCCGCAGCCGGGGCCTGCCGAAGCGCGGACGCGCGGAGACTCGAGGGCGTTCATGCAGGGAGGGCGCCAGCGGCCCCAACGCTCACTTCGCGCGGATCGACGGTTTCGCCGCAAGCTGCGCAGCACATGAGCGCTTTGAGGCGATGGCCGCACTTGTTGTGAGTGAGCACCAAAGGAGGACCCTTGCGGCCCGCTAGCCAGCGGTCGCCCCAGTTCATCAACGTGAGCGTCACCGGGTAGAGATCCCGTCCCCTCTCGGTCAGCAGGTAAACGACCCGCCGTCCGTCTCTCCTGTCTTTCTTGAGGCTCAGGATCCGGT
>CAZRGL010000882.1:1967-2749 GCA_964599485.1 uncultured Polyangiaceae bacterium
GCTTTGAGGCGGTCCGATAAAATGTTCGTTGCGATACCCAGATTGGCCACCAGCTCGTCGTAGTAGCGAACCCCAAAGAACACTTCGCGTAGGATGAGCAACGTCCAGCGGTCGCCGAGGATCTCCAACGTACGCGCGACCGAGCACGCCCGCTGCAACCCTGTTGCCGGCTTGTTATTCGCCATGTTCTGGGGGCAACCATACGCCCCATCAGTTGCGATCAGCAAGTGAATTGGCTAGCCTCGAGAAAGCTTGCAAAATGCAAGCAGTAACCGCGATCACGTTTGCACGACGACAAGAACCAAGAGGACTCACCATGGCCGAGGAACAACTGCTGCTCAGCACCGATGGGGATACAGCGCGCATCACGCTCAACCGCCCCAAGGTGCACAACGCCCTGAGCATCCATCTGTCCGAGATGTTTATGGATGCAATCCAGACCATCAAGCGCTCAACCGACATCAAGTTCGTCGTCATCAAGGGCGCGGGCAAGTCGTTTTGCGTTGGCGACGACATCAACGAGATGCCCATGTGGGGGAACGACCAACACGGAGCCAGCACGCAGGGCGCCAATGGTGTGATGCGCCGGGTGCGTGCCTATCAGGACATGGCCAACGCCCTCGAAGAGCTCGACAAGATGACCGTCTGCGCGGTGGATGGTTACGCCGTGGGCGGGGGGCTCGAGATCACCATGGCCAGCGATTTCGTCATTGCCACCGACCGAGCCGTATGGGGCATGCCCGAGGTGGACAGCGACATCACCCCAGGCTGGGGCGGCACTT
>CAZRGL010000883.1:0-2725 GCA_964599485.1 uncultured Polyangiaceae bacterium
CGCGAAGCCGGCCTGGCCCGCGCCGCTAAGTTCACCTTGCAGCGTATGGCCGAAGAGACCTTCGCGGTGTATCAGCAGCTGATGCCCTGAGGACGCATGCGCTATAACGGCGATATGGCCCGCGTGATCTTGGTCACAGGCGGCGCCGGCTTCATCGGCGCCAACTTGGTGCATCACATTCTGGAGACGCGCGCCGACGCGCAAGTCGTCGTGTACGACGCCCTCACCTATGCCGGCAACCTGGACAACCTTGCCGGCGCGATCGGGTCACGGGTGTGCTTCGTCGAGGCCGACATTTGCGATCATCAGCAAGTCGCGGCCGCCCTCGCGGCGCACCGGCCGTGTTGGGTCTACAACCTCGCCGCCGAATCACACGTCGACCGTTCCATCGATGGGCCTGCCAAGTTCGTCCAGACCAACATCGTCGGCAGCTTCGAGATGCTGGAAGCTTGCCGGCATTTCCAGGCCACGCTGAGCGAACAGGACAAGGATGAGTTCCGTTTCGTTCACGTCTCGACTGACGAGGTCTACGGCTCCCTCGGCGCCGAAGGCTTGTTCACCGAAACCACTCCTTATGCGCCCAATTCACCATACGCCGCCTCCAAAGCAGCAGCCGATCATTTGGTGCGGGCGTACCACAAGACTTACGGGCTCGCCGCCATCACCACGAACTGCTCGAACAACTACGGCCCCTACCAGTTCCCCGAGAAGCTCATCCCACTGGTGTTGCTCAACGCACTCGAGGCCAAGGCCTTGCCCGAGTACGGAGACGGCCAGAATGTACGAGATTGGCTGCACGTGCGGGACCACTGCGAGGCCTTGCTTCGAGTCGCGGAGTCGGGCCGTCTAGGCGAAACCTACAACGTGGGCGCATCCGAAGAGAAGACCACCATCGCTGTGGTTCACGCCATCTGCGACGCGCTCGACCGGCTGCGTCCGTCGCCAGCGGGGAGCTACCGGCGGCTCATCCATTTCGTGACCGATCGTCCGGGTCACGATCGCCGCTACGCCATCGACGCGAGCAAGATACGCGCTGAGCTGGCTTGGACCCCGCAGGTCAGCTTTGCCCAAGGCATCGAGGCGACGGTGCAGTGGTATCTCGACCATCAAGACTGGTGCGAGCGCATCAGCGATGGCACCTACCGGCGCGAGCGGCTCGGCTTGAGCCAAACCGACGATGCCCAAACAAGCGGCGTCAAAACCCACGAGGAAAGTGAGCCGCAATGAAAGGCTTGGTGCTGGCCGGAGGCAAAGGAACACGTCTGAGGCCGTTGACCTATACGGGAGCCAAGCAGCTCGTACCGGTGGCCAACCGACCGGTGCTCTTCTACGTGATCGACAACCTCGTCGATGCGGGAGTCACCGACATCGGCGTCATCATTTCTCCCGAGTCAGGCGAGGAAATCAAGGACGCACTCGGTGATGGCTCGCGCTTCGGAGCGAAGCTGAGCTTCATTTGTCAAGACAAGCCCGCCGGTTTGGCCCACGCGGTGGCCACCGCCAAACCCTTCCTCGAGGGCAGCGACTGCTTCGTGATGTACTTGGGGGACAATCTCATCGGCAACAAGATCCGCGAGCCGGTTCAAAGCTTCCGAGCCGACCCCGAGCTCGGCGCGTGGGTGATGCTCAAAGAGGTCGACAACCCACAACAGTTTGGGGTGGCGGAGGTCGATGATGACGGCAATGTGCTGCGCCTGGTAGAAAAGCCCAAGCAGCCCCCGAGCAATCTCGCGTTGGTCGGGATTTACATATTCCGTCCCATCGTTTTTGACGCCATCGAGCAGATCACACCTTCGGCGCGGGGCGAGCTCGAAATCACTGACGCCATTGGCAAGGTCATCGAGCTGGGCGCCAAGGTGCGCTTCGATCGCGTCACCTCGTGGTGGCTCGACACGGGGAAGAAGGACGACATGCTGCTGGCCAATGACACGGTGCTCGACGATTGGCTCGAGACGGGGATCATGGGTCAGGTGGATGAGGCCAGCAAGCTGATCGGCCGGGTGCGCATCGAGACGGGCGCTCGTGTTGAGCGCTCGACGATTCGTGGCCCCGTAATCGTCGGCGCGAATACCAAGTTGCTGGACTGTCGCATCGGCCCGTTTACCTCGATTGGGGCCGACTGTGTCATCGAACGGTCCCGCGTCGATCACTCGGTCATCATGAGCGGATCGCAAATCAGCGACATCGCGCGGCTCGAGGATTCGCTCATCGGCAAGCGCGTCCGGATTCGGCCCGGCGCTCAGCGACACGGTGGCTTGGCGCTGATGGTGGGCGACGACTGTGTCATAGAACCGCCAATGGACTGAGACAAACCGCGCTGAAGCTGATCCGCCACTGATGTGCCGCTATGCTGCCTGCATGGCGCGAAAACCAAAGCGAAAGAAGCCCACCTTGGTGGTCAGCCGACACGGGCGATACCGCTTCCAGACAGGGATGGTCACCGCCAGTTTGTTGCGACGCGGGTTGCGCATGGCCGACGCCATGGAGATCGCGCGCGCCGTCCGGGACAGCATCGCGGGCAAGAGTGAAATCAGCACCGACAAGCTGTCGTTACGCATCGAGAACCACATCGAGCGACGCCTCGGCAGCGCGTTCGTCGACCCCGCCGCTCCTCTCCAAGAGGGCGACGAAGCGCTGCCTATGATCGAGACGGCGCGGGGCACTTTTCCTTTTTCGAAGGGGATTGTGCTGCGCGCGCTGGATGCCGCTGGGCTCGATTCCGATG
>CAZRGL010000884.1:0-2720 GCA_964599485.1 uncultured Polyangiaceae bacterium
ACTTCAGTGACCACTGGCTGTAGCCCCGTAGCTATGCGACCGAAGCCGTCGAGACCATCCCAAGCGAAATCGTAGATCTGGCTGGCTGCGTTGGTGAAGCTCTGCTCGAAGAGTTGGCCTGCAATCTCTATGGTGAGGTCGACCCGCTTGAGATTGGCTGGAGGGCTGGGGCCCGTGAGCGGAATGTGAACGTTGCTGCTCGCTGCGAAGCCGGCTGTCCGGTCAGAACGATAGTGAAGCTGAAATTGGGTGCCGGTCGCCGCGAACATCTGCTGCAACACGGTATTGCTCACTTCGATGATGGAACCCTCTTCCTTGCAGCTGTCGTCTTCCTGACCATTTATGTTTGGATCGTTCACGTCAGGCGGCGGCCCTGCGGGCTCGACGCCAAGGTTGCCATCCCAGGGCGAAAAATGTGTCGTTGGAATGCGCCAGAGACTCTTGCCCGCGCCGTAGAGCTGGGCAAGCTGCTCGCGCTCTGCATCGGTGATCCCCACCGCTGCCAACGCACCGGCGCCATCGGCGAGGCCGTCGCCATCGACGTCCAGCTCTGCGACGTTTCCGACGATGTTGACGATCTTGACGACCACTCCACTATCGGAGGCCGTCCAACATGAGATGCAGCGATCGTAGAATCCGTTGGGAACGGGAGTGCCCACTGGCAGCGAAAGAAAATCGTCTAGATAGAGCACCACAGGCTGGTTGAACTGCACCCACTCAGCGCCCGCCAATATTGCTTCGTCCACGCTGAGCTCGACGGCATAGGTGTAAGCGCTCTGCTCGGGAAGCTCGGCTGGCATGGCTGCCGGGCCGCAGGCGCCCACGGTGTACTCGGTCGCGCGCACGGACATCGACGACAGCGGCTGAGTGGTGTTGCCGTCGCAGCTGAACACCAGGTCCGCCGTAGTGCCAGCGGGAAAGAGCAAGATCGCTTGGCGGACGCCATCGCTGTCGGTAATGACCGAGCTTTGTGCGACCTGCATTTGGGCTGCGTTCAGCTCGACGGCCGTGACCGTGTCGTCGTAGGGAGTCATCACCACGTCAGGTAGCCACTCGTAATCCTCCCAGCGCGGGCTGGTGGTTCGATCGACCGGCATGTAGCCGGGCGATCGGTATCGAACAGTCAGCGGGCCGCCGCCGTTGACGGCCATGTCGAACATTCCGTCGGCGCGCGTGCGCGTTTGTCCAAATTCGGGATGGTTGGCGACACTGATGACGATGCCCTCGAGCGGCTGGCCGCCGCAGTTGCTCACCTTCCCGCGCAACACCGCTGCGCGCCCGCGCTCGATGGTTCCGGCTACTACGCCGGTTTGTGCCGGGTTGGCGCCTTCGAACAGGAACGACACATCGCCAATGAATGACAGCTCGGTCGGATCGCTGGCTGGGGCAGTCTGAGCTGGGTCAACCGGGAAGCTTGGCGTGTTCACGACCAGGGTTGGATTATTCGACGAGAGGTTGCCTATTCCGTCTTCAGCTACGACCGTGAATGTGTAGCTCTTTGCGCAAGTGAGGCCGAGCGCTCCGAACAAGCCGTTGCTGGCTGCCTCCACCTTCTGAAGCAGCTGGCCATCGAGGTAGATGTGGTAGCTAGTGACCGCTACGTCATCGATCGCGTCCGTCCAGCTGAGACTGGCGCTGGCGCAGCCGACTCCGTCGAGCGTGAACAGCGTGCCGGCAGGCCAGATCGGTGGATTGTCGGGGCATGAGCCGGTACCGGGGGCAATGGGCGTGTGGGTTACGCCGAGCAGAGAATCGCATGCGTCGGCTGTGCAGGGATCTCCGTCGTCGATCACCGGCAGCGGGCCGTCGACACAGACGCCGCTGCCGTTGCAAGTCTCGTCGCCGTCACACTTGTCGCTGTTCGGACATGGGCTACCGGTCGCTGCGGGAGTGTGAATGACGCCTTGCTGCTGGTCGCAACTGTCAACAGTGCACGTGTTGCCGTCATCGATGATGGGCGGCGTACCTGCCTGACAGGTTCCGGCCCCGTCGCATTGCTCGTCGCCGTTGCACTGGTTGCCGTCGACACATGGCCAGCCGGCTGCGAGAGGCGTGTGCACAATGCCCTGCTGCGCATCACAGCTGTCGCTCGTGCACGGGTTGCCATCATCGACATTGGGCGGCGTGCCACTCTGGCAGGTGCCGAGGGCGTCACAGGCTTCGTCGCCATTACACAGATTGCCATCAGTGCAGGGTGTGCCGGACGGCACGGGCAGGTGCACGGGTCCAAGCTGCGGATCACATCCGTCGGCGGTGCACGGGTTGCCATCGTCGATTATCGCTGGCACGCCAGCCTGGCAGCTGCCGAGCCCGTCGCACAGCTCGTCACCATTGCAGACATCGCTGTCTGCGCAGGGCCACCCAGCGGGCAGCGGTGTGTGCAAGACGCCCTGCTGAGCATTGCAAGAGTCGGCCGTGCACGCATTGCCGTCATCGGTAACCAGCGGCACGCCGGGCAAGCAAGCCCCCAAGCCATCACATCGCTCTGCGCCGTTGCACAGGTCGCCATCCGGACACGGCGTCGCTATGGGCATGGGCAAGTGCACGACGCCAAGCTGCGCATCACAACTGTCGGCAGTGCACGGATTGTTGTCATCAACCGTTGGCGGCTGGCCGGGTTGGCAGTTGCCGAGTCCGTCGCAAAGCTCGTCGCCGTTGCAGGCATTGCTGTCGAGACAGGGCGTTCCGGCGGCGACGGGGGTGTGCGTGATCCCGTTGAT
>CAZRGL010000885.1:0-2718 GCA_964599485.1 uncultured Polyangiaceae bacterium
GCGCGTACCATCTTGGCCCCGAGCTTCTTCATCACGTTGTCGAGCAAGTCGTGGGTCAAGGGCCGGGTATAGCGCTGCTGTTTGAGGCGCAACTGGATCGACAGTGCTTCGGTTCCACCAATGAAGATGGGAACGATTACCTGGTCGTTCGGCTCGAACAACAACACAGCGTTGCCGAAGGCAGGACCGCTGCGCGCTGTTGGCGTGACCACTACATAGCCTTTGGGTGCGCCATTCGCGATGGGTGTGTCGTCCGTGCGATGCAGTTGTTCTTGAGTCGCGGCCTGAGGGGCTTCTGCCTTCGAGACTCGAGGCGCTTGCCCCACAGCAGCCAACGCAGCCTCGAACCCTGGCACGATGCGATGCTCGGGCTCGCTGCGGCAAGCTGCAAGCAGCGTCGCAGTCGCCAAACACGCTATTGCAACTTGGCGTATCAACCTATTTCTAGCCTATCGCATCGCACCAGAACACGCAGCTCAATCGACCGCTAGCGTCGAGCATCATCGCATCAGGGCCACTTGCCCGAAACCTGTCGCAGAGCGCAGGCAACAGCCCCTGGGCGCCTCGGCGCTATGCGCGCGTCAAGAAGCTCAGCTTGATTTGTTTGGTAGGCCAGCCAGGGAACTTGACGCTGACGGTGGGGTCGGCGCCTTGGCGTACGGCCATGATCGTTCCGATTCCGTACTTGGCGTGGCGCACCCGCCCACCGACATGCAAGCTCGGCTGTGCGAAGTCGTCGTTGTCGACGTGCTCGTCGCGCTCGACAAAGCGCTCGCCCGGCTCAAAAGCGTCGTAGCCCGAGGGGCTCGCGGCAGCCGGCGGCTGAACAGCGGGTCGACGCCTGCGGCTGCTCGGGGCGCCCTGCCGGTATGCTTGCAAGTTGTCGCGCCGTTGCCACGGCTTCGCTGAGGAGCGCAATGTGTAGTCCCGTGACATTGCATGGAGGCTCTCGCTGGCGATACGTTGGTGGTGTTGTGGTGGCAGCTCCGCCAAGAATCGGCTCGCATCGTTGTAGCGGGTTTGGCCGTAAATCAAACGCGTGTTGGTGTGCGTGATGAACAGCTGAATGCGGGCCCGTGTGATTGCTACGTAGGCCAGCCGACGTTCCTCGTGCAGCTCGTCTTCCTCACCGGGCTCCTGACCCCGTAGCGGGAAGAGCCGCTCCTCCATTCCGGTCAACCACACGCTGTGGAACTCGAGTCCCTTGGCAGCGTGCACGGTCATCATCGGCACACGGGGCGCGTCTTTCATGTTGTCCACGTCGGCGGCGAGCGAAATTCGCGACAGGTACTCGTGCAAGGTCGGAATCTCACCAGCCGAAGCGCAGTCTTCCTCGTACTCCGAGATGGAACCGAGTAGCTCGTGCAGGTTCTCGAGCCGCGCGTCAGCCTCTGCCGAGTCCTGAAGCTCGAGCGCACGCACGTAGCCGCTGTCGAGCAGTACTTGCTCGGCAAGCTCACGCGGGGAGGCTGTCGTCGCTGCTCGCATCCAACACTGGAACAGCTCGTCTAGGGCGCGCAGGCTGCGCTTGGCTGCCGTGCCGACTCGGTCTGAGGCGCACAACGGTACGATGCCGTCGTAAAGGCAGCAGCGCTGCTCGTTGGCGATCGAAGTCAGCTTTTCGATGGTCTTGGCGCCGATTTTTCGCGGCGGAACGTTGATGATCCGCGCCAGATCGACATCGCTTTGCGGGTTGCTGATCACCCGCAGATAAGCGAGTAGGTTCTTGACCTCGGCGCGATCGAAGAACTTGGTGCCACCGATGATCTGATAGGGCACGCCCTCGGTCCGCATCACCTCTTCGAGGATGCGCGATTGTGCGTGGGTGCGATAGAAGACTGCGAGTTGTCGCGGTGAGACCTCCGCTGCGATCTGCTTCTTCACACCGTCGACGACGAAAGCAGCTTCATCACGCTCGGTGCTGCAGTGCACCACGCTCACCGGCTCACCCGGCTCATTGGCTGTCCACAGCTCCTTGGGTTGGCGGTCAGCGGCTAGGCGAATGACGCCGAGCGCCGCCCCGACGATGTTCTGGGTGGAGCGGTAGTTCTGCTCCAGCTTGATCAGTTTTGCATCGGGGTAGTCACGGGTGAAGCCCCGGATGTTACGTACGTCAGCGCCCCGCCAACGGTAGATGCTCTGGTCGTCGTCGCCCACCACGCAGATGTTCTGGTGATCGCCGGCGAAAGCGCGCACCAGCCGATATTGCACCAAGTTGACGTCTTGGAACTCGTCGACCAGCACGTAGCGATAGCGGCGACGAAGCTTGCTACCAGCCTCGCTGTTGGGGTCCTCGATGATGCGCAGCACATGCAACAACAGATCTTCGAAGTCGCAAGCATTGGCCTGGCGCATGCGCTTCTCGTATTCGGTGAAGCAGCGCAGCACCACGTCGTCGAAGTAGTTGTCCGCCTCGAAATCCTCCGGCCCGCGGGCCTCTTGTTTTTCGCGGTGGATACGACCCAACAGACTCGCGGGCGCGTGGCGACGCTCATCGATGGCCAAGTCCGACAGGATTCGTTTCATGACCGCTTTTTGGTCGGAGTCGTCGTAGATGACGAAGTTGGCGCTCAGCCCCGCCTCTTCGTGGTGCCGCCGCAGCAAACGCACGCAGACGGCGTGAAACGTGCCGATCCAAAGGTCGCGGGTCAGCTGTGGACCCAACATGTCGTCGAGCCGATGGCGCATCTCGCCGGCGGCCTTGTTGGTGATGGTGAC
>CAZRGL010000886.1:0-2714 GCA_964599485.1 uncultured Polyangiaceae bacterium
ACACGCGCGACGCGCGCAAGTGTCATGGCGACCAGAAATGGGACTTTCCCAACAAGACCAAGTTCATCAAGCGCGACCCTCATGAGATCGAGCGGCTGTGGAAAGGCGTGCCAAGCGGCTCACAGCCCGAGTGTGTCAGCGACTATGGCGTGCACGACATGCCGGCCGACGCCGACGAGCTCGCCGCCAGCGAGACCTATGGCAGGGGACCCAAGTCCGACTTCGACAACGTCACCACCGGCGGCCCCTGGTACCACGGCGTCCGCAACGCCTGCCGACCGAAGATCTACTCCCACGACGAGGGCTTCTACTACTACTTCCTCGGCTTCCGCTGCTGCAGCGAGCCTGACGGCAAGCCCACCGATCCGCGCACCCCCAAACAACGCCGCAAGCGAGGGAAGTTCAGCAGCGTCGAGCGTCTCGCCGGTTTTGGCGTTGCGCGCACCAAGAAAGCCCTAGAGCTCAAGAAGCGCGGCCTATGCAAGTGCCCTGCGACCGGCGAAGCCGTCGGCGTACTGCCCCGCAGCCGCATCATGTGCAAAACGCTCTGCGGCACCACCTTGGGCCCCGGCGCCAAGAACGGCGACGACTCCACCCGCTGGAAATCCGGCAAACGCTAACCACCCGGCACCACATTCCTGACCCCCATGTGACAAGTGACTGGTACCGGTACCAAATTCCTGCCTCGAAAAGCCCCATCATTACAGCCTACTAACCCACAAATGTGGGATTTGATAAGTGACAGGTGACTGGTACCGGTACCGGGGTGAGGTACCGGGGTGAGTGGTACCGGGGTGAGTCCGGGGTGAGTACCGGGGTGACGGTACCAATGGGGGGGCCTCGCTCGTCACGTGGTGATTGGTCGTGGGGGGCTGCGCTTCAGCCGATCCAGCGGGTGACGGCGCTGAGCCTCTTACGCTTGGTGGCCGCTGGTTGCTCGTCTGGGTAGCCGAGGGGGACCAGTGCGACGATGCTCCAGCTGGGTGGCACCTCGAGGATTTGACGTAGGCGATGTTCCGCAAGTAGGGGACCGGTCATCGCCGAGGCGCCAAGCCCCGCAGCGTGCGCCGCAAGCAGAAGGTTCATCAACGCAAGCGAGGCGCCCACCAGTCCCGAGTCTCGCTCGAGTGCCGCGATCCGTTTCCGGTCATCCTCTGCGAGGGCCTCGTCCACCATGTGGGATAGCACGCGCGCGCCGCGATGGATCGGTACGATGACGATTGGCGCTTGCTCGAAGCGAGTGAAGTAGTTGCCGTAGGCTTTGAAGCTCGGTGCGCTGGCCTCGGGAATGTGCTCAGCCACCAGAGCGGTCTGCTCTGACACAGCCTGACTCATCTGGCCGATCACAGCGCGATCTTGCACCACGAAGAAGCGCCAAGGCTGCTTGTTGCTCGCTGAGGGCGCGTGGTTGCTGCCTCGATGATCGACTCGATCAGCGCCTTGGGAGGCGCCTTCGGCAGGAAGGCACGGATGCTGCGGCGGCTGCGCAGCACGGCCAACAGCTGGGCCAGGTCATTCACGAGTCGTCAGCTCGGACATGGCGTGTTGCAGGCCCACGCGTTTGAGCCTGGGCAGAGGGTGGCCTCCCCGGCGGCGCATTCGTAAAACGAACAGTTGCCTGCGCCGCCCGTGCCGGCGGTCAGGTCGCCGCAATACAGGATGCACTTGGCATCCTCCTCACACTTGACGGTGCAGTCGACCTCCGTGCAGGTGAACATGCAGGTGGCACCGTCCCGGCACGTGCAAGCTGCGTTGACGGCTGGTGTGCTCGATTTGTGGCAGGGCGCGTGGCATTCGGTTCCCGAGCCTTTGCACTCCGTGTCGCAACTGCCGAGCTTGCACTCGAAGAAACACTTGCAGCCAAGCTCGCAGTTGCAGAGGTTGCACTGCTCCGCGCAACAAGCGCCGTCTTTGCAGGAGTCACATGGCTCAGGTTGTGAGCAAGTAGGAGCTCCGCCTGTACCAGAACTGGTGCTCGAGCCAGTTTGCGTGCTCGTTTGCTTGCCTGCACCGGTTCCGTCCTGAGGTGTGAGGTCGTCGTACGAGTTGACCACCGAGCACCCAACCGCCACCGCTAGCCCCGTGCTCAGGAGCGCTCCGACCCACTTGCTGATCATGGTGGACTGATTCTAGCCATGTTTTGCCCGGAGTGTTCACGAGCAGATCGGTGAATTCTCTTTTTTGCTCTCCTGAGGCTTGCCCCGCTAGGCGCGTGCGCCCACCATCGCAGCCGCATGGATCTAGGTGCCGCGCTCCTTGCCCTATTGACCGGCGTTATCGTCAAGCTCGCGGTGATGTCCGTCACTGCGTGGCTGCTGGTGCGCATCTATCAGAGCAGCTATCGCCCCGAGCAAACCAAGAAGCTGTGGTTGCTGCTGCCCAAAGAGTCGCTGCCCGAGGTACGGTTGCTCTGGTGGTCGCTGGTGCTCTTTGCGGTTTCCGAGCTCACCTGTGGCATCGAGATCTATGTGTTGCTGCGCTCCAACGTCGTCATCTCGAGCGTGCACTCGATCACTTCGGCCAGTGGCATGGGGCTCTTCGCGCTCGGTTTCTATTTGCATTTCGACAAGCGCTCCTTCGGCTACGGCACCGCCAAGTGCTTCTTGCGGAAGGCTTGCCGCGGCTGTCCCGTGGCCCAGGATCCGCCTGAGCAATGCAAGCTTCGCGTATTGTTGCTCTTGGTTGGCACTTTCGTAGCGCTGTGCGCGTTGGTG
>CAZRGL010000887.1:0-1914 GCA_964599485.1 uncultured Polyangiaceae bacterium
GCTCGAGTCCTCGCCCTTCGAAACACACTGTTTTTTGAGCCCGGGCGCCTCGTGCTTCTTCAGCGCGACGAAACGGTTCAGCGATGTAAACGCAGCATCGCGGAGGTAACTCGCGACCGCGGCGGCTGGCTTCATCCCCGCGGCGCACTTGTGTGCGATCGCCGCCACCAACTTGTCGCGGATTACTGCCTGCTCTGCGGTTAGATGTGAGCCATGTTGGTCGGCGATCCCGCCTCCAAGCAAGATGTCGTACGTGCCCTCGAGCTGTTCGCGAAACTCATCCTCGATCAGCCTGCGGGCGGCCTGTGTGGCCTGCTGGATGGCGTTGCGAGTACCCTTGTCCACTATTGGACCAGCACTTTCTTGTCGGTTGCTAGGAGCTTACCGATGTCATGCTTCAGTCGCTCGACAGCGGCGTCGAGCTGCTCAGGCGTCTCCACGCATCCATCGAAGTACTGGGAGGCGCTAACTGTCACAAGGCGGTTACCCTCGATCAGCTCCAGCATCTGCTGGATCGCACGCTTAAGGTGCTGTGGGCACGCGCTCAGCTCCGAGCGAAGAAACGCGATGGTCGTTGAGGGAGGCACGTTGGTCGTGGCGCGGGCACGTAACGGCCGCGCGATGCGGCTCTGCTGCTCCTCGTTGAGCGCCGTCCACTCGGCCCGGCCTTCCAAAATCTCTCGCGCCTTCGTGTAAGCCTCGGCGCGAGCCTGCAAGGCGGTCTCAAAACGGCGAGCGTACTCCTTCTCGATGGCGGTCGCGCGCTGCTCGATGGTGGCCAGTTCGCGGTAGAAGGTCTCGCGCTCCATCAGGTCAGCGAGCTCAGCTGCCGTCTCGGCGAATCCATCGGGCAGATCATCTTCTGACTTGAGTGACGGCCAGGTCGTCATCAGCGCTTTGCGAGCGCGCGTCAGATCGTGGAGCGCGGGCTGAGTCAGCACGGTTTGCAGTTGGGCCGCGCGTTTGATGGCTTCGGCTAGCTGTTTGTACGAGTTGTTGAAGCCGATGATCGCGTCGGCCTCTGTGCCGTTGCGGATCGCGCGCATCTGGTCGTGAGCGTCGACAAGGACGGAACGCCCCGCCAGCCTATTGCCTAGCAGGAGCTCCATCGCATCATGAACGCCCTCTTCGGCATCAGTCACCGACTTGCGAACAGCTGCCGACACGGCGCTCTCACTCGTGATCTCCGCGAGCTTCTTGCCGAAGACATGGCTGTGCGCCTCATCCGACTTGATCCAATCGGTGATCGTGGTTCCAGCCACGCGCGGCTGGCAGGAGGTGGAGCGGAAGAGGTTGTTGTTCGAGAACGTTGTACGCGCGTGAACGCTGAGCGCCGACTCGATGACTGTGCCTTTGCTGGTCGCCTTCACTTTGCCGGCACGCAAGAGCGACACGACGAAGAGGCGAACGACCTCGAGCGTCCAACCGAAGGGCTCTTTCGCGAACTCATCCGCTAGGTACTTGCCACTCGCGGTCTCTCCGTAGCTCGTCTTGTTGTCGATGCGGTTCATCACTTCGAGAAGCGGCCCCGTGTCGGTGACGAAGACGGTTTGGCCCTTCTCGTCCTTCACCAAGTCGAGCTTCGTGAACACGGGAGGCAGGCCTCGTAGATTGTCGCTCGTCATCAACGCCTCGAGGTCTTTTGCGGAGACCTTCGCGGCTCCTTCGGAGAAGCGGTCGAACACCTGCGGCAGCACCTGCGCCAGAACGCGGCTCGCCGCCTGACTGACTCCGGTCGCGTTGGCATCGGGGCTGCGGTCGTTGCCGCGGAAGTAGATCACGCCCCCAAGAAGCGCCTCTTTGACCCGCCTTCGTAGCTCGCTCTTGTAGCCTCGCAGGTCGCGCTTTTCCTCCGAGACGAGTGCGGTTTCGTCCTTCGTCTTGGCACCGCGCTCTTTGCGAGAGAGGATCTCT
>CAZRGL010000887.1:1924-2713 GCA_964599485.1 uncultured Polyangiaceae bacterium
GCGCGTCTCCCGCTCGATGGCGTCGTCGAGGGCAGCCACCCAAAATACATGCTTCCTTTGGGTCTGACTGCGCGTCCGAGCCTCGGCCGCGGCCCGCTCGTACTCTTCCCCAGCCTCGGCGAGGGTCACATGGAAACCGATGTCTTCGTCAAACACTGTGCGGCCGTTGAAGACGAGGCCCCCCTTGAAGTTCTTGGCGTCGTTTAGACTGTGCGACGGCTTTGGCTCCCAAAGCGCCTGAGCGATCTCTGCGTGGATACGATTGATGTCGCCATCCTTGGGCGTGAAGCCCGCGCGGAGAGTGGCCCAATCATCCTCGGCCGGCGTCGGGATACGGTACTGGCCGTCACTAAGCCGGATCTTCTGTGCGTCGACGAGCTTCTGGAGGGCTTCTCTCACTGGCGGCAGCACCGAATCAGCGCCGACTCCGGGATGGAGAGTTGCTGCGATGTTCTCAGCGGTTCGGTGAATGCTCTTCACGTACTGCAGGAGACAGATGGCCTTGGCTGCCGGCTGAGCCATTGGGTGTGTGACCTGCTTCTCAATGTCGGCAATTTTTCCGCGGATCTCGCTGGCGATGTTTCCCGCCACAAGGTCGTAGACTTGATCAATCCGCGCCAGCGTACCGACCGGGGCCTCGGCTAGCGCCACGGCGTCGTGGACCAGCAGCTGCTGAGCCAACTTGATGATGGTGCGGTTGGCGCCGCCGACGTGCTTGCTCGCTCCGCCTTGGGTACGCAGGCCTGAAACGACCTGGATAATCAGATCAATCTGGTAGGGCAGCAGCGG
>CAZRGL010000888.1:0-2704 GCA_964599485.1 uncultured Polyangiaceae bacterium
GGGACTTCACATAACCCCTGCAGCGTTTCAGTAGCTTGCTCGGCATCGAGCACGCCACGGCGGCGACCGAGGTACACCGCGAGCATCAGCAACGCGGCCAGCTGCGCGGTAAAACACTTGGTCGAGGCGACCCCGATCTCCGGACCAGCACGAGTGTACAAGGCGCCGTGGGCAAGCCTCGGAATGGCACTGTCGAGCACGTTGGCGATAGCCACGACCGTGGCGCCCGCTTTCTTGGCACGCTTGACGGCGCCGATGGTGTCGAAGGTCTCACCCGATTGGCTGACCGCTATCACCAGATCGTCTTCGAAGAACAATGCGGGTCGGTTGCTGACCTCGCTGCCGAGCTCGACGACCGTGGGCAGCTTGGCCAGCGCTTCCATCCAATACCTACCCAACAAAGAGGCGTGGAAACTGGTTCCACAGGCCACCAGATACACGCGCCGTACGGTCTTGGCCACGTCGGGCGCCACACCGATCTCTCCGGGGTGAACGTCACCGCTCTCCAAATCGATTCGACCGCGCAAGGTCGCAGCGATGGCGTCGGGCTGCTCATGGATCTCCTTGAGCATGAAGTGCTTGTAACCCCCTCGCTCCGCCATGACGGGGCTCCAGTCGATGCGCTTGGTGACCCGCTCGACTGCGCCGCCTTCTACCCGCTCGATGCGTGCCCCAGCGGCATCGAGCACAGCGATGTCGCCATCCTCGAGAAACACCATGTCGCGGGTGTGCGAGAGCAGTGCCGAGATATCGCTACCGCAGAGCATCTCGTGCTCACCGTAGCCAAGCACCAGAGGAGAGCCATGTCGTGCCGCGACGATCCGCTCCGGCTCGTCTTGCGATAACACCGCGATGGCATAGGCCCCCTCGACGCGCAGCAGCGCCTGTCGAACCGCCTCGAATAAATCCACACCCTCAACCCGCAAGGCGCGGTCGATGAGGTGGGCGACGATCTCGGTGTCGGTGTCCGACGCCATCTGCGCTCCGTCAGCGATGAGCTCACGGCGCAAAACTGTGTGGTTTTCGATGATGCCGTTGTGAACGACGGCTACGCCACCGACCAAATGGGGGTGGGCGTTTTCTTCGCTGGGTCGACCGTGGGTCGCCCAGCGCGTATGTCCAATCCCGACGCTACCGACTAGTGGCTTGCCATCGAGTGCATCGCTGAGAAAGCGGAGCTTGCCCATCGCGCGCACGACCTCGATGACCGTGCCATCGTGCACCGCGATGCCGGCCGAGTCATAACCGCGGTACTCCAGCTTGCGCAGCCCGTCGACGATGACGGGGGCAGCAGGACTCTTGCCGATATATCCTACGATTCCACACATGAAACGCTCTCCTGCACGAGCATGACCAAGCCGGCCCGCGGTGTCGACAAAACTGCAAATGGCGCGAGCTCGTCGGGTTTGATGCGCCACGCACCTGGTCGCATTCAATTCATCTTGGAATCGCGCTGCCGGCTGGCACCGCGCTCGGGGCTGCCGTGGGCGAGACCGATGGGGCACCGGCCGAGGCGTCCAGCCGCGGCCGGACCTGCCTGCCAACCGAAGCGGGCAGCGACGGGGCAGGCGAAGGTGGGGGGGGCCTGGTGGCGGCAGGCGATTCGGCGAGCTGGCGAAGGCGCTTGGCCCGCGCGAGTAGCGCCAAGGTCTCGTCCAAGCTCAGCCTCAGCTCCAGGTGCAGGCTGCGTTTCAGCGTCCGAACACTGAGCCGCTCGAGCAGCGGACTCAAGCCGATCAGCTTGGCAGTCACCGAGCTTGCTTCCTCACGACGATAGGCCTCCACCACACCAGCGAGCTCGACACAATTGGCAGGTTGATCACAGAGCAGCACTGCATGAAGCGTCAACGCAGTGTCGAGACGAAGTGAAAAAGCTCCTGAACCCACCGCAGAAAACGGAGTGCTCAGAGAACGCAAGCGCAGACCATCAATCAACGTTTTGCGTTGCTTGGCGGTTAGTACCACGGTGGCCACCAACGGGCCCTGATGCACCAACTCGAGCAGCTCCTGGTGCCGACCGTCGTCTTGAACAGGGGCTACCGAACCGCGCGCGACCGCCAGCGCAGCAGCGAGATAGCTTTGCTCAGCCACCACGACGGGACCACCCGGGCGCACAGCCAAGCGGACATTCGACAGCTTGTTGCTGCCATCGAAGACGACCTGGAATCCATCACGTTGCTGACGAATGGGCTTGCCACCCCTTGCCGCGATGACTCGTTGCGCACAACCGACCAACTGAGTGGCATCGACCCGACCGGTGGCGAACACGCCAAAGCCGGCATCAATCCCTTCTTGCGGGATTGCGAAGGCAATCGAATCGACCCCTTGCAAGGGATCTGCGCCACACAAACGCTCGCCATCTGGCAAACCAGCCACCACCCGAGCGAGTTTCAGCAGCCGGGTCCCTAGCTCGTTGTTGTGTAGGGCAGCGAGGTCGACCGTGAGCACTGCGATCGCCTGCTGCGGGATCAGGTCGCGCACGCTGGCTTTCTCTGGCGAGCTGGCCCGTTGTAGGTAGAGCCAAGCGACCCCAAGCCCGACGATCGCCGCAAAAACTGCTGCGCCACGCCACCCAAGTCGCCCTCGTCCCGACGCCATGCGCCTTCAGCCTTCCGACTCGTTCGGCTCAACTGGACGGTGTTGATCCGGACGATTGGGCCCTCGCTCTTCCGAATCATCGGCAGCGTCTGGGTCATCAAACAAC
>CAZRGL010000889.1:0-2687 GCA_964599485.1 uncultured Polyangiaceae bacterium
GCCCCGTGGGCGGCCGCAATCGGCTCCTCGATGAGATAAACCTCTCGCGCCCCGGCGCCCTCTGCGCTCTCTTTTACGGCCCGTTTCTCGACCTCGGTGATTCCAAATGGGACACAGATGATGATGCGCGGTTTGACCAGAGTTCGTCGGTCGTGCGCCATCAGGATGAAGTGACGCAGCATCGCTTCGGTGATCTCGAAGTCGGCGATGACACCATCGCGTAGCGGCCGGACGGCTCGGATGTTTCCGGGCGTCCTGCCGAGCATCTCCTTGGCTTCGCGCCCGACGGCGATGGCACGCATGCCACCGCGCGGATCCTGGGCAACTGCGACGACAGACGGCTCGCAGGACACGATGCCCTTGCCCTTGACGTAGATCAACGTCGTCGCCGTACCGAGATCGATGGCGAGATCGTTCGAAAACAGGCCATATAGCCAGTCGAAGATCATGATGTTCCGTTGAGGGGCACCCTGCAATTACCGACACAGCGAGTGTCGGCGCGGTCGACACACGTGCCGACACGTTGGCGCCTAGGCAACCAAACCTGGCACACCGCAGCGCCAACGCCAGACAAACTACTGCCTGCGGAGGCTTGCTACCATGCAGTCGGAGCCGCGGCAAGGTGACCTAGGCAACACTGCAGGGATCGTAGCTCATCCCTTGGAAATCTTGCTCTCTTTGTGCTCGTGGTGGCTGCGGCAGGCCGGGCAATATTTCTTGATGGCGAACTTCTGCGTCATCGTGCGCTTGTTCTTGGTGCGCACATAGTTGTGCCGGCCGCAGTGACCACATTTGAGCATTAGCTTGTCGCGCATGATCCGCTCCTGCTCGGACAGTGTGTTGTCCGCTTGAGGCGGCGCACTCTACGGGTTTTTGTGACATTGTCAACGCCAACGCCAAATGGCAGCGGCGCATTCCGACATTGCACACTCATTCTTCTTGCTCAGATTCGGCGCGCTTCTTGCGTTTCTTGCGACGTTTTTTGGCTTTTCGAGGCTTTACGGCCTCGTCAGGTGCGTCATCGCCATCTGGGTCAGCCTTTCCCTCGGCGCTGGTCGACTCGAGCTCGCCCGAGTCATCGCCGGCAGACTCTGACTCGTCCGACTTTGCGCGCTTTTCCGGGGCAGCGGGCTTGTCCGGCTGTTCCGACTCGTCTGGCTCTGGTGGCGGCGCGAGCTCGGCATAGCGCTCGTAGGGCTGGCCCTTCGTCCTGACCAAAAAGTAGATCGCGACCCCCAGAGCGAGGAAGCAGACCCATTGCGCGGGCGTCAGGCTCAGATAACGAGGATCGGCGATGCTCGATTCACCTGGTTTCACCCGCAAGTAGTCGAGCACGAAGCGAACCGGGGCGTAGGCCGCGAGGGTCAAGCCGATATAGAAGCCCACCGGCCGTTCGGGTTTTCGCTTCCAAACGTAGTGACATGCGACCGCCAACGGGATGGTCAGCACCATCTCGTAGAGCCCCAGATCGAAGCGCCCTACGAAACCGGCGGCGTTCTTGGCGGGATACTGGACCGCGAACCAGGCATCTGAGAGCGCGCCGGGGTGGTCGTGCACGATTGAGCAACCGGTGCGACCGAAGACCCATGCGATGGGCATGGCGCTGACCGTGATGTCGATGTACTCGAGAATCGATTTCTTGCGGTAGAGCTTCCATGCCCAGGCGCCGACCACAGCACCGATGAAGCCCCCGTAGCTGCTGAGCCCGTCCCAAATGCGAAACAAGTAGGTCGGGTCGCTGAGCACCCTCTGCGGGTGGTACGCAATCGCATCGAGCATGTGCGAGATCACGAAACCGGTGGCGACGACCCAGAAGATGAAGTCGTTCATCGCCTGCTCGTCGAGCTTCCGATCCCGAGCGCGCTGCATCGAAACCCACGCCCCGACGTAGACACCGATGGCCACCAGCGTACCGAAAGGCTTGATCGACGGCGGCTTGGCCGGATCGACTAGGTCACCGACCAGCGGCAAGTGTTCAAGAAACGAAAGCGGAATCTCGAGCTTCGACCCATCGATATAGGGAATGAGCGGTCCTGACACGGGCTGAGGCGTAGCATGATTGCCTGCCAAGGGCATAGCGCTAGCAGCCGAGCCTCTGCGGTCGGCACGGCTAGGTCGAGCACCAACAATGGGCTAGGGTGAGGGAATGGAGTTGGTCTCTTTCGAAGACGCGATCGAGCAAACGCTGCGCGGGGTGGTGATGCTGAGCGCTGAGCGTGTCGCCCTCGAACAAGCCCACCGCCGAGTCTTGGCAGAGGACATCATCGCTGCGACGGCGATGCCTCCGTTTTCCTATAGCGCCATGGATGGCTACGCCGTACGGGCTTCTTTCTTCACTGGCGACGGACCGTGGGAGCTATCTGTGGCCGGTGAGAGTCGCGCTGGCGGCCCCGACTCCGCGCTGCGACCAGGAGCGGCCTGCCGCATCTTCACCGGTGCTCAGATCCCGCGAGGAGCCAACGCGGTCATTCAGCAGGAGGCAGTCAGCCGTCCAGGGCCTCACCGAATCGCGATTCCGACCAAGGCGCGGCCTCATGAAGGACAGAACATCCGGCCGCGCGGCGCCGATTTGGCTCAGGGCGCGACGGCGCTGAGCTCCGGCACCTTGCTGACCGCCGGCAAGCTCCGCCAGGCGGCGGGGCTGGACCGGGCCCCGCTGCTGGTTGGCCGCAAGCCCATCGTGACGT
>CAZRGL010000890.1:0-2684 GCA_964599485.1 uncultured Polyangiaceae bacterium
GCGTGTCTACGAGCGCCACGAACTGATCGTTGAGGTGGTGCAGACGTACTCGGGGTACTCCGCCGAGAAGAAGTAACTGTTGAACGAGAAGGCCTTGGCGTTGGTCGGTGCGCGCAGCCGCATGTACAACATGACCGAGTCGTTGGCGGTGTCTGCCGAGACGTTGCCCATGCCGCAATTGGGCGCCACCGGTAGCTCGTTGGCGTTCTTCAGCGGCGGGTTGGCCGTGGTGAACCAGTCCTTGATGCAGAGCGGGTCGTTACAGTTCTGGATGTTGGCCGCGCTCGACGGAGAATGGGACGTGGTGACGTTGCCGCCGTTGGGCGCGCCGCCGTTGGGACCGGGCTGCGTTTGGGTGCCGTCGGCGGCGATGCCGCTCGACAGAACCACCACCCGCGTGCCTTCGAGCGTGGCCGGTTTGACCGCACCGAAGGCGCCGCGAATCGAGTGCGCTTGCGCGTCGCCAATGGCCGTTCCGTCAGCCTTGAGCAGCTTGGCGTCGATCAGGCCCCAGGTCTTGTCCTTGAGCGCAGCCGGAGACTCCTCGGTCTGCCGGCAGACACCCATGGCCTTGACGAAGTCCTTGGCATCGGCAGAATCCGAAGCGAGCTGCCCGTCGCAAGGAACCGTGTCCTCGAGATCGAACAAGTCGGTCTTGCCGTTGCAGTTGTCGTCGATGCCGTTACCGACCACCTCGATGGCGCCGGGGTTGACCAGCTCGGGCTCGAGGCCGCAGGAGCCCGACTTGTCGCAACAGTCGCCGTCGGCCGTCATCCAGCCGTCGCCGTCGCAATCGGTCACCTTGTCGTCACACACAGCGCAGGCGCCGTCGACGCAATCCTGGCCAGGCTTGCAGGCGTTATCGCACATTCCGCAGTGCTCTTCGCTGATCTTGAGATCGGCGCAGGTCTCGCCGCACTTGGTCATGCCGATGCCGCACTCGGAGGCGCACTGGCCACCCTTGCACACCTCGTCTTGGGCGCACTGTTGGCCGCAACCGCCGCAGTTGGCCGGATCGTTGTTGGTGTCGACGCACACGCCGCTACAGTCGGTACCGCCGCCAGCAGCGCAGCTCACCGCGCATTGGCCAGCCACGCATACCTGGCCCATCGGACACGCCGTGCCGCAGGCGCCGCAGTTGGCCGGGTCGTTGCTCGTGTTGACGCACAAGTCGCCGCACTTCTCGGTGCCGCCCTGGCAAGTTACGCCGCACGCGCCTTGGGTGCAGACTTCGCCGTCGGCGCACACCGTTCCGCAGGCGCCACAGTTGTTGGGGTCGTAGTCGAGCACCGTGCAGGTGGTGCCGCACATGGTCGCGCCGTTGCCGCAGCCGGGAGTACCGCCGGCATCGCCGCCGCCTCCATTGGTTGTGCCCTTGGTGTCGGCCGCGCACGCCATGGCAATGAAAGGCGCCATGGCGAGCAGCCCGACAAACGCCGAGAGGCGGAGGTTTCGAGTGGCTCGTTTGTTGTTTTCAGTCGGTCGGTAAGAATTCATCGGTGGGTCTCCCGCACGCCGCACCCCGGATGCGCAAGCTATCGGACGAGGTGGCGCGGCCGTTAAGATACGCGTTTCTGCCTAGAAGTGCAGGCATGTTCTGCCGGTATGTGCGTAAGCAGACGCGCCGATGCAAGCGGCGGACTGCTCAGCGACACCAGCCAGGGTCATCGCCGCCGAGCGGCTTGCGGCTGATCTTGACGAGTTGCTCTGGGTCGAGACCGGCGCCGGGATCGGGCGCATCCAGCTCTTCGACCACGATGCGAAACAGGCCGTGGTCCATGGGCTTGCCGGAGGCAGGCTTGTCGGCAACGAGGCGTTCGCGTTTGCCCAGCTTGGCGTAGTGCCGAGCACGAAAATGGCAGTAGGGGTTGTTGCCAGGGCGCCCGAACAGCGCGTGAGAAGTGAAGCTGCAGCCAGACATGCATGGGTCAGCGAAAGGGCACTCTTGGCAGTAACCCCACAGGTGTGCCACCGAGCGCTTGCGGGTGAAGGCCAGCTTGGGTGCTTGCTCCCAGAGCTCCGCAAGACTCAGCTCGCCGACATTGCCGGCGACATAGTCTGCCGATTGCAGCGACAAGCAGCCCTTGACCGAGCCGTCTGACTCGATGCCGAGGATGAAGCGACCGGCCGTGCAGCCCAAGAAGCAGTCGCGATGCTCCGGCAGCTGCGAACGCAAGAGCGCCTCCTCGGGGCCGAAGTAGCCCAAATTGTTGCCGGGCATGATGAGGATGCCGTCTTCGTAGGCCCGCTTCTTGAGCGCTGCCACGCGGGGCATGATTTCGAGCAGGTCGTAGGGCTGCAGCATCATGTCGGGACGATCGGCAGCCCGCCCCATCGGCACCATGATTTGCAGCTGCCAAGCGCCTATCCCTGAGCTCTTCAGATGTTCGTAGAGCGCTTCGAGCTCGGCTCGGTTCAGCCGGTTGATGGTGGTGTTGCAGCCCATGCGGATCCCAGCCTCTTTGAGGTGGCCAAAGGCCTTGCTGGTTGCCGCGAAGCTGCCCGGCATCCGTAGCTGGTCATGGCTCTGCTCGAGCCCGTCGACGCTAACCGAGACGCGTTCGACGCCGACCTCTGCAATGTTGCGCGCCATGGCCGCATCGATTCCCAAGCCGCCCGACACGACCGTCGGAGCGATGTCCGCTTTGCGCAGCGTAGCCAGCACTGGGAGAAAAGCCTCGTGC
>CAZRGL010000891.1:0-2658 GCA_964599485.1 uncultured Polyangiaceae bacterium
CCTGTGCCGAGCCGCCCTGTGCCGAGCCGCCCTGTGCCGAGCCGCCCTGTGCCGAACCGCCGGCCCCTCCTTGAGCCAGCCCCCCAGCTCCGCCCTGAGCTGAACCGCCGGCTCCGCCCTGTGCCGAGCCGCCGGTTCCGCCCGAGCCGCCGTTGCCACTGCTGCACGAAGGCGTCTTGTCGCTGATTATGCGCATGAAGACGCGGTTGCTGCCCTTGTCAGCGCGCTGATAAGAGCTGGCCAAGTGGCCCGGGCAAGCGGCAGCAACCGCCGGCCAGAGCTCATCGGCCGACTTGTTGTTCGAGATCGTGAAGCCCGCCAAATCAACTTTGCTTCCGGAGGTGGTGAGCCTGCCGCCACGAATTCCGGCACCGTTGAAATGGCGCTCCCATGCCACGAAGAAATCCTGGCCGTCGAAGCTGACGTCAGGCCGAGCTTGCCAAGCGGAGCTGAAGTAGACCGTGAAGGACGAGCCAACTGGAACGCCGCCGCTGACCAGTCGGCCTTCGATGTTCTTGTTGTTGCCGCTGATCTGTCGCTCCCAGACCACGAGGTACTCATTTTTGCCGAAAGCGACAGCAGGAGATTGGGCAGTAAACGAGCTGTTCACCGTCATGGCTCCTCCCACCAGCTTGCCCGCGGCACTCACCCTTCGTGCGCCCACCCCGCCGGTGGCCCCATCTTGCCAAACCACCAGAAACTCGTTTCCGTCGGAGGCGACGTCAGGGAGCTCCTGGTTGGCCGAGCCGCTGGCGATGGTGAAATTCGATGCCCCGAGCTTGATGCCATTGGCACCCACTAGTCGCCCGACGATGTTCGCATCACCGCCGGTGAAATCCGTCCAAACCACCAGGTAGCTCGTCCCGTTCCACGCTGCCGCGGGGTTCTGTTTCCAATGCCAATCGGGCTTGTTGCCCTTGGAGATGGCAAAGCCCGCCGCGCTCGCTACTTTACCGCTGGCGTCGACGGGCACGCCGTAGATGTCCGAGGCCCCACTGGTACGCTCGTCCCGCCACACCACCAGATAGCCGTTGGCTCCACCGGTGACAGCAACCTCCGCCTGCACGTGACTGACTTTGGAGATGCCATAATCGGCCTTCACGGGCTGGCCAACCTCATCGAGCAGTGAACCGTATATGTTGTAGTTGCCGTCGCGCATGTCCTGCCAGACCAGCAGGTAGTTGAGCCCATCGCTGGCCACCGCCGGCCACTCTTGCGCTTGCCAACCCATCTGGTTGGTCTCGATTTCAGACGACACCGTCAACGCAGCCGTGTGCTGCCCAACGTGCTCACCGAGCTCGAGCTGCGTGGTGCACGCGGCGATCATCCCAACGAGAGCAGCCCACAACCAGCGCCGCGACCTGAATGCCCGCAACTTGTTTCCCCGCAACATAAGAACCTCCAGTCGGCCCCAATGCACGGCCCATACCACTTGGGTCGCCGCTTCTTGGCAGGTGATTTCGGGTAGTTGCTTCGAACCGCACACCGAAAAGAAGATCGCGATCGGATCGGCGATCTTCTCGATCTGGGCTGCTTGCATCGCCCGCGGGCCTGGTTGCTCACACTGGCGCGAGTCATTACGCTGTGTTGTTTCATGCCCGCATTCGAAATGGTCACTGACTTCGTGCCTCGTGGCGATCAGCCACAGGCGATAGCGGAGCTGAAAGCCGGGCTCGAACGCGGTGAGCGCTACCAAGTGCTGCTGGGTGTGACGGGCAGCGGCAAGACCTTCACGGTTGCCAAGCTCATCGAGCACTACGGACGGCCAACCTTGGTGCTCGCGCCGAACAAGACACTTGCGGCCCAGCTCTTCGCCGAGCTGCGCGACCTGTTTCCGAAGAACGCGGTCCACTACTTCGTCAGCTACTACGACTACTACCAGCCCGAAGCCTACATCCCAGGCAGCGACACCTTCATCGAGAAGGACGCGATCGTCAACGACGCCATCGACCGCATGCGCCACGCCGCCACCCATGGGCTGCTCAGCCGTGAGGACGTCATCATCGTCGCCTCGGTCAGCTGCATCTACGGCATGGGCTCGTCGGAGAGTTATCACGGCATGCTCGTGTCGATGGAGGTCGGTGACGAGATCGGCCGCGATGAGCTGCTGCGCAAACTGGTCGACATCCAGTACGAGCGAAACGATGTGGACTTCCACCGCGGCACCTTTCGCGTGCGCGGCGACGTCGTGGAGATATTCCCCGCCTATGAGGACACCCGCGCCATCCGAGTCGAGCTCTGGGGCGACGAGATCGAGGCCATTCGGGAAATCGATCCGCTACGCGGCAAAGTGCTCGAGGAGCTGAAGAAGGCCGCCATCTATCCGGGCAGTCACTACGTAACCGAGCGCCAGCAACGTGAGCGCGCCATTGGAGCCATCCGCAAAGAGCTGGCAGAGCGGCTCAGCTACTTCGACCGTGAGGGACGGTTTCTCGAGAAGCAACGAATCGAGGAACGAACCATGTACGACCTCGAGATGCTCGAGCAGATGGGCTTCTGCCAGGGCATCGAGAACTACTCACGGCACCTTTCGGGCCGGCAGTCTGGTTTGCCGCCGCCAACCCTCATCGACTATTTTCCGCGGGATTTTCTATTGGTGATCGACGAGTCGCACCAGACGGTCCCTCAGCTCGGCGCAATGTATCGGGGGGATCGGTC
>CAZRGL010000892.1:0-2657 GCA_964599485.1 uncultured Polyangiaceae bacterium
GCGGGAGGACCTGGTCGAGAGCGCCATTCGCTACAACGACTACATCAGCGTTCTGTATCCGAACCCGGCAGCCTGGGTAGGCATGGCCGCTCTCGACGGGCTCGAAGGGCTGCAGGCGCGCGCCGAGCGCATCTGTCAGGACAATCTGCCCATCGTCACCGACTGGATCGAGTCGCGGCCAGACGTGAGCTGGCACCAGCCTGAAGCAGGTGTGGTGGGCTTGGTCCGCCTGCACAAACTGCAAGACACGACCCTTTTTTGCGAGCGTCTGCTCACCGAGCAAGACACGCAAGTGGTGCCAGGCAGTTTTTTCGGGGCGCCCGGGCACGTCCGGCTCGGCTTTGGCGTGGCGCAGCCAATCCTGCGCGAGGGCTTGGCCCGGCTCGCCAGGGCGCTCGATTGTCTTTGAGCTGCAGCCAACTCCGGCGGTTAGGGCGAACGAATTCAGGGCCTTGCGGCTCACCAAGGCGGTGTTCAATCATCGGGTGAATTCGGAATTCACCACATTAGCGCCGCACTCGGAACACGCCCGACGAGCCGCCTAGCCAGACTGTCTCGCCGTGGCCGACGACTTCGGCGAGGGGCCCTTGCAGTCCTTCGATGCGTCGCCAGAGTTTGCCGTCGAAGTAAGCCGCGCCATCGCGCCCTACGACCCAGACCGAGTTTGGGTCGTCCGACCACAATCCTCGTGGGCTGCGCACCGGCGATTCGTTCCGCTTCCACGAAGCACCTTCGTAGCGGTAGAGCGCATCATCATCGGGTACGGACACCCAAGCGCTCTTGCCCTCGACCCATGCCGCCGCCGGTGAGCCGCCCCAGGGCGCCTCGCCACCCACGCTCTTCCATCGAGTGGCTTGCAACACCAACAGGCGCTGTTTCAACAGGGCATAGGCGGCATCTGAACCGAGATCGATCCGCTGCGCTACTGCGGGAGGCGCGAGCGGCAGCTTGGCCTTCGACCAGCCACGCCGAGACTTGATCAAGCAGAACAGGCCGACTTTGCACACCACCTCGGGATCACGCCAGCCGAGCACGCCGTAGAGCGCCGCGTCAGGCCCAGACGCGAAGGCGCCAAGCTCACGCCGTCCCCAGCGCCATCGTCCCCGGCGGTAACGCAAATACAGCTGACGCGGCCCGGCCGGACCGATGCGCGAGCCCATGATGCGCGGCTGGTTGTCCCGGCCAAAGAAGATGCGTGCTTGGTCGCGTTCCAAGTTGGAAGGACGAAGCGCTTTCGGAATGGGCAGGGATCTCCACGGATCGGAGATCCAGGGCTGCTGTCCGAGTGCCGCTACGGTTCCTTTCTGGCCGTCGACAGTCAACGATTCGATGGGGTGGGGAAGCACCCGCTTCAGCTCGGTAACGGCCATGGTGGCCACCGTCGGTTTGGCAGGCGCGGTAGCAGTTGCGGTCGTCGGGTCCTTGGGTGCTGTGGCAGGCGATGTTGGGGTAGCGGTCGCCGCGCGCATTGCTCCAGTTGCGGTCGGTTGGGGCTGGGCCGGATCGGAATTCGCCGCGGCACGGCTCGCAATCGTTGGCGACGGGCAGCCGGGGAGCGCCGCCAACAAGGCGACCAGGACGAGCGGGCGTGGTGTCACCCAATGGGCATAGGGCGAGCTGGCCGAGCCAGCAACACGTGCTTGTCAGTGCCCGCAGGATGACTCAGCGCGTAACACGACCGCCAAGTCCCCTCATGGCAGGCCGGGCCGGACGAGGATGTGAGCACGTCCCGTCCACGTTCTTCACTGTCCGTCCTTCACTGTCCGTCCTTCACTGTCCGTCCTTCACTGTCCGTCCTTCACTGTCCGTCCTTCTCTTGGCGGTGCCGGGTATCACTGCCGAGGAGATGAACAGCGCGCTGTGGGCACGTGAGAAGACGCAGAACACCGCGATTGGTGACGGTATTGCATTGCCCCACGCAACCCTCGGAGCAGCTGAGCGTTCTTATCTCGGCGTGTTCACGACGGCCGAGCCCATCGAGCACCAAGCCCACGACGGCAAGCCGGTTGACGTGTGCTTCGTCACGCTGGGGCCGCCGAGCGATCGTCAAGCGCACTTGAGGCTCTTGGCTGGGATCTCGAGGCTGATCATGCGCACTTCGTTGCTCGAGCGTTTGCGGGCCGCGGTGAGCAAGGCCGAGGTTATCGCAGCGGTGCAAGACAGCGCGGCGCAGCTCAAGCTGAAAACGAGCGGCTTCGCACCCATACCCATCGCTGTGGGCTCCGCGCCCGGCGGCTGAAACGCGGCTGCCAATCGAGTGGTGGAGCGGAGCTCCTGGCAAAGAACACCTTCCGCGCACCAGCTGCCAAGCGGTTACCCTATGAGCGCGCCGTTGCCAGGAGGAGTCATGATTCGGATTGATCAACAACGCTGTGACCAGTGCAGTCTCTGTGGGCGGGTGTGCGCCCGCTACATTCCCGTGACCACCAAGGGTGAGGATGGGAAACGCACCACGGTGGACGAGCAGCGCGCTGAAATCTGCATCGACTGTGGGCAGTGTGTGGCGGTTTGTCACAACGACGCGATTGAGTGCGACAACGTCACGCCGCAGGACTGCGTCCCCGTCTCGCCGGTGCAGTGCAGCGCGGCTCAACTGCTCTCGGTCATGGCTCATCGACGCAGCGTGCGGCGTTACAAGCGCAAGCCCATTGCGCGGG
>CAZRGL010000893.1:0-2641 GCA_964599485.1 uncultured Polyangiaceae bacterium
TCGGCGCAGCCTTCTTCTTCGGCGCAGCCTTCTTCTTCGGCGCAGCCTTCTTCTTGGGCGCAGATTTCTTCTTCGGCGCAGCCTTCTTCCTAGGCGCGCTCTTCCTCTTCGGAGGCAATGAGCCCCCCTCCTCGAGAGCTCGGCGCCCTAGCTCGGCGATTTTGGCACTCAGTCGCGGCAGACCGTAGGGCTCCTTGTCCATCCAGGCGTCGGCCGCGAACAGCGGCGAGGTCATCTCGTTCAGATGCTCGCCAATGCCCGTGAGCATCAGCACTTTGGGCGCGATTCCGCGCGCGGTCCTAATGGAAGCCTTGATGCGGCGGCACACTTCCCAGCCGCTCATGCCTGGCATCATCACGTCCAAGACCACCACATCCACGCGGTACGCTTGGGCGAGTTGCCAAGCTTCGTCACCGTCCCGGGCTTCCACCACCTCGCAGCCGAGCGCTCGCACACTTTCGGCAACGAGCGCCCGCAACTTCGGCTCGTCATCCGCGACAAGCACCTTCAACTCCACGAGGTCCGCTTCGCTCATGAGCTGATGAGAGTACGGCGTGACAACGTGGTCAAGCAGAGTTTCGGCGGCACAAAGCCCACGGTATAGGGCCCCATGAGCAATCAAGGACAAGCCGCGCCAAGTCCCACCGGAATTGCAGCCGTCAGTGGCGCCACCGGTTTCATTGGTTCAGCCGTGGTGCGTGAGTTGCTCGCTCGCGGGCGCACGGTTCGCGCGCTTGTCGAGCCGCGCGCCGACACGCGCAACCTGGACGGGCTATCGGTAGAGCAGATCCCCGTCGACATCTGCGACTTCGAGGGCATGCGTCGGGCGCTGGAGGGCTGCAGCGCTTACTACCACCTTGCGGCGATCTACAAGGTCTGGACCCCCGATCCCGACGCAATCTACCGAGTCAACCTAGAGGGCACGACCGCGTCGCTGCTAGCCGCTCAAGCCGCGGGTGTTGGGCGAATCGTGTACACCTCGTCGATCGCGGGCGTGGGCCTGCGTGATGATGGGGCGCCGTCGGACGAGACGGTCCCCTTCAATCTCTACGACATCGCCAACGAGTACATTCTCACCAAACACCTATCTGAGCGCGTCGCGCTGCGGTTTGCCGAAGCAGGACTGCCCCTAGTCGTCGTCAACCCAGCGTTCCCATTTGGCGGGGGAGATGTTGCCCCCACGCCGACTGGCAAGATCATCCTAGCGGTACTGCGTGACGAAATACCCGGTGTCTCGCCCGGTGGCTTTTGTGCCGTCGACGTCGACGACGTGGCCAAAGCGCACGTCGCAGCGGAGACCAAAGGGCGAATCGGCGAGCGCTACATCCTCGGCAACCATAATGTGTCCTTCGGTGAGTTCCTCGAGCTCGTCTGCAAGACCGCCGGGCTCAAAACACCCTCCTTCCCGATACCGAGACCGCTCGGCCGGTTGGCGGCACGCGGTTTCGAAGCCTGGTCCGACTACGTCAGCCACGAAGAGCCACGGGTGACGCTCAAGAGCGCCCTGTACATGCAGAAGAACGTGTTTTTCGACTGCAGCAAAGCACGTCGAGAGCTCGGCATGCCCGTCACACCACTGCCCGAGTCAATCGCCAGAGCGGTCGCGTATTTCCGTGACCACGACATGGTCTAGCCTGACTCACCGCATCGACGGGGAGCGCAAATTACCCCGCAGTAGCCTGGCCCCACCGAAGGCTGGCCTCGCCTCGCCCGCAAGGATGGGCTCTGGCGGGGCCCAGCCGCAGCGGGACCTCAGGCTCGGTCATCATCAACGATCGTAGCCGTAGACGATTGCGCGCGACTTCTCGATGCGTTTGGCCACGTTGTAGATGCTGACGGTGAACTTGGCACTGGCGCCCGCATCGAGGTCGTTACCTGCGATGAGCGCGTTACCAGCCCCGGCAATCTTCTTGTTCTTGTCGTACAAGCCGACAATCACCCACACGGACTTAGCCCTGAAGGAGCTGTTGTTGGTGACCTTGCCGGTGACCTTGTGAACACCCCATCGGCCCTTGACGGACTTCATGCCGCTGATCTTCAGGTTGGCAGGTCGGTACTTGATGTACGCCTTGCGCGCTTTCGGCTCGACCTTGTAGGTCTTCCAACCCTTGGCTTTGGTGAGGATCGCCCGACAAGGAACGTTGTCGTTCGGCTGCAAGTCGTGAACGCTCCACTGCGTACAGGACCCGCTGTCCAAAGCGGTCTTGCTCGCGTCGTAGACCGTGATTTTGGCACCTGGCGAATTGACGGGTCCGTTGCCCACATTCCAAAGCTCGCCGACAGCATACCAAGTCGAGCGCTTCTTGTAGAAGCGCAGGTCACGAAGCTCGATCTTGCCAACGCCAACGGGCGGCGGAGGAGGAGGAGCTGGCTTGGTCTCCGCGGCCGTCTCGCCAGAGCTGGCCGTTTCGTCATCGTCATCGTCCGAGAGCAGCACGAAGACAAAGAGCACGACGCCGACGATGGCCAGCAGAGCGCCGCACCCGATGCCGATGAAAAGACCTGTCTTCGACTTCTCAGGGGGCCTGAAGCCACCGGGAGGACCGCCCATCGGGGGACCGCCCATCGGGGGACCGCCCATCGGGGGACCACCCATCGGAGCGCCAGGAGGACCACCGAAACCACCGGGAGGACCACCACC
>CAZRGL010000894.1:0-2615 GCA_964599485.1 uncultured Polyangiaceae bacterium
GATAGATAGAGCGATTCCTGAGCAGGATCCGTCGCGCCCTGCTCGAGCAGCTCAGCAACCACGGCGGGCTCGAGGAGGCTTTGGGCGACCTGATCGAACCACTCGCTCAAGCGGCGTGCGCGGTCGCGCTGTGAGCGCCATCCAGCCGCCGATTCCTTTTTGTCTCGGGCGGTGCCGGCGAGGGCCAACAAGCGCAAGCCCAAGGCCGGCGCGGTCGGAGCAGCAGGCTGCTCGAGCGCCGCGACCGCTGCTTCGGGATCGAGCCCACACTCGGTGGTCGATTCTGCCAGGGCCCAACATGCGGCCACACCGTCACTGAGCTGGGTGAGCGGGCCAGCCAGCGCTTCGGACCAGGCGCGAAGCGCGCCGCGCGGGGCGGATTGCTCGACGGTCAGCGCAACCTGCTCTGGCAGCCGGACGATCCGGCACAGCGGCAGCAGGTCAGCTTCGGTGCTAGCGCCTTCGGGCACCAGAGGGCTACCGTCCTGGCAGCCTTTGCTCGAGATGACGCAACGACACTCGACAGCGACTGATACGCGCACGGCAACTCCGTCGTCGACGAAGGTCGCCGGGAAAATGTCGCAGCCACGCGGCTTGGCACCAGCACCACCTGTCTGCTGCACGCGGCACTTGCCGTCTTCTGCCAAGTAAGGACAGCCACCATCGACCAGCGTCACAGCGCAGGTCTTGCCCGCTACCGAGCCCGTCGTGGGCAAGAACACGTGCTCGGGCCGGTCGGAAGCGAGCGCATCAGGCACCAAACAGCAAGCGCGCTCGGCTTCTTCCGTGGTGAATGCTACCGATGAGAAGGTGGTGCAACAGCTGCCGTTGCCATCGCATTGCAAACTGAAGTCCGCCAGAACCTCGAGGGGCCGGTCGGGGTGTCGTTCAGCTTCGCGCTTGCGCGGCGCGATACCATCGGCCAACAAGCCCCGCTGCTGAAGGCTCGCCAGCAGCTGCTCGATTTGCGAGCTGCGCCCATAGGCGCCCGCGCTGTACGCAGCCAACAGGACCCCGCCGAGATCACGGGTACCATCACAGCAACGCAGCACGTCGAGCTCACGCTGACCGATCTCGAGCACCTCCTCCCGCTCGGTGTCGAAGATCACGATGCGCTGATCGCCATCGATTTGATGCCGGCGCAGCAATGCCTGGTCGTTGAGCCGCGGGCGATGCGGTAAGCGTACGGTCTGTGGCTGTGGTTTGGCGCTCACGATGACCCTCCAGAATAAAGCGCCGCGAGCACCTGGGCGGCACTGGTGCGCAGCTGGGCTTGTGGATCATCGTCACGCATCGCCTCGACGACCGGCCGGAGCTGGGGCTGAGGCGCATAGGTCAGCGCTGTCAGAGCCGCGGCACGTACACTGGCGTCTTGATGGGCGAACGCACGCTCGAGCGCGGTTCGATCGACAGTGGGCTGGGTGAGCACCATGAGCGCCAAGCCCCGCCGGTAGCGCTCGAGCTGATCGGGGTCGGCTAGCAATTGCTCGTGCTCCCCTGGCAAGTAGCAAGACAGCTGCTCCCGCGCTTGGGTCAAGCAGGCCTCGGCTGCCTCGCCACTGCCGACGAAATAAAGCAAGCCCAAGCGACCGTCTTCGACGAGGTGAAAGAACCCATCAGCGTCGGGCGTGGTGAAGATGATCTGCCCCGGCTGATGCGCCTGGGGCGGCATGATGTTGGTCAGCTGCCAGCCACACTCGTGCATCGCATCGTCGATATCGTCGCGGCTGACCTCATCGCGCAACACTACGCGGCTGACCGAGGCTTGATCCATACGCCCTGCTAGCCCGAATCATCCACCGCGTCACCCGTCTGTCATGGCGCGACGTTCAACCCGGCGCCGTTGAGGTGCGCTATCATGTGCCCATATACCCCGCTTCGCAGCGAAGACGACTCACATGAAGCTTGCTTATCCCAATCGCGACCTTCCGGACCCCCATGGAGCGTCCAAAGCGCTCCTACTTTCGACCTTCTTGGCCGCGGTGTTGCTCAGCGGCTGCGGCCGGTCAGCCTTGCCCGCTTTCGGCAGTGGGTCGGACGGCCCAGGGGGCGCCGGAGGAGACGGCGCTGGCGGCACCACCAGCAGCACGACCAGCTCGAGTAGCACGACCAGCTCGAGCAGCACGACCAGCTCGATGGGTGGCGGCGGCAACGGACCTTGCCCGCACCTGGTGGGCAGTGAGGTGTTGCAGGTGGCCGGAACCGTGTTTCATCAGCTCCAGCCGAAGCTCGCTTTTTCGAGCGACGATCTGCAGCAGGTCACCGTGGCGATGGAATGGAAAGTCGTCGAGGGACCAGCGCCCATCCCATCGGAGCTGCGTCACGTGTCCTTCAAGCCCTGGGGACAGTGGCCCCAAGGAGCGCTCGCCCCCAGCTATCTGGCCGATTTCGACGGCGGTGTGCGTTTTGACGTCTCTGCTGCTGGGGGCGGAAGGTTCGCGCTGGCCTTCAGCGACGACGGCAAGCCCGGCTCTCCCAATGGTGCAATCCTCAATGCCGACATGACCCCAACAGAAGGAAGCATTGGTCAAAGCGTAACCCTCGATCCCACCGCTACCGACATCTTGTTCGTCGCGTACAACGAGCCGACCCACTTGGTTGGCTACGACATGCCC
>CAZRGL010000895.1:0-2613 GCA_964599485.1 uncultured Polyangiaceae bacterium
GTTGGTCTGGAAGCCGGTAACCTGGTCCCAGGTACCCTCATACAGAACCCACTTGTTGGGGCAGTTGTTGCCGTGCGTATACCAGTCGAGAGGATGCTGCTCTACCGGATGCATGCCATAGGTCGTGCAGGCGGCGAAGGGTGGCAGAATCTCGCCGAGCCCGTTGTGGGTTGGGACGAAGCGATTGGAGAAGCCTCCCGGTCCCATCATCGTACGCCCCAGCTCGAGAATCCTCGCGGTCTGCGCAGTGCCCGACGGCAACGGTCCGCCTGAGGAAGCACCGTCTTCCTTCACGTAATCGCCGTCGTCGTTCACAAGCGGGAAGCCGGCTTGGATGAGCGCATAGCTCATGGCCTTGGTGGGGAATTCGGTTGCCAGTGTTGCGAACTGCGCCTGATAGAAGGCGAGCAAGCCCGATGGCGTGTAGCCCGCGGCGGCCCATCGCGCTGGATTGCAGACGCCGCATTCGGTGGGCTTGCACGCCTTAGGTAGCCTATTCTCGGGGCTCCCCAGGTTCGCGCCGGAGGGCTTGATGTACGCCAGCGCGCGATATCGGTCGGCGCGTTCCTTGATATGAGCGGCGACTGCAGACAACATGTTGAGGTAGTGGGTCTGGTATGCCTCCTCTGTGGGGCTGCCCAGATGCATCCAGCGCCCGCACTCGTCAGGTTCGAGGTGGCTGCTGCCGTCTCGCAAGTGCAGTTTGGTCACGCCGTGATCGAAGATCCAGTCCGGCGTGCCATACTCGCCTGCCTTGACCACCAGGCTGTATAACTTGCCGTTGGCGATGGCCTGATCGATTTGATCATCGAGTCGCTCGAAGTCGAACTGAACAGGGGAAATGTGCACATCCTTCCAATACAGTCGAATGAACACGCCGGCGATCTGGTTGCTCTGCCAGGTCGAGGGCATCACGGTGAAGTCGACACCGGCGCCTTTGCAAAGATCCATGCCGTTGCGATGGCCTGCATGAATGCTCCCGGCGGGACACGCGCTGGCAATGCCATCGCTGGGGTAGGTAGCGTAGGCGTCGCCGGCGTTCGGAGGCCCAATGACGAAGACGCCAGAGGGAGCGTCAGGCATGGGCCCGACGAAGTTGTTGGGGTCGGCCGGATCGTAGGACTGGCGCCCGCTGTATTGGCAGTTGGGCGGGGGAGCAGGTGCGGCCCAGTCGATGGGGATGATCGAGTCGGAGTTGTCGTGCAGTTGCCACACGACGGTGTCTCCGCTTTCGATGGTCAGATAGTCGGGGCTGAAGGTGCCGTCGGGATTGACGGTGACGTAGTGGGTGATGACGGCCTGTTTCGCTTGCCCTGTTCGTTCCACGTCGGGCAGGCCCTCATGAGCCGAGCCGCAGGCGACACCCAACGGCAGCAACGAGGCGAGGAGCAAGGCGCGACGTCGTGAATGTTTCATGGTCGAGCACGTTGCACACGCCGTGCCGCCTCGGATCAGCTGCGCAAGAGCCTGCTTTCGCCTGCCCTGTCCAGCCGCCGAGATACGGAGGTGTCCAGCGGTCTTGGCACTGTCAAGGGCGCTGGACACCCCTGCTCTATGGCGATGTGACGGTGATCACGCCGTAGGCCTGCGGTGAGCCGCCTGGCGCATCGCACTTTTGGCCGTGGACGTACCAGAACGTCTGGTCGTTGCCGTCAGCGGTGAAGGTGTGTTGGTGAACCATGGGCTTGGGCCTGCGCAGGTCGAGCTGCGCGTCCCAACTGGCGATGGAGCGGGGCTCGGTGGCGGTCGGATCGAGCACGTCACTGCCGGCTTCCCAGAGCCGTTGCTCGTAGATCTCCAGATACACGCCATCGGAGTTGTCCCACAGATTCTGAAAGGTGCTGTCCAGCTCGGCTGGAGTCGCGACGCCCTTGGCGTTGTTGGTCTGATAGCCGGTGATTTGACCATGGGCGCCCTGCTGCAACGCCCACTTGCTGGGGCACTTGCTGCCCGCGCCGGCGTACCAGCCCAAATTGTGCAGCGGTACGGGATGTTGTTGATAGTTGGGGCAGGTGCCGGCGGGCGGTGCTGGGCCGACCCCGTTGTGGGTGACCACGAAGCGCTCCGCTTGAAGCAGTCGCCCGTCCTCGAGGATCTGTTCGGTCTGCTCGGTCCCACTGGGCAAGCTGTTACCGTCTGACGAGCTGCCGTCGAAGAGCGCGTAGCCCCCATCTTCGTTGACCCGCGGGTAGCCAGCTTGGATGAGTGCATAGCTGATGGCTTTGCCCTCAAAGGCGCTCGCCAAGAGGTCGTTCTGCGCCTGATAGAAGGCATACAATCCGCTGGGGCGGTAGCCGGCGTCGGCCCATTGCTTGGTGTTGCAGAGGCAGCTTTCGTCGGTCTTGCAGCGTTTGGGCAGTCGGTTTTCATGGGTAAACAGGTTGGCCCCCGAGGGCTTGATGTAGGCCAGGGCGCGGTACCGATCGGCCCGCATTTTGAGATGGGTGGCTACAGCTGACAGCATCTCGAAGTAGAAGGCTTGATACTGGGCTTCGGTGGGGTTGCCGAGCTTCATGGGCGAGCCGCACTTGCCCGTTTCGAGGTTGCTGCCACCATCACACTGACGTCCCTTGGAACGGGGGTGTTTGTAGCTGACGGCACGAGCGACAAACT
>CAZRGL010000896.1:0-2597 GCA_964599485.1 uncultured Polyangiaceae bacterium
CCGACATCGCACAAGGGCGGGGGCGGCTTGCTGGACGTAGTGGTCGTGCTCGTCGTGACGGTCGTGCTCGTCGTGACGGTCGTGCTCGTCGTCGTCGCCGGCAGGGTCGTGACCGCACCGCCGGCTCCTCCACTCGAGGTCGATGAGCCGGGATCATCCATGATTGCGGTGCCGCCGCAGGTCAGGCTGGCGAAACAGACAAAACCCGCGAGGGCCCACAATGCCAGGATGCGCGAGCTGCGCGTTACCTGGCCGGCCGCACTACTTGCAATCGGGCGACTCTGCGCAATCAGGATCCTCGCAGTCGACCTTGTTGTCCCCATCGTCATCCTTCTGGTTGTTGCAAATCTCGGCAGGCGCTGCATACAAGGCGCCATTGCATCCCGGGAAGTCGACGCAGGACTCGTCGGCGCAGTCTATCTTGCCGTCGCCATCGTCGTCCTTCTGGTTGTCGCAAATCTCGAAAGGCGCAGCGTACTCAGCACCTGCGCAGCCAGCGAAATCGACGCAAGCCGGGTCCTCACAGTCAATCTTGCCGTTGCCGTCATCGTCTTTGGCGTTGTTACAGATCTCGGTCGGGGCAGCGTACATGGCGCCTACACAACTCGGATCGGCATTGCAGTCCGCGTCCTCGCAATCGACCTTGCCGTCGCTGTCGTCGTCCTTCTGGTTGTCGCAGATCTCGGCCGGCGCTGCGTAGAGCGCGTTGGCGCAACCAGCGAAGCTGTTGCAAGCCTCGTCGTCGCAATCGACCTTGCCGTTGCCGTCGTCGTCAATCTGGTTGTCGCAGATTTCTCCGCTGGGATCGTCGTCGGCATCGGAGCAAGCGCTGGTGCCGAGCGACAAGCCGAGAGCCAGCGGCGCCATCGCAGGCACCAGCCACCAAGCGCGCCTCGGACGGACCAGCCGGCGGCTGCGGTCGAGCTCTGCGCAGATTTCATCGAGGTAGGCTTTGGCATGCTGGGCGGTGTGTCGTGGGCTCATGAAGGTTCGTCTCCAACGGGGGCTAATATGAGATGCGCACGCACTAGCTGGCGGCGCAAAAGCGGGATGATGGATTCTGAAGCAAGTTCCGTGCTCAGTGAGGAAGGTGTTGAAATGTCGTCTTCTGTCGGCGGTCGCCCGGATCGGCATGGCGGCGGTGACACAACTCGGCACGCTGTGGCCCAACCAAATATCGGCTAATCTACCGATGTTGGGTGAGTTTCAACTGGTGCACCCTTTGCAAGCTCGGCGCTCGAGGACCCCACCATGATCAAGCTGCTAAAAAAAGTTGGTTATCTCCCCCGCCTCTGTGTGTGGGAGCTGACGCTCGCCTGTAATCTCAACTGTCGCCACTGCGGCTCACGCGCCGGCAAACCCCGCGCCGACGAGCTGAGCCCCGAGGAGGCGCTCGCGTTGGTCGAAAATCTTGCTGACCTCGGCTGCCGCTACGTGACGCTAGGCGGAGGCGAGCCGCTGATGCGGAAGGACTGGCCCGAAATCGCAGCGGCCTTCATCGCGCGAGGCGTCCGCACCAACATGGTGACCAACGGACGACTGTGGAACCCCGAACTAACAAAGCAAGCCAAAGCCCTCGGACTCGAGAGCGTTGCCTTCAGCATCGACGGTCTCGAACCAACGCACACCTACGTTCGACGGCTCAAGCACCACTACGAGCACATCCTCGAGTGCATCGACGACTGCCACCAGGCCGGGCTCATACCGAGCGTGATCACCATGGTGCACCGGCGCAACATGGGCGAGCTCGATGCGATGCGGGATCTACTCGCCGAGCACGGCGTGCAGCGCTGGCAGCTGCAGCTCGGCAACCCCACGGGCAACATGTCCGACCACCAAGAGCTGTGTTTGGAGCCCACTGACGTGCTCGAAATCGTGCCCAAGATCGCGGAGCTCTGCAGGCGCCCGGACCGACCCAAGGTCTTCCCCGGTCACAACGTGGGCTACTACGGCGAGCCTGAGGAAGATCTGCGGGACGCCGGCGGCGCGATTCCGTTTTGGATCGGCTGCACAGCTGGCTGCTCGGTGATCGGCATCGAAAGCAACGGCAACATCAAGGGATGCTTGTCGCTTCCTTCGTCGATGAACAACGTGGACGCCTTCGTCGAAGACAACATCCGCAAGACACCGCTGGAGGAAATCTGGCGACGCAAGGGGGCCTTCTCGTACAACCGCGACTTCAAGCTCGATGATCTGCAGGGCTTTTGCCACTCCTGCGAGTATGCCGAGATTTGTAGAGGCGGATGCTCCTGGACAGCCTACGCTTACTCAGGAAGCCGCTACGAAAACCGCTACTGCTACTGGCGCCAAATCCATGAGCAGGGCGCCCCTGACAGCGGCGCGTCCAAACGACACCTACCGATTCAACCCTGAAGGCGAACGCAACAACACCCATGGCCAGGCAGACCGCTTCCGCTGACCGTCGACGCCTCAACATAATGACCGAGAAGCATCACCCAGCCTATGTGGTCTGGGAGCTGACGCTTCGCTGCGATCATGCGTGCCGACACTGTGGCTCACGAGCGGGCGCCGCGCGACCCGAGGAGCTCGGCACCGAGGCGGTCCTCGACATTGCACGCCAACTCGCCGAAATGGGC
>CAZRGL010000897.1:0-2597 GCA_964599485.1 uncultured Polyangiaceae bacterium
AAACTGACCTGACTGCGATGGGTGACAACAGCTTTCGGGCGCTCGGCGCCCTCGCCAAGCTCTTCGGCGACTCACGCGGAGGCGCGCGGGCCTCGTTCTTCGCGGCGCTGGCCAAGGCTGATGTGACCAAGACGCTGCCTACGAGCACGGACGGCCTGGCGCCCATGATCGCCGACTACGCCAAGCGCGCCTACAGCCAAGGCGCCGTAGATCAAGGTGACTTGCTGATGATGATGGCGCTCGGCGCAACCATCGCCAAGAGCAAGAACGTCTCGAGTGCCCTGCTCGAGCTCGCGCGCGAGCAAAAGCGGCCGGTGCTGTTGCCGTTGATGCTCTACAGCAAGAACGTCCGCGAAAGCGGCGACCCGAGCGACTTCGAAAGCGTCGTCCGCGACGCGACTTCGAGCGGTTGCCAGCCGCCCGATCCAAAGGACGTGCTGACCGTTCGCCGGGCAATCTTCGACTTCCGCAGCGGGCGGCGCAGTCAAGCGCGCAAGAAGCTCGAGGAGCTACTGAGCCGGGCAGAACGCCAAGGACTGGTGGTACCGCGTCAGGTCTATCGCTACGTCGAAAAAGCCGGCGACAAGCTCTTCAATGCTGAGCAGAGCATGTCTCTCGGCGGCAATTTGCTCAATTCATCGGGCACCTTCCAGGTCGGCTTGGGCATGCAGCGCGGCGGCGACGCCGAAGACCAAAAGCACGGCCGCTTCACGGCCACCTTTGCTGACACCAAAACGCTCAAAGCACAAAAGGAGTCGGCGCGCTACTACGCGCACGTCGCCATACTCGCGGCGGTCTTCCACGGATTGGACAAGGCCCGGCCCCAAGCGCTGCTAGCAGCCCGCCGCGCCCTCGTCGCTTGGAACGCGGGTGTGCGGCTTGGACCGACCGCAGTTCTATCAGGCGAAGATACCGCAAAGTGGGCCCAGGACGCGGGGGCCACCATCGCCATCGCCGCTCAACAAGCTGCCGAAGCGGACGAGGCATTCTTGTCCGGCGCGTTGTGGTCGATGGCACGCAAAGCGCTGGGCGACCAGGCCAGCGATGAGAGCGTCGGCAAGTTGCTCGATCCACTGCCCGCCACGTTGCGCGGCATTGCTGACTTGTCAGCGCTTGCCAAGCGGGCTGCTAGCAGCCTCGAGACGCTAGCCGCGCCGCTCGCTTGTACCAACAAGCCCGGACGTGGCGATCAACTGGCTCGGGTCGATTGCAAGCAATACCCCGTTGCGCTCGGGCTACGCATCGCCGAAGGATTGTCCAAGTTGCCACGCCTCAAGCCTGGCGCTGAAGCCAAATTGCCGAATTGCCGCGCCTGGCGAGAGCTGGATGGCTTCCTGGGGGCGGCCGATCAGCGTCGCTACGAACCCACCAAATTCGTAGCAGCTGTCGGGGCTTTGCGGAGCAGCGGGCGGCTGGGCGACGCGGCGGTGCTGCTCGCTGACCAACGGCATGCGCGCCACTGCACGCCTTCGCTGATCGCTCATGCGCGGGCGCTCGCTCAGCGTACTGAGTTGGGCGCTCACTTGCGCGGTGACGTGCTCAGTGTTGCCGTGACGTGCTCAGATCCCAAGAAGGTCCTCGCGGACATCAAACTGCTCGACCAGCTCACGGCCAAGCACCCGTTACCCGTGCGCAACTTCGAGCTGCTGGTATTCGCTGCGCGCGTCGCCAAACAGGCGGGCAACTTCGCGCCGCTGTTGGCAATGACCAGCCGCCCAGACTACCTGCCCCGCTGGCAGCGTTTGGGTCCCGACATGGCCACCATTGCCCTGCTGCTGCACCACGCAGCTGCGACCCTGGCAACAAAAGCCGTGGACAAGACCGCCACGCTGTCGTTCTACCGCTTGCTTTGTACGACGTTTCCAGCAAAGAAACGCGGCGCGCTATGTAACACGATTGGCTTGTTGCGCGCCGCCAGCGCCACCACGGATCTGAAACAGGTGGCCAGCCAAGCGCTGGCTCAGTTCATAGGGACGGGCGCCGCCATTCTGCAAGCGCAGCGCCCTAGCAAGTGACCTAGGAGACGGCAACGAATCAAGGGCTCTTCGAACCGCTTTGTCGTGCTTGTCGCTTGCGTTGGCGCTCACCGTGTAGATCCCCAGGGGGACCGCCCTGGTGGCTGCGCAGCAAGCGCGGCGGGGCCTGGCTACTCCCAAACAGCTTGCCGCACCGTCAAGCACCCAGTTGCTTGACGGTACACCGTATCAAGACCAGGCTGCATAGCGTGTCAAGACTCCTATTTCCCACGGCCATCGGACTCTGCATCACGGTCTTTGCCTCTTGCTCCGCCCGCCGTGTCGCAGCACCCATCAACAATGAGCCGGTGTGCCCGAATTTCGAGGTCGGTGCTGCGCGCACCAAATTCAAAGGTGCGTTGAAGTTCCCGGTCAAGGTGACTGTGCTCGATGGTAGCAGCGTCGTGTCTGAGCGAATCGTCCTTGGAAAGCGCTCCAAGTCCGACGCTCCAGCGAAGGTAGTCGTCGAGGACTCCGACGAGACCTACACCATCCGTTGGGCACAATGCTCGAACCAGTTTGCCCCCCGGCGTGTCAACCAAAAGCGTGCTTTTGCGAGCTCGATCTATATTTGCTTCAACC
>CAZRGL010000898.1:0-2588 GCA_964599485.1 uncultured Polyangiaceae bacterium
AGCGTCTTGATGTGGCGCAGGAGGTCATCGAAGGCGGTGGTTCGGCTGCCGACTAATGCGATGATAGTCGTGGGCGTTATCGCTGCCGTGCTGGCTGTTGAGGTCGAGTCGCCCTCGCGCGGAGAATCCTCGCAAGTGCAGTTGGCCCCAAGGGCCAGCAGCATCATCAGCAAGACGATGCGGGTGGTCCGGCAGGTCACGAAGAAGGGCACGGCTGGAAAATTGCATCCGCAGCCGGAAAAGAACAGCCCTGGTTGGGTCCATCTGATAGCTTTAAGGCTGTCGCTTTGGCTTTTGGGTCATTGGCTTTCTCGGTTTTGCTAGGAGGAGCGCGCATGAATGCCCGTTGGTTGTGGGTTGGGGTGTTTGCGAGCGTCATTTGGGCGCTGGTATCGGTTGGTGGTTGCAAGGCGACCAGTGGTGACGCTGGCTTCAGCTCCAGCTCGGGTAACAACAGTACAAACTCGTCGTCAGGCGACACCGGAGGCAACGGCACCGGTGGCGACTGCTTGTTCTGCCAAGGTGGCAACGGGGGTGTGTACAACCCCGGTGGCGCGCTCACCATCAATCCGCCGGGGGCCACGCTCGAGGTGGTTGACGGTACGATTCCCACTCAGGCTTTCACCGCGAAGCTCGGCGACCAGGATGTCACCACAAAAGTGACCTGGGTCTACGAGAAGCCGGATGTTGGCGCGGTGGGTGGTAACGGCGTCTTCGTGCCGACCGGAAAGGTCGGGGGCGAAGGCAAGTTGCTGGCGCTCTACAACAAGCAAGAAGCTGAGGTGCAGGTGACGGTGAACGTCAAGCTCACCATCAACACGGCCAATTTGCCGCCTGCAGATCAGTCTGCCTTCGACAATCCTGTGGGGCCCGATCCGTCGATGAAGTGGCTCTACCCCCTCGACAAGACAGTCATGCCGCTACGTGTGCTTGCGCCCGAGATGCAGTGGAGCGGTGCGAGCGCCGGTGACGTGTATCGTCTCAAGCTCACCTCCAAGCACATGGCCTTCACGGAGTTCTTCCAGGTCGCCAATCCGTCGGCTGCTGTGTACGTGATGGATCAAAAGCAGTGGGAGGACGTCCAGTTCTCCGGCGCTGGTCCGCTCAGCGATCCTCTCAAGGTCGAGCTGGCACGCAAGACGGGCGCTGGTGTGTATCAGCCAATCCAGCTCGAGCTGCGAATCGCTCAGGGCATCGTGTACGGCAGCGTCTACTACTGGCAGCTGCCCGGCAACTGTCCCAACTCGAACTACAACGGCCGGATTCTGCGCATCAAGCCGAGCTCCACCAGCAGTGACGAGTTCTACCCATCGAACAGCTGCTGGGGCTGTCACACGGTTAGCCGCGACGGCACGCAGTTGATGGGGGTTTGGGAGACCGGCACGCCGTTCCCGATGCAAACCCTCGATTTGACGACCAACCCCGTGAGTCTTGGCTCCATCGTCCAGGCGACGGGGATCACGGGCGTGTTTGCGGCTTTCAACGATGACGGCGGCAAGATCCTCGTGAGCAACAACTCCAGCTCAGGACCTCAAGCTGCGCAGTCCGCGCTCAACATCATCGATTCGACGACGGGCCAGTCGCTGCTGCCCGCTGCGCTCGGTCCAGGTTGCGGCGAGCCCGCATGGTCGCCTGATGGCAAGAAGATCGCCGGCATCTGCAACATGACCAACGGCGGCTGGACCTTCGATGCGTCGACGGGCGACCTGGTCGTGGCTGACCTCGACGCCAATCAGACCCAGGTGGTGCAAGCATTCAGCATCGTCAAGAAGGCCGATGCGCCAGCAGGTCGTCCCGCTTATCCGAGCTTCTCTCCCGACTCGAAGTACATCGCCTACGGCCGGCCAACGACCGGCTCTCGAACCACCGGCAACGGCAAGATTTGGTTGGTCGAGGCGACAGGCAACAACCCCGTCGAGCTCATCATCGCCAGTGGCGACGATCGAAGCTTCAACCCAGTGTTCGCGCCCAAGTCGGCAGGTGGTTACACCTGGCTCGTGTTCATTTCGCGACGTGACTACGGCCATCAGATGCAGAACGCCAACCGGCAGCAACTGTGGGTGACGGCCATCTCCGATCCGCCCATCGCCGGCGACCCATCCAACCCGCCGTTCTACATGCGTGGCCAAGAGATGTGCGGCAAGAGCGAGAACGCCTACTACGCGCTCGATCCCTGCAAAGAGGTCGGCGAGGAGTGCGAGCACGGCATCGAGTGCTGCAACAAGAGCTGCATCTATGATGAAGCGACGATGAAGTACATCTGCAAAGACCCCGATCCGAACGAGTGTATTCCGACGGGCAGCGGTACCTGCGAAGAGGACATCGACTGTTGCGACTTCGGCAACGGCGTCATTTGCCTCAACGGATTCTGCGAGTCACCGCCTCCGCAGTAGGCAGATCGGCTGGGCTAGGGGGAGCTGGCTCCCCCTAGCAGGATGCGGATTCTTGGTCATTGCCGTAGGGACATCTCGGGCGGTTTTCCCGCGTCCGCGTCCGCGTCCGGGTCCGAGTCCGCGTCCGAGTCGAGTCCGAGTCCGAGGTCCGAGGTCCGAGTCCGCGTCCGTGTCGTGTCCGGGTCCGCATCGGAA
>CAZRGL010000899.1:0-2549 GCA_964599485.1 uncultured Polyangiaceae bacterium
TGGGCCGTCTTGCCCAAATGAGTGAGCCGTTGCAGATCCGCCAAGTGCAAGTAGATGCGGTGCCGGTCGTGGATCTGCGTGCCCGTTTCGTAGATGCCGATGACCTCGAGGAACACCGCTTCGGCTTGCCCATCGGTCGTCAGCGTCGAGACGTAGAGCTTCTCGCCGAGCTTCGCGCTGAGCACCCGCGCCATGCTCGTGCCCAAGATGATACGCAGCGGTCGGCTCGGCGGCGGTGAGAGCGTTCGTGCCAGCTCGGCAGTGGCCTTGAGGTTGTCGCTGAGCTTGGGTGGCGCGCGCGCTTTTTTGGGCTCGCCCGGCGTGGTGGTGGCAGGCTGCTCCTCGCCAGCAGGCTCACTGTCCTCTTCGATTGTGTCGAGCGTGTCGATCTCGTCGATAGCGCTCGATTCGGCGGCCTCGGTCAAGGCGCGATCGCTTGCTTTTTCCGCAGCTGTGAGCGGCCGGCCTTTGGGCCATGGCGTTGGCTCAGCTTCGAGGTACTTGCCCTCGCGCAGCTGCTTGCCGAGCTCGGTGACGCGCGGCTCGTGCACGGGATCGACACCCACCAGCTCGACACCAGAGGACTTACGCTTGCCGCTGACCAGCCCATAAGCGTAGCCGCGGGCAGCGGCGCCTTTGACGCCCTCGATGGTTCGGGCGGCACTCAGCGCCGCGGCGGGATCAGCGATGCGGTCTTGCAGGTTTCGGCCGTCGGCGAACTTGGGGTTGTGCACCTGCACGTGCCCCAGATCGAGCCGCGTGAGGGCGTTGACCAACTGTGCACTGAGCCCATCGATGAGCCCGTAGGTTGCCACGCACAAGCTGATGCCGAAGGCGAGGGCCGTGGCGGTAGTCAGCGTGCGCCGCAGGTTTCGACCCAGGTTGCGCCAGGCGAGCCGGATGGTGTCGATCACGTTCCTTCTCCAGGTGTCAGCTGCTGGATGTCTTCAAACGCTCGTCGTCGAGGTTCTAGTGGCGCATGGCCTGCTCGGTGAACTTGTTCGAAGGGATCTTCACGTTGAGCTTGAGCTTGGTATAGGTCAGCCGCGTCATCTCGCCGGGCTTGCTCGCAAGCGTTACAGTCATCACTGCCGGCACGTACCGCTTGGCCATCTTTTTGACGTCGGTGAAGACAATCGAGCGGGCCGGCGTCGCGTCGCCCTTCTTGCGATAGTAGTCCGCTCGAACCGGCACGATGCCCTCGGAGTTTTCCCACAGCTGGTAGTCGATCCGGCCCCAGGCGACCGGCGCGGTGGGCTTGGGCGTCATCGTCACTCGATAATAGGTAGCGCTGCCGCCAACCGGTGCGTTTGCCGTCCACTTCTTGGCCAGCGCGAGGTTGTAGTCGCGCGAAAGCCGCGTCTCTTTGACTAGGTCGTCGTTGCTGAAGTGGCTGCCCATCCAGCTTCCGCCCAGCAAGGAGTGGCCCACCACTTGGATGTGGTTGGTCTTGGGGTTGTAGAGCTTGAGCTGCTCACCGATCTTCAAGGTGGCGTGGCCTCGCCATGAGGCCGGGCCCAGAATCCTGATCAAGGTTTTGTCGCCGCTGCGTGAGTCGTCCCAGGCCACCAGCTTGTAGCTGCGCTGATAGCGTTTGGTCTTGATCTCCATGCGCAGCACCGCTGCCGAGGTCTTGGCCCGAAAGACCATGTCGGCGCGCTCGACCAACTTGCTGATCGGCTCACCCGCCGCCGCCGCTGGCGCTAACAAAAAGGCCGCCAGCACCAGGGCCAACGCCTGCCAAATCGTTCTCTTTTTCATTGCTGTGAAACTCAACTTAGCCATTTTAGACTGCCTGTCAAACCAAAAGTTCGACCGGCGGTCTAAGTCGCAGCAAGAGCACGTTCTCGACTGGTTCTTGCAGGTCGTTGCGCGAGGTGGTTGCTGGACGATGGGCCCATTCGTGCTTACAGCTAGAAGCCATGAAGCTGCTGCTGTCCTGGGCCGTTTTGACCGCTGCCTTCCTGGCGGCGGCCGCTGTTTTGCCGGGCATGAAGCTCAAGGACGGCGGCAGCGCGATTGGCGTTGCCGCTGTGTTCGGCGTGCTGAACTTCTTCTTGGGGTGGCTGATGTTCGCCGTGATCGGCTTTGCCACCCTCGGCATCGGGTTCATTTTCGCGTTCTTCACGCGCTGGCTGGTCGACGTCGTGTTGCTCAAGATGACCGCTGCCATGAGCGAGACCCTCGAGCTCAAGTCGACCGGAACGGCGATCGCCGCGGCGCTGATCATCGCTGGGGTGGGCTCAGTGGGGCAGTTCTTCCTCGATCGCTTGTTCTGAGCCGTCAACCGGTGGGCTTGCAGATCCCGAGGTCGGTGAAGACGCCAGCTTTGATCTCTTCGCAGGCTCGCTTTGGCAAGCAGCCGCCCTTCTCTGGCTCTCCGCCCTTCGCCGTGTCGCACAGATGCCGGCAAATCCCCAACTTGCCGTTGCCATCGGGAGCGTTCTTGTTGCAGATGGCGGACTCTTTGCAGTCGTTGCGGAACTCACAGACTCCGCCCTCTTCTTGAAGGTTGTCACTGGGCGGATCGCACACCGCTAATCCCTGCT
>CAZRGL010000900.1:0-2542 GCA_964599485.1 uncultured Polyangiaceae bacterium
CGACGGCGTGCTCGAGCTCGCCCTCGATCAGCACGGACTCATTCAGAGCGCGCAATCGGTAGCGGGCGCATCGCCCGAGCAGGGCCACGTCTTGTCGACCCATCCGGCCCGTTCGATCTTGGCCATCGTCGCGGGACTGCTCGATCTATCTCAGCCCAATCCAGTCAACGCGCCCTGGCTGGACCGCTCATCGTGACAGCGATTCGATGAACGAGAAGGCCTCGACGTGATGCCTGCAAGCCAGGACATGCTGCCGCCTCGTTCGCGCTACCCCACCACGGGAAGGCTGCGACGAGTCTTGTTGCGTATCGCCTACAGCAACGCCTGGATCGCCTTGCACGGTGCCGGTTATGTGCTGGTGGCCCTACTGTTGCTCCACGGCAAGCTGGTCTGGATGCCGCTCTTGGCCGGCTTCGCCGGCATTCAATTGGTCTACACCTTTGCCAAGGTCGTGCTGATCGAGCCGGAGGCCGACGCCATCAACGACCCTGAGCGTACGGCTTTCATCTTGCGCTGGCGCAAGCCCCTCATCGCGGCCACGGTTGCTCTTTGGCTCGCGGTGGTGTTGGCCAGCACCCTGCACAGCTGGTGGGCTGCCTTGTTGCTACCCATGCCGGTCGTGGTCGCCATGTTCTACGAGCTGAGGCTTCTGCCCAGGTGGTTCGAGCGCCGAAGGCTCAAAGACTTCACGGGCGTCAAGAGCCTGGTGGTTGGCCTCACCTTTGGTACTTTTTGCGGGTGGCTGGTAGCGGCTTGGACCGACGCGGCGGTCAACTCCGCCAGCACCTGGATCGTCGTCGGCTGGATCTCGGCACGGATGTTCGTCAACACGGTGTTCTTCGACATCGGCGACGTCGTCGGCGACATGGCTGAAGGTACGCGCACGGTGCCCATCGCCATCGGCTTGACTCGCACCAAGTGGCTCTTGCATGCAGTGAACGTCATCTCTGCAATGGCGCTCGGGGTAGCCACCTACTTGGAACAGTTGCCCGTGTTTGCACACGTTGTGGCGTGGCCAGCAATGGCATTCGCAATCGGCTATGTAGTCAAGGCCCGGCACATCGAATCCGACATTGGCTTCACCTGTGACGTCATCGCCGACGGCGACGGCATCTTCGTCGGCGCGCTGGCCCTCGTTGGTTGGTTGCTGCTCTAGTCGCCTTCTTAGGCCTTCCTGAGCTACGAGCTCCGACTTTCGTTCGAGCTGGAGCTGAGCGGCGGACAAGCAGACCGCGTATCAATCTGGTGGAAAACGCTCGAAACGGTCTGCCTTCGCATATGCCACCAAGCAGCGGTATGCTTGTTGCGTCGTGTCCGTTGCCACCCCGGCCAAGCCAGCGCGCACTCCCATCGATGACCGCCCATACGAGCCCGGCGATCTCATTGTGTCGAAGTACCGCCTGCGTAGCCAACTCGGCGAGGGCGGCATGGGGACTGTCTGGCTGGCGCGCAACACCACACTGCACGTCGATGTCGCCATCAAGCTGATTCGCCCGGAAGTGGCGACCAACGAAACCAGACAGCGCTTGCTCCAGGAGGCGCGCGCGGCAGCTCAGCTGGATCACCCCAACATCGTGCGCATCCATGATTTTGGCGAAACCGAGCGCTCCGAGCCGTTCATCGTAATGGAGCTGCTCGAAGGCGGCTCGCTCGGGCAGCGAATCGAAGAGCGCGGGGCCCTCGACGCAATCTGGGTGGTGCAGGTGTTTTTGCCGCTCCTCGAGGCCCTGGCAGTAGCCCACGACAAGGGCATCGTGCATCGCGACTTGAAACCCGACAACGTCATGCTCATCGGAGACGCAGACGAGCTGAGTCCGAAGCTCGTGGACTTCGGCATCGCCAAGCTGAAGTACCGTTTCGTCGAGACCGACGAGCAGGACAGTGTGCCGGCCACCGCGAAGAAGGCGGAACGACTGACGCAGTTGGGTGAGCTCATGGGCTCACCAGCCTTCATGTCGCCCGAACAGGTCGGGGCGCGGATGGACGTCGACGGGCGAGCCGACGTGTGGGCACTGTCGGTGGCGTTCTACCAGGCGGTGACCGCTCAATTGCCCTTCGAGCACGAGAAATACGAACAGGTGTTCACCAAGATACTCACCGAGGACCCGGCGCCTTTCACCGGGCAGGGCGTTTGCGATGAGCTGCTGTGGCGCGTCATCGACAAGGGCTTGCACAAGGACCGCGATCGACGCTGGAAGAACGCGCGCGAAATGGGTGTAGCACTAGCGACCTGGCTGGTGCGACGGGGTGTCGACGTCGACATCACGGGCCGTTCGCTCGCCAAGCAGTGGCTCCGTGGGACGACTCTGCAAGGACGACCAACCTCCCCCGCGGTGGCCGCATTGGCCGCCCAGATGTCAACCGATGCCGCCAACAGCACCGCAGGCGTCGACGTCGATGTTGCAGGGCTCGCCCGTCGGTCGCATCGGCGCAACCTTTCGATCATCGGCGCCGTGGTGGGCGCGCTCATGCTGGTGGGCCTGGTCGGCGTGGTCAGCAGCTCGTCCGAACCCACGACAGCCGAGCCCCAGGCGACTTCGAC
>CAZRGL010000901.1:0-2318 GCA_964599485.1 uncultured Polyangiaceae bacterium
TCAAGTCGCCTTCGGCGGCGTCTCACTCACAGGTCTCGGTCTGACGAGCGCCAGAATAGGTGGCTCGGTGGCCACGAGTGCCTTTAGCTCAATCGACTCCATCGACGTTGCCTTCTCACGGGTCTCTACCCGTAGAGCAGACTTCGGAGCGGCCCAAAACCGGCTCGAGGTTTCGGTCGCCAACACCCAATCAATTCGAACCAACCTTTCTGCCGCGCAGAGTCGTATTCGCGACGTCGACGTGGCCGAGGAGACTTCACAACTGGCACGACAACAAGTGCTACTGCAGGCGGGAACGTCCGTTTTGGCCCAGGCCAATCAAGCCCCTCAGATGGCCTTGACCCTTCTCAATGGGTAACACCTGAACGGAACCAAGATTCGCTCGAGGGAGTGGTGGGGTCTAACCGCCCCATCCAGCGGCGCGCGCGGGTCCCGCCAAACCGCGAGGCGCCGCTTTTAAACTACTGTTCAACATGAACGAGCTACACAGCAGGCGGGGAATCCGTTTGGCACGAGCCAATCAGTTCCCTCAGATGGCTTCGAACCTAGTCGATGGGTTGCTCCACCCAGTCGATGGAATGCGACAACAGCCAAACGGATAACAAGAAAATTCGCTCGAGGGAGTGGTGGGGTCTAACCACCCCATCCTGCGGCGCCGCGGGTCCCGCCAACCGCGAGGCGCCGCTTTTTTATTTTGTCTCTCTTTCTTTCGGCTGACTGAACAGCCGCGACAGTGTAGCCACCAAGCGCCGCGAGCCGAGTCGCAGCGAAGCAACGAGCAGCTTGTTGGCAAGACCTGGAACGTGCGATGGGCCCGAACCGAGGGCGTCGAGCGCGCTTGCCACGACCTGCTCGGGGCTCAGCACGCTGCCGGGGAAGCTCAGGTGCGAAGAGCCAGCTACTTGCTGGAACTCCGTGCGAACAAAACCTGGACAAAGACCCAAGACTTCGACACCTCGAGGCCGCAGCTCGGCCCACAGCGCCTCGGCCAACATCAGGTCGAAGGCCTTGGTCGCTCCGTAAGTCGTCAGGTAGGGCGTCGGCTGAAAACCCGCGATGCTCGCCACCAAGACGATGCCCCCGCGTCCACGCTGCAGCATCGCCGGCAAGAACGTGTGGGTCAGCGACACCACCGCGCGGCAATTGAGATCGACCATGCGCATCTGCGTCTGGCCGTCGAGCTCGGCAAAGTCCCCGTAGGCGCCAAAGCCGGCGTTGTTGACCAGCAAACCGACGGGCATGTCCGACTCGCGTGTCTGTTGCTCCAACCACTGCGCAGCGTCGGGCTCGGTGAGATCCAGAGCAAGGGCGAGCGCACGAACGCGGTGCTCAGATGCTAGCTCCGCGGCCAGTTGCTCGAGTCGATCGCGCCGGCGCGCAACCAGCACCACGTCCATGCCGCGAGCGGCCAAGGCCTGCGCAAAGGCCGTACCGATGCCGCTCGACGCACCGGTGATCAGAGCCGCACCACCGAAGCGCTGGGGAAATGCTCGAGTCGTTGCGGAGCCTGATGCGGTCGTGGTTGTCATCGGAGTCGTCGTCGACGATTTCGCGCGCCGCGGCAAGCAACCAGCAGGTGCGCCCGCAAAGCACGAATGCGGCCCACCATGGCCCGGCAGACATGTTATGAACACTGTTCATGAACTGCGTTCACATTCTCCGCGGAAAACTGGGACTCGGCGCTGTGGTCTTGACGCTCAGCATGTTGCTCAGCAGCGGGGCCAGCGCTCGAGATCCCGACGCGCTCTTGAAGCAAGTCGATCAGGCCTTGCACCGCTACCAGACCTTGGACTTTCGCTACGTCATCAAGACCCGAAAACCCGGGGGTGAGGCGCGCCGTATGAAGGTCCACATGCGCATGAAAGACGGCAAGCAGCTGACGGTGGTGCGAGAGCCGGCCGACATGAAGGGCATGAAGGTGCTCATCAAGTCGGCGACGCAGATGTACGTGTTCATGCCCCAGCTCGGCAAGATCCGCCGGGTGGCTAGCCATGTGGGCGAGCAGAGCTTCATGGGCACCGCGTTCTCAGCGGCTGATATGAATCTCACGCGCTACTCGGGCTTGTACCAGGCCACGATTCTGCGCGAGAGCAGCAACAAGTACACGCTGCGCCTCGACGCCCGTGCGAATGCCAAAGCGCCCTACGACAAGATCATCATGAAGGTGGACAAGGCCCGGCTGCTACCCACCGACATGAAGTACTTTGCTGGCGGCAAGCACATCAAGAGCGAATCCCGCCGCAACTACATCTGTGTGCGCTCGGTGTGCCAAGCCAAGAAGATGCGCATGGTGCACCACGGAGAAGGCGACCTCAGCT
>CAZRGL010000901.1:2328-2542 GCA_964599485.1 uncultured Polyangiaceae bacterium
TGTTATATGGCGACGTCTGATCAACATTGACTCTCACCCTAAACAATATCGACACGCCGCTGGGCGACGACCTATCGCCGAAACGGTCGCTGCTGCGCTGAGTTTGGGTTCGGGGCCGCGTCTGGGTTCCGAGTCTGTGTCCGCGTCCGGGGCCGGGGCCGAGTCCGAGTCTGTGTCAGCGTCCGCGTCTGTGTCCGCGTCTGTGTCCGCGTCC
>CAZRGL010000902.1:0-2524 GCA_964599485.1 uncultured Polyangiaceae bacterium
CGGGCTTTCAGCCGTTTGGGTTTGCGGGCGGGTTGTATGACCCGGATACCGGACTCGTGCGTTTTGGGGCTCGGGACTACGACGCGGAGGTTGGCAGGTGGACAGCGAAGGACCCGATTGGGTTTGATGGTGGTGATTCACTGCTGTACGGCTATGTGCTCGGCGACCCAGTAAACTCGTTTGATCCGAGTGGAAGGTTGATCCCGAGCAAGTGGTGGTGGCCCTTTGGTGGCTCAGGAACCACCATCAGGCTGCCGAGGCCGCTCACGCCTGCTCTTGGACCGGCGGCCGCCGCTGCCGCTGCCGCGGCACTCGCTATTTTGCTCTGCGAAGCGCTCACAGAGAACAAGAAGGAATGGTGCAGCCATACAGGAGGCCCGCTCTGGAGCGACAAGCAACAAGCCTGGCTCTGCAAGTACACGTGCAAAGACGGCCACACTTTTACGGTCCCAAACCAGAGCCCCGTCTGCCTCACATCTGAACTTCGGCAATGAAGAATCAAACAGTCGGTATGCGTTGCTCGTTCTGCGGGACGCCAGCTAGCGATAGCGTGCAGGTCGTGGTGGCTCCGACTCGGGCGGGCATTTGTGCTTCCTGTATCGAATTCTGCAAGGAAGTACTGGAGGATGAGTCGTCGGCCCCAGCTGCGTTGGGTTGCACTAGCGGAGCGCTCAGCCTTGAGGCGATTGAGCGCCACAGCGAGTGGCTGCGCGCATGCGCGCATGTGGTCTTCGGCTCCGTACAGGCCGATCTACTTCGCCAAGTGGGTTGCGCAAACGTCGCAGTACTCCAAGACAAACTCGCCATTGGCCCATGTCGGCTTGACTTACGTCGCCACGCACGTGACCGAACGAGGTTTTGGAAGCGGGTAGCTAGCCCGGTAGACGCACCTGTGAGCAGCCCTCGCGATATCGCCAAGTCGCTGCAAAGTGCGAATCGTCTGGAGATTCCGATCGTAGTTTGGCTATCGCCCGGCTGGAACGAGCAGATTGCGTTCTGGCGGCTGTGCCACATCTTGGAGCACCGCGATGTTGCTCTAGGGATGGCATACATTGTGTCACGCGCTGCGCCCAGAAGTCGTGAGTGCCTTTCTACCGAGTTTCCCTTCCCAAGTGGCAGGGCGACGTTCGCCGAGTATGTTGCTGCATTCCCTTCTGAGCCTCTGATGCCCAAACCGACTCGGCTAACTTCTCGAATGGTCGGCTGCGCTGCATCTCTCTGGCATGCTTTCACCTCTCCGGGGCCTGCTGCTCTTCTAAAGAAGGCCAGACGCGGTCACCGCCTGGTACCAGAATTGCGGTGGATCGGTTCCTATTTTGGCAGCCTTTTTCCGCGTGTCGTGCCGGGGCATCCTCAGACTGTGCGCATCGCCATGTTGGACGAGGTGATCTTGCGGGGATTGTCTACCCAAGAGTTTCGTCTTCCGTACGATTTGGTATCCGGACAGAGAGTGGACTCTACACTACGGGCCTACTTGGCGCTCCTCGGTGAAGCGTTCATCTGCCACCGACTTTGCGAATGGGCAGGAAGTCCCGGTGCGTTTCTTTTGGCTCGTCCTGCCGATGAGGGTGGGCGTTCACCGCTGTGGCGCAATGTCTACCGTTTGACGCCACGCGGCGATGAGCTTCTGCGCTCCGCGACGGACAATCCCGAGGAGATCCCGGCTCTCGAGATCGGAGGCAACAAGTCATACCGTGGCAGTCCACTCCATCGGGTGTCCTTGCATCGAGCGGGATGGCAAGTTCACGAATAGGCCGTCGCCCTGCGATGATCCTCAACGCCCTGCACCAGAGCTGCCGCCGAACGACACGGACGCGTCACACACCGACCCAAGGGAGTCTATTCAGCTCGACGACCGCTTTGGGCACCGCCGAAACCTGCGAATTCTTCAACTCGTCGGGCGGCGACAGCACCTGCGCCACTACTTTCGCCGCTTGCCTGCCAGGCCCCTCCGCGCCGAGCGCTTCCGACGAACAAGTCGTCACGCTCGCCTCGGGCACTACCGTCACGACCACACCAGGCGCCGATCCACGCTTCGGCATGCTCGCCCCGCTGAGCAGCTCCGTTGTCACCGCCACACCCGGCGGCAAGACCAAAACGGTAACCCGCACCAGGTCGACCACGCTGGCCAGCGAGTTCGACCCACTCAGCCTGGTGTCCCTAGCCGATACCACCACGATCAACGGCGACACTCACACTCGCACCTTCGATGCCACCACGCGCACTTGGACGAGCACCTCGCCGGAGGGCCGGGTGACGACCACCACCCTCGATGCAGAAGGCCGCATCACCAATGTTGCAGTCGCTGGCCTCACTCCAACCGCAATCAGTTACGATAATCAAGGACGGATGGTGACCACGACTCAAGGCGCGAGACTGTGGCAATACAGCTACGATGCAGCTGGCTTGCTCGCAAGCCGCACCGATCCGCTCGGCCGCGTCACCCTGCTCGGCTACGACGCTGCCAGCCGCCTGACCAGCGAGACGCGTCCCGACGCCAGCGTGCTGAGCCAGAGCTACGACC
>CAZRGL010000903.1:0-2502 GCA_964599485.1 uncultured Polyangiaceae bacterium
GAAGGGGCAAAAGCGAAGGGGCAATGGCGTCGAAGCTCAGTCGACCGGTAGGCCTGCGGTTTCGAGCAATGCCAGCACCACCGCGCCCACGCCGTAGTGGATTTGCGCGTCGGTCTCGATGGCGGCGTAGTAGTCGAAGTTTCCAACCGAGGTAGGACCGCTGGTGCCGACGACCTCGTCATCGACGATGCGCGTTTTGATGCCGGCAAGGCCGCTCTTCACGGTCGGTAGCACGCTGTCGTCGAGGAAGCCGTAGCGGTAGCCGCGCGCCAAACCGACCACGAACAGCGCGCTGGCGCTGGTCTCCAGATAGGTCTCGCCTGGCTTGTTCAGAATCGTCCACCAAAGCCCGCTGGCTTGGTCTTGAGCCGCGATAGCCGCATCGACTTGCGACTTGATGACTGCTTCGGCGGCGCTGTCGCTCTCGCCCCGTGCTTTGCGCACACGCAGGTACTCGTAGGTCGCTGCGGTCACCCAAGCGTTTCCTCTCGCCCAAAAGACGTCGTCGTCTTGCTCGGCGACGGACCAATTGTGGGCGTGCTTGAAAAAACCGCCTGCGCTTTGCAAGTGCTTGCTGAAAATGGATATCTGACCGGCGAGCTCGTCGAGCGCTTTGGCGTCATTGGCAAACTCGCCCCAGCGGCTGAGCAGGTTGCCGAACATGAAGAGCGAATCGAGCCACAACGACACACCGAAGACGTCGCTGACTCCCAAGTGATTGATGCCGCCGTCTTCAGTACGCAGGGTGTCGTGGTAGAGGTAGCTCAGCACATCGAGCACGACGTTGCCGTAGGCCTCGTCACACTTCTCTTGAAAGAGGGCCAGGGCCGCTAGCGCCGGCGGACAGCGGTCGCTCGAGATGATGAGGTGCTTGTAGCCAAGGCTCAAGAAATGGTCGATCCAGCTCTGGTAGTAGTCGCGAAAGCGGCTGTCGCCATTGACGCGATACAGATCGACCAGGCTCAGCATGAAGACGGCCTCGCCCCAGTCCCAGAGCATGCTCTCCGGCTTGTTCTGCGCCATGAAGCGTAGCGCTACGGCCTCAGCTAGAGCGATCTTGTCGGTGTCACCAATTCGGTCGGCGGCAAAAGCGTCATCGGGGCTTGGGCTGTGGGGACTGCATGCGGGGAGCAGACTTGCCGGTGGCTCACTCGCTGGATCGCTGCAGCCCAACAAATGAAAATGGAGGCCCACGGCGCCCAGGCCGAGCAAGGCAGCCCGCCGGCCCAATCCTATTGACTTGCTATTCCGTCTTCGCGATTGCATCACTGCTCTTTGCCTCGAGCACCTTGTTGCTGTCGATGGCGACTCCGGTGCCGCGAGCCATCAGTGCAAACGAGCCATCGGTTGCCACGATGATTAGCTCCGCGTCACTGCTGACGGTTGCGCCCGAGCCGGGCAGTTGCAGGCTCGTGGCTGCCCCCGCGCCGCGCAGCCAGGCCAGCTCTTGTCCTTCTTTCGTCTCGATGAGCCAGGCGGTGGCAGCCTCGCCTGCATCCACCGCGGTCACGTCCATGACTGCGTCCTCGGCGCCGCTGGCTGCGCTGACGCGATAGGGCGCGAGCACGGCCAGATAACCCGGTGCCACCGCTTGCACCTGCCCGTCGACTACACCGTGATCCTGAACGTTGCGCTGTCGGTCGAAAGCCTCGACGTGTGGAGCGGTCAGCGGCGAATACGTGGGCTCAGTCACCGTCAAGCCCGAGGCCGTAGCCGCCAAGTGCAGATCGACGCCAGCTAGCTCGCGCTCCCAGCGCGCCCCGCAGCGGGGTGCTTGCAAGCAGTCGAACACCTCGAAGGTGCCGGCCACGTCATAGCCAGCCCAGCCGCCCAGCCGCCAGCTGTGGTCGCGGGCCTTGGTTGCGGAGGTGCTGAGCCTATCGGCCACGACGAAGTAGCGTTTGCGGACAAAAGCGACCGAGCGCTCGATGTCGGTGCTCTGGTAGCTCTGGTGGGCCTCGGCATAAGCGAGCTGCTCGCCATCGATGGTGTTCTTCAAGAAAGCGTCGGTGTCACCGAAGTCGAGCAACAAGCCCTTGTTGGGTGCGCCCTGGCCGGCGATGCGTAGGGTGTTGTGGCTGTCGCTGTGCGCCGTCTTGGCGTTGTCCTTGTCGTCGGGCTTGTAGTAGCCGGGATCGAGCAGCAGGTACTCACCATAGGCGGCCAGTGTGAACGATGTGCCGTCTACATGGTCGTGCAGTGTCTTGCGCGCGGAGCCGTTTTCAGCCACGAGCAGCAGCCAGCGCGCATCGTCCTGCCAGCCGGAGCGCAGCACGGCGTTACCAGCCGCGGGCATGAAGCGGTTGCGCCAGGGCGGCTCGTTCGCCACCGTCGCTTCGTCCAGGTAGGCCAGGTGTTGCGCGGTCAGGTCCATGCCCCAAGTCATTGGAGGCGTGGTCTCGGCGTTGTTTTCCCAGTCCCAGCGCAAATGCCCGGCGCCGCCAAATGCGGTCAGCAGCGCGCCGCCGTTGAAGGCGATGAAGTTGGCGTCTCCGAGTGGTG
>CAZRGL010000904.1:0-231 GCA_964599485.1 uncultured Polyangiaceae bacterium
GGGAGCTTGCCGGTGTTCGACGGATTTCACAGCAGGGGCAAGCGTTGCTTGCCCATGGCACACATGCTTCCACCGCTGAGTGAACTGTATTGGGCTAACACTTGGCCACTAGTTCAGCTCGACGTTGCCGCCTTTGACCTTCACTTTTCCTGAGGCGTTGACGTCGACTGGGCCGTCGGACTTGAGGACGATCTTCTTGCCGCCTTGGACGTTGATCTTGCCCTCGCCCAT
>CAZRGL010000904.1:241-2493 GCA_964599485.1 uncultured Polyangiaceae bacterium
GCCAGGTCCGTCGCCACCTCTTCAGTCGCCAACACCAGCTTGCCGTCTTTGGCGATTTGCACTTTGGCATCGCCGATTTGCAGGACGAGCTTCTTCTCGATGGTGGTCAGCTGCTCGCCGTCGACTTTGAGCTTGCTGTCTTTGGCGACCTCGATGGTCATGCCCTCGCCGATGGACAGCTTGTAGGCTTTGCCCACGTCGACGGTCATGCCTTCGCCGATGGTTTCGCTCAGCGCTTTCTTGATCGACTCGCTCTTGGCGCCGCCGATGTCGACGGTCTGATCCTTCTTGATGGTCAAATCCTCAGCGCCGCCGACGGTCATCGAGCGGTCCTTTTTGACCATCTCCTTGCGCATGCCTTTGACCGTCAGCTCGCTGTTCTTGTCGACGCTGATCAGCTGGTCTTTGCCGATCTTCTCCAGGTGGCTCTTGGCAACATCGATCTTCTTGTTGCCACCGATCTTGCCGGTCTGGTTGTTTTCGATCTCGAAGCCCTCGTCGTGACCGACCTTCTTGAGCCGATCGTTGCCGATGTCGAGCTTGCGGTCGTTGCCGATCTGCTCGGTCTTGTCGTTCTCGATGACGATGTTCCAATCCTTCTGACCGTGCAGAAAGATCTCCTCGGCGTCCTTCTTGTCGTCGAAACGCAGCTCGTTGAAACCTTCTCCGCCGGTCGAGGAGTTGCTCTTGAGGGTGGACTTGGTCTTCTCTGCAGGCAGGCCGTACGGGGGCACATTGGTGCCGTGATAGACGCTGCCTACGATCAATGGTCGGTCTGGATCACCCTCTAGGAAGCTGACCACCACCTCGTGACCGACGCGCGGCAAGAACATCGCGCCCCAGGAGACGCCCGCCCAGGGTTGCGCGACACGAATCCAACAGGAGCTGTTCTCGTCGCCCTTGCCTTCGCGATCCCAGTGAAACTGCACTTTGATGCGGCCGTGCTCGTCGGTGTGGATCTCTTGGCCTGAAGGCCCCACGACCACGGCGGTCTGAACGCCTTGGATGGTTGGCTTGGGCGTGTGCTGCGGTGGGCGAAAGGGCACGGCCGAAGGGATGCACAAGAAGCGGTTCTCGTAGCCCACCGCTTCGGCGTCCGGCGCCTCGCCCATGAGCGGCTGGGCGCCTTGGTGCTCGATGCGTGACAGCAGATACTCGGCGTTGAAATCGGCCCGCGGGTGGTCAGCCAAGGTGAACAAGTGGCCGGTGGTCATCCGCGGACAGCGGCTCTCACCCCACCCTTGCTTGCGCGTGGCTTGCCAACGCTCCAGTCCAACTTTTGCGATCTGCGTGCCGTCGGCGGGCACCTCGTAACGTCCGGGGTAATCGTAGATCTCGAGCGTCGGGTCGTCCGGCCCTTCAGCTTCGACGTTGAGATCGAGATCTGGCTTCTTGAAGTTGTGGGCCCGCATCGCGACCTTGTCGGGGCGGATCCCCTCGCGACAACGAAAGAAGCTCACGTGCTCGCTGCTTGCCAGCACGCCCGACGGATCGCGGAAGATGACCGTGGCGTCACCGGAGATGGGTCCATGACCCGATGGGGCGTCGAGGATTATCAGCGTGTGTTTGTCTTCCTCATGCTCGAAGTAGAAGAAGATCCCCTCTTCCTCCATCAGCCGGCTGATGAACGCCCAATCTGATTCGCGATACTGCACGCAATACTCACGGGCGGCATAGCTGCCCTGCAGTTGCAGCTTGACCTCGCTGACCTCGAACGCAGCGTCGTCGAGCAACTGCTGGATGATGTCGGGCGCGGCTTTTTCTTGGAAGATGCGGAGGTCTTGCCGGTTCTGTAGGCGCCACGCCTCAGGTACGACCGTGGCACGGTAGCCAACCGCGCGCTTGCCCTCGGCCCCTTGCTCTACGTCGCTGATGATGCCGTGCACATGGCGTACTGAATCGCCCCGCTTGATCGTGAGCCGCGCCGACTTGCCGATGATGTCGGAGAAGTCGAGCTCCCGTTGCTCACAAACGAACAGGATGTCGAAGCGGTACAGCGATGATAGCTGCTCGAAGCCATTGAAGCGGGACACCTTGAGGGGCTCGCTCAGACCATCGATCTCTAGCTCGAACAGTATCGACGACATGATTGGTCTATAGCCGAGCTGCGCCTTGGCGCCACGGCACAATGCGACGTGGCCGCGCGGGGGACAACCGAGCTCAGCAGTCTGGATCGCCCGGCTCGCAGGCCAGGACGACCAGCTGATAGGGACCACTCTTGGGGCTGGCCTGGCTGGTGAACGTGTCGATTG
>CAZRGL010000905.1:0-2489 GCA_964599485.1 uncultured Polyangiaceae bacterium
GGGATCCTCGCCGGCAATGGGAACTATCTGGAGCGTGTCCTGGGGGCGATCATCATGCAGACGAGCCCTGCTCATGACGGCTTGCGGCCAATTTGCCAAGCAGCGATCTCACGCCGCATGCATCGGCACTACCGCGGCTTCGCCCAAAGCCAGTACCTCGCTGTTTCAGGTGACGAGCAGCCGCCCGCAAAGCGCGTGCTCTACGTGCTGCGCACGGCGCTCACCGGCACCCATCTCCTTCGCTCGGGAAAGCTGGTGGTCGATGTGACCGAGCTTCTCGACGAGTATGACCACGGCGCTGCCCGTCAGCTCATCGAAGCAAAGAAGGCTGGCGAGCTGACCCGCCTCGACGCCGCGGCGAAAGCGCATTGGATGGGTGAGCTCGACAAAGCAATGAGCGAGCTCGACGATGCAGATGAGCGCTCGACGCTTCCCCTCGAGCCGCCCAACCGACGAGAGGCTAACGACTGGCTCGTAGAGACTCGACTCCGCCAGCTCTAATTCGGGCTAGCCTGGTATCAGAACGGGACCCGCACGTGCGCGTAGCCGAGGCCGGCGCCAATCGTGAGGGGCTGGGCCGGGCCGTCGTCCAGCAGTGTGAGGATCCCTGCAGTGGCCATGCCCACCACGCCGACGCCCAAGGTGACGCCGGAAAAAGCGATTACGCCGTCGTCTGGCGTGCCCTCTGCGGCGCCTGTTCCGCCCATCACGAGTCCGGAGACCATCGTGGCGGCCAGGCCCACGCCGAGCGTCCAGCGAATCTCGTTCTGAAACCTCGACGGCTGGTCGGACGCGGCCGGTGTTTCGAGTCGAACCGGCCCGGGGCGCGTCGCGTAGGGTGATAGGTCGAACGCCGTAGCTCGGTCAGAGTCGGCCAATGGCGCAATACCGACTGGATCGTGGGATGGCTCGACTGGAGTCAGGTTCACCAACTCCTCGTCGAGATGATTGTCGTTGGTCTTGGGCAAGATGATGCTCTTGGCGAGCCGCAGGTTGGTGCCGATAGGCGTCTCCTGACGCGGCGCTGCACGCTCCAACATCAGGGGGCTTGCGCTCAGCAGGGGTGGCTGTGCGGGCTCCGCGATCGCCGGGTCCGCTCCGAGGGCAGTCGGTTGCAGGGCCGGTGAGGAATGGGTGTGGCTGAACGGGCTTTGCTCCAAGCAAGCCGATGAGGTGAGGACGCAAGTGAGCCCAACGGCCCACGCTGACCATTTGACGGTGCTCATGGCCGTGTGCTGGTGCAACTCGCGTGCCCAACGGCTGCGCACCGGAAAACAGGCGCTTGTGGGGGCTGGTGTGTGCAATTGTGTGCAACCGGTTGCCAAGTCGAACGCGCCGGTGTGCAACTGGCAAGCCAGCTGCGATTGCCGTGGTGGGCAAGGAGCTCAGATTGCGGGCATCGAGCGACGCAGTCGACGGCGTAACTTCTCGAGGGCGGCCTTTTCGATCTGACGAATCCGCTCTCGCGTCAGCCCCAGCTGCTCACCGATTTCGCGCAACGTCTCCGTGCGATCGCGCTCGATACCGAAGCGATGGCGAATCACCGTGCGCTCGTTGTCCGACAGCGTATCGAGCAGATGGCGTGCGTGGCGGCGAATCTCTTCGCGTGCCGCCGCATCATCGGGAGGAGTGATGCTGTCGTCGGACAGAACGTCTGTGAGGCTATGCCGATCGCCATCTGACGATGGTGTATCGAGCGGTACTGAATGGCTTTGGGCGTCTTTGGCTGACTCTGGAAGACGTACGGTACGCGACAGGCTGCGGATGGCCCGCGACAAGGACTGGCGCAGCCACGCCGTAGCGTAGGTCGAAAGACGCACGCCGCGTCGCGGATCGAACTTCTCGACCGCGCCCATCAGCGAGATGTTTCCTTCTTGGATCAGATCAGCGAACGCCACTCCGCGGTTGCGGTAGGACTTGGCCATCGATACCACCAATGCGAGGTTGGCGTTGACCATCTCTCTGCGGGCGTCCATGGCTCTGCTGCGTGCCGACGCCATCTGCTCGTGCGCTTCGAGCAACTCGGGCGCTGCTAGCCCCAGCTCCTCTTGCACCATGGCGACCATCGCTTTTCGCTTTGGGTCAGCTGATGCCTCGGCCAGCTCGTCGAGTAAGCGCCAGAGTCTCTTGGCCGGCCTTAGGATGCGGTCGTGCTCGGAAGTGCCTGAGTCATCCTCGGTGAAGGTGATGCCGGCCTCCCGCGCCACCCGCAAGCAATCGAGTGCCGCTGCCTCGAGGCACTCGGCAAGGGCGATTTCTTGCACCGGGGAGATGCGGTTGGTGCTGTCGAGATCGTCGAGGTAGCGATCAACCGAATCACGTGCGCCGCTCCCCGAGCGAGGAGCCTTGCGATGCACGCCGCTGCTCATTTCGGCGCGAGCAGGGGGCGTTGCCTTGGCTCGCGCGCGGTTGGCGGATGGAGCTGGTTGTGTTGACATTCGTGCGCTGCAGATCGCTGGTACCCAATACTAGAATTGACGGTCCGGGAC
>CAZRGL010000906.1:0-2481 GCA_964599485.1 uncultured Polyangiaceae bacterium
TCGAGCAGGGTGTTCTGGAGGGGCGTGGCGGTCAGGAGCAGCTTCCGCGTCTCGTCGAGGCACCACTTGATGCCGCGCCCGATCTTGTTGGAGCTGCGATAGACGTTGCGGAGCTTGTGGGCCTCGTCGATGACGGCCAGGTCCCACCTTTGCAGCCGGATCTGCTCCTTCATCCGGCTGCCGTAGTGGAAGGAGACGATGACCAAGTTGTCCGCCTTCTTCAGGCGGGTGACGTCGGCGACGACCTTGGCGCGCGTACCCTTGGGGCCACCGAGATAGCCCAGGTTGATGACCTCAATCCCTTTGACCGTTCGCCGGGCGACCTTACCGCGTCCGAAGTAGCCGACGCCGACAGCACTGAGCGAGGCTTTGGTCTCTTCGTGCCCCTCGACGCCGTAGTCGTGGCTGTGGTTGTTGTCGATGTTGACCAGCTCGACGCTGCCATGCACCAGCATCTTGGCGTAGGCAGGCTTGCCGCGGATTGAAAACACCGGGTTGGTCCACCTGGGGTGGTTGGTGAGGGTGCCTTCCAAGTTGGCAATGGTCAGGTCATCCTCCGCGAGCACTTTGCGCACGCTCGAGAAGGGATAACGCATGGGATCGGCGACCTCAGCCAGCCGAGCCGCAAAAGACCCAGGGGCCCCAGCCCCATGGTGAAGATCACCGATTGCGCAGTCTCCCACTGCACTGATGGTGATCCGCGGCGGTTTCGGCTTGGCGGGCTTGTTTGTCGCAGCCGGCTTCGGGCTCGCCGCGTGAAGCTGCTGCAGCACGGCAGCGCTCACGGTACGAGCCGCTTCAGGCCCTTTGGCGCTGCACGATGCAGACGCCACGAGCAGCGCCCCCAACACGATGCTTCCAACTGTTCTGACCATTCTAGAACCCGTTGATCATTATGGGTGTCGAGCTTCCGAAGCCTCCATTGGGCCGTACGGCTCCCCAATCTGGCGGGAGCTTTGGCTCGGTCCATTCAAACAAGTAGCGTCCATCGAGCCCTGACAAGTTGACGCACTCCGCACTCTTCGGATTGCTGAAGTCTTCGTGCCAATAAGCCACGTGCATCGCCAGCGGCGCACGAATGTACTGGACGAACGGCACGTCGCTGAACCAGAGAACCTTGGGGTCACCCTTCTCGTTCGACATGGTGGCCACCCGCTCCTTCCACTCGAGGCGGAAGTAGCCGGTTTGAGTCGTGGCGTAGACGGTGTGGTCGTTGCCCGGAACTGGATGTCCTCCCTTGCCCGGTGAAAAGAGCGTGGCGTAGAGCGGCTTCAAGCCGTGGTAGAGCGTCAGCGTGCCGGGCGTGATGTGGGCGTCGATCCACTTGTCACTCATCTTGAACGCGTTGGGCAGCTTCTTGCGGGCCCAACTGATGGTGATGTCGGCGCCTCGGACGAACACACCGGGCCGGTCTCGCAACACGTAGTAAGCCTTGTTACGTGGGCCGGTCCGCTTGCCCTCGATCATGACCCGCCCCTTGTCGCCAATGGTCTCCTCGAGTGCGATCCAGCTGCCTTTTTCGCCCTGACGATACAGCGGCTTCGGCTGGTGGCTGCGATTCCAGGCGATGGGCAGCTTGACCTCGTCGTTGAGCTCGACACCCTGAAAGGTGTGCCGACGAATGTGTTGCACCCGGTCTGCAGGCACGACGGTAAGATCGCTGGTGACCAACCAAACCCGACCATGCATCTCGAAAGCCTTGGCGTAAGCGAGCATCGAGCCGTTGGGGATGGTCTTCCACACCAGCCGCCCGACGCTGCGGGTGCCACCTTGGACGTGGCGTTTTCCGCCCGCAAAATACCAAGGAACCGGATCGGTAGCGGTGAGCTTGACGTCCTTTTCGATCATCTCCTCGTGGCCCTTGGCCCATTCGCCGAGCTCTTGGTAGCTCCCAACCGGGCCGAGCGGGCGCTCCTTGGCTTTCCACTCTGCAGGCGTGGGCACACGGCTGTACATGGGGGCACCCCGTGAGTAGGCGTAGTGGTAGGGCCACAACGATTTCTTGTTTGGCGAAACGGTTCGCAGCGCCTGGTAGTACGCCTCACGCAAGTCGAGCGTGGTTCGGCTATTCAAGCATACGTACCCCCGCGGCTCGACTGCATACCAGCCGCGGGGACAGCCCTCGCCCGCAACGGGGTCCACCGAGCGCAGCTTGACCGAGGTGCCGATGCGGATGTTGCCCAAGCTCAAGCCCTTGTGTGTGGGTGCGGGCTTGATCCACACGTGCGGACCGATGGCGCCGATGCGTTTCTCGGTGATTTCCTTTGCATCGAAGATGGGCACGCCATCAATCACCAGCGCTTTGGGCTCGGGAGGACTCGATTTGGCCCCCTGCTCGCCATCGACAGGTGCAGCAAGACGGCCTGTTGGGCTAGCGGCAGGCTTGCCCAGGGGTTGGACTTGCGGTCCAGCCGCTTGCCCTAGCCGATTGGCTTCGAGCTCAGAGGCGTCGCGCAGCAAGTCAGAGGGCCCAGTGGGTCC
>CAZRGL010000907.1:0-2469 GCA_964599485.1 uncultured Polyangiaceae bacterium
GATTAATACAATCGCTGATTATTTGCCCCAGGGTTCGGGAATAGAGGTCACGTCACGCTACGCTATCTATCCGACTGGACGGATCGGCATCAATTGCATCTTGCGCAACACCCATGCCCAGAGCCAAGTCATCGACGGTGTGGACTATTTGCACACGGACGTCGCCCACACGCTCTCCTGGTCGGTTTCCGACTTGAGCGGCGACAAAGCCGTCTCGTACACTCGTTCGGGAGGTGCCACCCCGCTGCCGAGCTTGCTTGTTATCAACCCCAACGCTGGCGGCGTGCTTGCCGCCGACAGCCTGACCTCGCGTTATTGGGACGCAGGCTCACTCAACCTTGCGCCGGACGTCGATTTTACGCGCACAGGCGTACTCGCTGTCGCGCCTGGCGGACAGCAACTCGCGATACTTCAAGACCGAGCCGACGACCAACTCTTGCCACAGCTCATTGGTCTCACCGGGGCAACCGCGGTCGGCGACGGATACCTCGAAGAAGAGGCGGCCTACGTGCTCGACGCCACCGCCGGCAACGTGAAGTTTGGGGTGGGCGACTCGAACACACGCCACTCGCCGGCGTTTGTGATTCAGAGCTGGAGCGCCGAAACGTGGTCCATCTCGCTCAACGGTGAAACGATCGTGAACAGCACTGCTCCCATCGGCAAGAGGGGCATTGCGAGCCACGACAAGGCGGCCCAACAGCTCGTGTTCGTATTTGCCGAGAGCATCCCAACCGAAGTGGCAACTGCGGCAAGGACTTTTGCACTCAAGGACTCCTTGTGAATCAGCTGCCCCCCCAGGCAGGTGACAGTGAGACTCGCTCCAAACACCATGCCCGAATGACATCGCGCGCCGCTGCCATCTTGCTCGCGGGAACTTCGACTATTTCGAGCTGCCATCTTGTAGCAGGTTTTGATGGTCTGAACGCCAGGGATAGCACTCAAGGAGGCGGGGGAGGCGCCGGAGGCGCGGGCGCTAGTTGTCAGAGTCCGCAGAATTGCCCTGTCCCAATCGCCAACTGCCTGGTAGCCACCTGCAGCGAGCACGGCGTCTGCGGTGAAACGCCCGCAGCAAGCGGAACGCTCTGCAAAGACGACACGCGTGTTTGCGACGCAAGCGGTGTCTGCGGCGATTTGGCAATCGGTCAAGTCTGCCTCGACAGTACAAGTTGCGATAGCGCCCTGTGTGTCGACGAGGTGTGTTGCGAACAGGTCTGCTCGGGCGATTGCAGAGCATGCGACTTGCCAGGTTTGGTCGGAACTTGCAATCTTGTTCCAGCGTTGACTGATCCGGACGGCGAATGCTCTAACGGTGAGCTTTGTGACGGAAAAGGGGGGTGCGCCAACTACCCGACAGTCCTCGCGAACAACCAGCCCATGCCGCAGGCCATCGCTATTGATGGCACGTATCTATATTGGCTGAACTGGGTGGCCGAAACCGGCACCGTCATGAGGGTTCCGAAGACTGGTGGGAGTACTGATACGCTCGCCACGAGCCAGGACCTCCCCACAGACCTCGCCGTCGGTGGGAACTTCGCTTACTGGAGCAACGCCAACGCGGGCAATATCTCCCGACTTCCGCTCGCCGGCGGCTCGGTCGACGTTCTGCTCTCTGGGCTTGTCGAGCCAAACTGCCTTGCCATCAACGCTACCGAGTTGTTTTTTGGGGTAAATGGTTCAACCGAGATCTACAGAGCGCCGATAACTGGTGGCGCGCCAACGCTAGTCAGCAACGCCAACTTCAAGTGCACGTGGATTGCTGTGACTGCAGATTATTTGTACTGGAAGGATGGTGGGCTCCGGCGAACATTGCTCGCGGGCGGTCCAGTTGAGGAGATTGCGTCTTCTGGCGGTTCGTTTCGTTTCGCATTGGATGCAACAACGGCTTTTTGGACCGACGTGGGCGGCACGAAGGGAGTGCTCAGCGTTCTTTTGATGGGTGGCAAAACGCCCACAATCCTAGCAAGCGGCGGCTCACCTCGTGGGATAGCGATTGACGACAGCTACGTGTACTGGGCTGACATGGGCGACGACACGATCAAGCGAATCCCAAAGGGCGGTGGCACGCCTGTGGAGCTAGCCACGGGTTTGTCGCCCGAACAGGTTGTGGTCGATGAAACGGCAGTCTACTGGGGCAACCAGGGCGATGGCACCATCGTAAGATTGGCGAAGCCTCAATGAGGGAGACGTTCTCGCTGGTGTACCCGATTTTGATGTGCTGATCATTACCGTCCTTCACCTCGGCGACGAAGTAGATCGTGACCCCCATTCAGTGCAGCTCCTTGTTGGCCGGCACCCAAGAGGACCACGGACCGAGCGACGACCACATCGCAGCAATTGACGCCCGAGCATCAGCACACGCTCGGCGCCGTCGTCGATCGTCACCCAGCCCCGCCGCTCGGGACGCCTCACGCAGCCGAGCCCCGCGGCATGAGGTGGTCACCGAGCAAGGGCAAGACCCTGGCAACCGCC
>CAZRGL010000908.1:0-2429 GCA_964599485.1 uncultured Polyangiaceae bacterium
TGGTCGCCAACTGCCGTGCTGCTATCTCGCGGCCCTGCTCATACAGCTCTGGGTGGAGCAGCAACGACAGGAGCGGCGGAGACAGCAGATACCACCACGCTGCCCAGCGCGGGAAGCGCGGCTCGACCGGCTCGCCCTCAGCATCGACCAAGTTCGCACAACCCAGGGGGCGAACTGGGACGGAGGCTTCGGGCGCGGAGCTCATGATGACACATGGTAGCGCAGAGACGTCAGTCGTCCGGCTTGTTCGGTACCAAGGCGAGCACGCGTGCTTGCGCTTGCGACCCATCCACGATCGGCAACACGCCGATGATCACGGTGGCGCCCAGCGCGGGCAGCGCATCGAGGTTGGCCAGGTTTTCGACTTGGTATTTGTTGGCGTCCAACATGATCTTGTGTGTCGCGAAGGTCTTCGCGGCGCCGTGATCCAAGCTGAGGGTATCGATGCCGATGCCCGCCACATCCCGCTCGACCAGCAAGCGCGCAGCCTCCGGTGCGAAACCGGGAAAGTGCATCACACCTTGGTCATCCTGGTTGATGTACCGCTCCGGATCCGAAAAGCGCTCGTGCCAACCGGTGTTGGCGACCACCAGGCTACCGACCGGGATTTCGCCGAAGGCCGCCTCCCAATCCACCACGTCATTGGCGCTCAACAGATAGTCCGGATTGTTCCGGGTTTTGTCACGCACGTCGATGACCACCAGCGGCACCACCAGCTCGTCCGGCGGGATTTGAGCGACGGTCCGCTTGCCCTCGATGAAATGCGCTGGAGCATCGACATGGGTGCCGGTGTTCTCACCCATCTCGAAACGATGAAGCCGATAGCCTTCAGCGTAGTCGACCAAGCGGGTCATCTTGAAAGGCACGCCGCCGGGCCAATAGGCCATCGTCTCGTGCATCTGGTGGGTCAGATCGACGACGGTCTGAGGAGGTGGCCAGCATCGATTCGCTGTTTGGGGCGCACACAAGGCCCTGCGGTGGGATCGGCCATTGCACGCGAGCAGTAGCACTGAGAGTGTCGCCATCAGCCACCAGCGGGTTGTCAGCATGCGGCGACGATACCGAAGGTGGTAGGGTTGAGCATCTGCAAAGAGGTCCTGTGAATGCCCCCTGACAATCATGACCGCGCGAGCCGCCTGGCGGTGCTAGCTTGTGTGCTGCTCAGCTTCTGCGTGGTGTTGACCGGTTGTGACAAGCCCAAAAACAAGCAGCCTGCAGCAACGACGGCGCCCACAAAGAAACTCAGTGGCCTGAGCATCGGCGACAAGCCCGTGAAGCTCGAGAGCGTGCTGGCGTTGCGCACGAAGGGCGAGAGCGCTTGGCGCATTCACATTGCGACCATGAAACTGAGCTGCAAGTCGCTCGAGCAAGCTTTCCCAGATCGCCCGGCCAACATTCGTGGTCACTTGATTGATTTCTGGCTTGCGCAACCACTTCTCGCCGATGGGACTCGTGACCGCTGGAGCGTTCGGGCTGCGACTATCAGCGACGGCAGCCCCAAGCGCGAGCTGCTCGTTCGAGGCGCAATCCTCGATGGTGTCGAGGCCGCCGCCGCCTCACTGCGCATCTCAGGCCTCGAGTTGGCGCTTCAGGATTCGCACAGTGGTGAGCAGTTCATCTACAGCGGCAAGCTCACCGCGCGCAATTGTGGCGAGGTGGCGCGGCCCGAGCAGGCTCGGCCCCAAAAGGCGTTGTCGCTGAAGGTCGCCGGTGAGTCTTGGCAGGTGCAGGGCGCCTCCGTTCGATCGCTTGGCGACAAGCACTACTTGCGACTCAGCCGCGCGCCGCATGATTGCGCTGTCGCCGAAGCCGAGGGCTATGACGTCCATCTCGATTTGGCATTGCGGGGCAGTCCAGCGCAGTTGCAGTTTGCTGCACTCCTCGGCGATGCATTTCCCAGCACGCCGAGCGGCTCGAAAGGTCGTGATGGTTTCAAGTTGAAGCATGACGCAAGTTTGGACGGTAGCAGCGAGCTTGAGGAAGTTGGTTTCGAGCTAGACGGTACGCTCGATCTGAGTGGCTATCGCGTGGTGATAGCGGGCGCGCTCAAAGCGCTCCGTTGCCCAGCTTTGGCTCCACCGGGCGCGCCGCAGAGAGGTACAGAATAAGGATGGCGACACAGTACGGCAGTACCGGCTCAGCTGGCTCGATGCAGTCCAACTCGCTGGTCGAGCAGAAGTTCTTCAAGCTAAAACTAGCGCAGCGCCGGGTCGATAAAGGAAGCCATCGAGCACGCTACGGAAACCGAGCTCAAAGAGCTGACCACGGGCATGTGGACGGGGCGTAAATGGCTCTCGAAACACAGCTTCGTGGACGTCATGGTGCGCGCGGTTCCGACCGATGACGGCACCAGTGTCGAAGTGCGCTTCGAGCATGGTGCGACCGCCGCGGCTACGGCCATGGCCATCACGATGTTGGTCCTTGGCTCG
>CAZRGL010000909.1:0-2420 GCA_964599485.1 uncultured Polyangiaceae bacterium
CGACGTCATCGGGCTTGGCGGTCGTGCCGGCCACGGAGATTACTCCCGGGCGGGGTGCTCGCTACGCCTTTACCCTCTCCATCTTGGGATCGTACAAAGGTCTCAGCGACGCGACTGCCGGGTAGAGTTTGCCGGCGACGTCCACCTCCCAGCGTCCGGCGTCGAGCCAGCCTTGGGTGATCGGTTCGTCGGCTTCGATCATGGCCAGGCCCACGGCCCCGCCCAATGTGTGGCCGTAGGAGGCAGCGCGGATGTAGCTGATTGGCTCACCGTTGCGCTTGACGATTTCGGCGTGGAACATCATCGGCTCTGGATCTTCGAGCAGGATCTGCACCAGCCGCTTCTTCAAGGGGCCGGCGGCCTTTTGTGCGACCACGGCATCGCGGCCGATGAAGCCGCCCGGCTTCTTCAGGCTCACCGCGAAACCGAGGCCCGCCTCGAGCACGGTGTCGGTGTTGTCGATGTCGTGGCCATAGTCGCGGTAGCCCTTCTCCATGCGCAAGCTGGCCAGGGCCTTGAGACCTGCGTGTACCAGCCCCAAGTCCTCGCCTGCCTCGACCAAGCGGTCGTACACACTGACGGCTTGCTCGGCGGGGATGTGCAGCTCGTAACCCAGCTCGCCCAAGTAGGTGATGCGTATGCACAGCACCCGCGCGAAACCGATGTCGATCTCGCGCGCCGTTCTGAACGGAAACGCCTCTGGCGCCATGTCTGCGCTCGTCACCCGCTGCATCAGCTCTCGCGAGCGCGGTCCCTGGACGTTGAGTTGGGCGTAGGCCGCCGTGACGTCGGTAGCGAAGGCGTGGGCGTCGTCTGGAATGTGACGCCTGAGCCAGGTCAACACGTGGTGGTGAGCGGTGTCGGTAGCCACCACCATGAAGCGGTCTTCGGTCAGCTTGGTCACCGTCAGATCGGCCTCGAGCTTGCCGTCTTCGTTGAGCCACTGCGTGTAGGTGATCCGTTCGGCGGCTCGGTCGACGTTGTTCGCCGATACAGTATTGAGCACACGGCCGGCGTCTCGTCCCTGGACGAGGAACTTGGACATGAAGGACATGTCCATGACGATCACGCCCTGTCGGCAAGCGTGGTGCTCAGCTTCCCAATAGGGGAACCAGTTGTGGCGGCCCCAGCAGAGCTTGTCGACTTTGGGCTCAACGCCCGCCGGAGCGTACCAGTCCGCGCCCTCCCAGCCGCTCACCTCCCGGAAGTACGCTCCTCGGGCCGCCAACCGATCGTGAAGCGGTGATCGCTTGGCGCCGCGGGCCGTGAGCAGCGCGCGCGTGGGGTAGTGGCACTGGTAGACCATGCCGAGCGACTCGACTGTGCGCGATCGCAGGTACTCTGGGTTGGCCTGGTAGCGATGCAGCCGATCCATGTTGAACGTGGTGACGTCGACGTCCGGACGACCGTTGAGAATCCAGTGTGCAAGCACCCTTCCTAGGCCGCAGCCGATGATGATGCCGATCGAGTTCAGCCCCGCCGCCACGAAGTAGTTCTTCAGCTCAGGCGCCTCGCCGACCACCGGCAACAGATCGGGCGTAAAGCTCTCCGGTCCGCAGAAGAACTTCTTCACGCCGGCCTGCATCGAGGCAGGAATGCGGCGCATGGCGGTCTCCACGTAGGGCAGCATGCGATCCCAGTCCGGCTGGATCTCGCCGAAAGAGAAGTCTTCGGGAACGCCGCCGATCTTCCAGGGAGCGCAAACCGGCTCGAAGAGGCCGATGAGCAGCCCGCCAACCTCTTCGCGGTAGTAGGCGTGCGACCCTGGATCCTCGAGCACAGGCAAGGTGGCGTCCATGCCAGCGATCCTCTCGGTGATGAGGTAGTAATGCTCGGCGGCCTGCAGCGGGATGTTCACGCCTGCCTGCGAGCCCAGCTGGCGCGCCCACATACCAGTGCAGTTGACCACGAATTCGGCCTCGACGTTGCCAATCGCGGTCTTGACTCCGGAAACCACTTTGCCCTTCTGCAGGACTCCGGTGACCGGCACTTGCTCGACGATGCGTACCCCTTTCAGGCGCGCGCCTTTGGCGACTGCCATGGTGGCGTCCACCGGGTTGACCCGGCCGTCCTCCTCGACGTAGAAGCCGGCCAACATGTCGTCGGTTCGCGCCAACGGAAACAGCTCTTTGACCTCGCTCGGTGAGATCTCGTGCACATCGACCCCGCAGTAGCGGTTGAATGCTGACACGCGGCGATACTCTTCGAGGCGGTCTGCATCGCACGCCACTTCGATGAAACCGGTAGGGCGAAAGCCGGTGTCCTGCTCGGTTTCGGCCTCGAGCCGCGCGTACATGTCGCGGGTGTACTTGCGCATCTCGGTCATCACCTCGGAGCTCGAGCCGAAGGTGACCATGAGCCCGGCAGCGTGCCAGGTGGTTCCGCTAGTGAGCCGGTCGCGCTCGAGCAACAGCACGTCT
>CAZRGL010000910.1:0-2382 GCA_964599485.1 uncultured Polyangiaceae bacterium
CGGGCTGAAACGACAGTTCTCGTTGACCAAGCTTCCCGGCTTCTTCGTGCGTTTCTTGCCCGTGCTGACGCCTTCTACCCAAACGACGACGTTCTTGAGGCGCCGCGCGGAATCAATCGCGTACTTCGCGACAGCGAGTGGCCGGTGGCCTGAACAGAAACTCTTGTCGGCACCGTTGAGCTTCGCTGGAAAGCTCACGCGAGCAGGAGCAGGGGGCTGACCTTTGAGCTTGATGGTGCCAGTGAGCTTGGCGCCGCCAGTCACCTTTATCGTCTTGTAGGCAAAAGCGCTCATGCTCGGCAGGCTCAGGACGAACGCGACAACGCCGATCAGGATGGTACGGTTCATGGGATGCTCCTTGGAAAGTGGGCGGTTTGGAGCGAGCACATCAGCCCCCTCCTTCGAGCAAGAACAGCGACAGCTCGCGCTGCGCGCTGTGGACGTAGCGATTGCGCACCAAGAGCAGCACCGGCGGACGACGCAGCCGATCGGTGCGCGACACGTCAGAGACGACATACGCGCTCGCTGGCGCAACGCGACGGCCAGCCAGCTCCCGCTTCGCTTGTGAGATCCGCCGCACCCTGACCACCTCCACGCATGGCGCATGGCGCTCGAGGTGCCGCTGCAATGAAGCGGTGTAGACCACGGCAGAGCTCCCAGCGCTGCACATTCGGCCGAGATGCTGCGCTAGCCTAACGGCGTTCGACGGCACCGACTTGTGCTCGTAGGCGAGCGTCGCGCCGGTGACGAGCTGACCACAGAACAGAACGAGGGTGCAGACAGCAGCGAGCCCAACCAAACCTTTGTGGCGCGACTCGAAGCAACGGGCCACCGCAGCGGCGAGCCACAAGAGCACGAAGACGACCAGCGGCAGCAGGTGACGCGGTTTGCGCAGGATGTTCTGCCCCAAGAACACCCAAACCAAATACGGCAGCGTCAGCACGCACCAGAGCTTGAGCGACTGCCGCCGCGTTGGGCCGAGCCGGTAAATGGCCAGCGCAACGAGCACGACCACCGCCACGGTGGGCAAGCAAAGCCAAACCGATCGGCCGGGCCACCAGCTCCCCAAACCATGGGCAATCAGCTGCCACGCAAGCGCACCCAGCCGATCGAGGACCGATGAATCGGTAGCGATGGTCCCGCCCCAGCGCACCAAGTGGCCTCCGGTCTGCATCGAGCCAACAGCAAGAAGTCGTGCTGCACCGGTAACTACGAGCATCGGCAACGCCCAAATGGCAATCCCGGCGCCAGCAAACAAAACGGGCTCGACCGTAGTCTTCAGCGGCGCCCCACGCCCCTGCCAATAGACCAGCACCACAGCCGACAACAAGAACGGGAAATACGACAGCCGAGCGCCCAGCGTGAGGCCGAATAGCAGCAAGCTGATTCGCAACGCGCGCTCGCCGCCTCGTCGTAGCCCAATAGCCAGAGCGGCCAGCGAGCAGAACAGCAGGAACAAGCCAGGCATGTCCGACAGCAGCTTCGTGGAATACAGCCACAACAGGGGATTTGCTGCCACAAGTGCTGCCGCCCAGAGCCCGACGCGCGGGCCAAGCAACGCTCGGCCGAACAGGCCTACAGGAAGAGCCAGCAAGCCGCCACAAAGAGCACAAAGCGTCGCCAGCGCTTCGATGGCATTGCCGAAGAACCAGTAGAAACAACGGCCCAGCAGCACGAAGACTGGGTAGCCGGGAAAGTGCGGACGGTGAGCTGCCACGTCGAAATCATCGAGCGCCAACAAGAACCGTATCGAGTCGACCTCCTCGGCGTAGTCGATACGAAACGCTAACCGGAGGGCCAGGGCGACGGCGGTCAGCGTCAGGAGCACGGGCCAAAAAGAAGGCAGCGCGCTGGTTGGTGCGACATCGTTTCCGAGGATGCTGTCGCCATCACGGTGCCGCTCACTGCTGCGCGCCGCGGCGTTCATCGCTCCACCCGCTGGTGGGTTGGCTCGTACCAGCTCGGGGGCGTGGTCAGCCACGACCAGAAGCCGCGCCCGCGCTCGAGACTGAGCATGAAGTTGACGAGATCGTAGACCGCGGCCGGCTCGAGGCTGCCCTCATAGCCCGGCATGGGGGTCCCATCGAGCCCGGTGAAGAAGCTGCGGTAGAGGTCTTGTCTGCGGTTGCCGCTGCGGTAGATGCCGCGCGTGAAATCACGCGCCGGTGTCACGCGACCGAGGTCGTCCTTCATCTCGTCTGCGCTTGCCCAGCCGTCTCCCCTACCCTCCTTGCCGTGGCACTTGCCGCACTGCATCTGCTCGTAGATCTTCTGTCCGCGCTCGACCGAGGCAGCGTCGAAAGGCGGCGCGCTCGGATTGGCGATCGACTCGTCGATCTCCTCTTCCTCAAAACGGGCACTGAAGCCTTTGACGAACGCCAC
>CAZRGL010000911.1:0-2367 GCA_964599485.1 uncultured Polyangiaceae bacterium
GCCATCGAGGGCGAACCAGCCTTGTTGGGCGTCGTCTTCGAAAGCAAGGCGGTGCCGACACCTTGCGAGCCCGGCAAGGATCCGAGCGAAGACTCCTGCGGCTCCTGAGACGCTGTTCAGCTGGGAATCCGCTCAAGGATTGGGCGACGATGCAAGCCGTGTCGCAATGCGCAGATTGTCGACGGCATAGTCGACCGACTTTTGATCGATTCGCGCCGCAACGACTTTGGCAAAGTCTTGGAAGGTCAACGTCTGCTGACGGCTCGAACCGATGCTCAGGTCGCAGCGCACGACCGCATCTGAATGCTCTTGGGGCAACACGACGCAGCGGGCTCTGACGGGCTGCTGACGATAGCTTCCAACAAAAACCCTGCTGGCATCCTCAGCCAGCTTGCCGCCAGCGACCAACTCGCCATTGATCTTGATGGCGACACGGTACGAAACATCGCCAGCGTGTCGACGTGCTGTAGCGAGCTCGCCGGTGATACGCATCGACTCGCTCGCTTGGGTGTGCGGGGAGGCGGGCGAGGAAGTGTTGGCGGCGTTGCATGCCGTGGCGGCGGCAGCTAGCAAGATGGCGGCGGTGATGTGGCTGAGCTTGATCATGGGTTACCTCTCGATCGCAGCGAGGGTGATGAGTTCGTGTTGGCCATTGTTGATGCATCGGTCATGCCAACACCTATTGACGGGCACTTGGCCAGGATTGTGCGCAAAAGAGGTACGTTCTGCTGGCTCAAACCGTCGCACGTAGCGCCAACGCGACAGTTGCGAGGCAGCCGCGCCCCCTGCGACCTGCCCCTACGCCGTGGTCGAATGTGGTCTGTGATGCCGGACGGTCTGGAGGGCCCCGCACGCGTGGCGCCCATGGACTATCATGGCCCTGATGAGCCAAGCGCTCGACAGGCCCAACGCCCCACCGCTCGGAACCACGCTAGCTGGCCGTTACCAGCTGGTCCGTTTCTTGGGGGCGGGCTCTGCGGGCGCGGCGTACGACGCCATCGGTCCTGGAGGCTCACGCGTCGCGGTCAAAGTGCTTCTCGGCGCAGCAGCTCGCGACAGGCAGCAAGCTAGTTTCTGGCGTGAGGTGCAGATCACCTCCGAGCTGCACTGCCACCATATCGTGCCCATCCACGACTTTGGCACTGACGATGTGCTCGGTATCCCGTTCTTGGCGATGCCACTGATGGTCGGCTGTGATCTGGAGCAGCTCGTCGAGCGCATCGGTGCTGTTCATCCGACGGTCGCAGTACGCATCTTTCGTCAGGCTTGCGTTGCCCTCGCCAGCGCCCACGGCGCCGGGATCATTCACCGCAACATCAAGCCCTCCAAAGTGTTCCTCGACCAGAGCCCTGACGGAAAAGTGACCGTGCGTGTGCTCGATTTCGGCGTCCCTCGAGGCGCGTGCGCCAATGAGGCCACGTCGAAGGGCGGGGCGCACGCGGAGCGCCCGTTGGGGCGGCATCACTACATGTCACCCGAGCACATTGTCGATGCGCGCCGGACCGACGCACGAGCCGATTTGTGGAGCCTGGGGGTGGCACTGTTCAAGACTCTGAGCGCCACGATGCCGTTCATTGGCGGCAGCCTCGGCGAGCTTCTCGCCGCCATCGATACACTGCCGCCACGACATGTCCAGGATGGTGCCCCCTGGATTGAGCCCCCGCTAGCTCAGGTGGTGCATGGTTGCTTGGTCCGCGAGCTTCAAGCGCGCTGCCCGAGCCCGGTCGAGCTCGCCGACGCCCTGTGGCCTCTCACGGGAGGTTCCGACGAGCTCAACGCAGCCATGCTCCAACCGGTCGACGCCCAGCTGCGCGCTCATTTCGCAGCCAAGATCCAGCCGCCGACGCATTGGCAACAGGTGCGACCTCGACAGCCACGGCCTGCGGAGCAAACGCAGCTACCCGAGCTCGCCCAAGCGCCAGATGACCCCCTGCTCGGCACGACCCTCGCGGGTCGCTACCAATTGCTCCATTGCCTCGGTCGTGGCGGCATGGGGGCGGTCTACGAAGCACAACTCGGCGACGGCAACCGCTGCGCCATCAAGATCATCAAGCCTGAGCTGGCGGGCACGAGCGGCAGCGCTCGGCAACGCTTCGTCCGTGAATCCAAAGCGGTCACGAGCATTCAGAGCGAGCACGTCGTGCGGGTGCTCGACGCCGACACCGATCCTGAGCGGGCGCTACCGTTTCTGGTCATGGAGATGCTCTGCGGACAGGACCTCGACCAGCGGATCGATCGCGGCGGAGCCGTACAACCCCTCACTGCAGCAAAAGTGGGTCTACAAGCGTGCCGCGGCCTGATGGCGGCCCACGCTTGCAACCTGGTGCATCGGGACGTCAAGCCTGGGACCCTGTTCTTGCATCAACA
>CAZRGL010000912.1:0-2360 GCA_964599485.1 uncultured Polyangiaceae bacterium
ATGATGAACGTCTTTGCAGGGGCGATGCCGGCTTGCGCGTAGGCGCAAATGTCAGTCTCATTTTTTTTTTTTTTAGGTAGAAAATCGAGCTCTACACTCTTGATCAAGCCCCCGAGCTTGTCCCGCTTGTATTTTTGCACGCCGTCTTTGGTCGGGCTCGACTGCGACATCGACATCGTGGTGATGACAGGCCCGCCGACGAAGCCCTTGCGCTCGAGCCATGCCCGGGTCATCGCGGCCAGAATGCGCGGCCGACCGGTGATGTAGATGACCTGGCGGCCGAGCTTGTGATGGGCACGTGCCACATCGGGACCGCCCGGGCGCATCTTCACTTCGTGGCCCGCGAGTAGCTTCTCGACCAGCTGGTCGTCGCCCGTGCTCAGCGTGCCGTCGATGTCGAAGACCACCACTTTCTGCTTCTTCGGGAGCACCCAAATGCTACCGGTAGCCCGGCTCAGATCGCCGACCACCACGAGCTCGAAACGGCGACGCCCCGTCTTGGCGAGCAATGCGCTGGGCACCTCGAAGCTCACCTGACCATCGTCATCGGTCAAGGCTGTGCCGATGGCTTCCCATTTGCCGCAGCCGCTGCCAGCTTGCACGAAAGCTGCGATCTTCTCGTCCTCGAGATCCTTGCTCATCGCCCCGTAGCTGAACTTGCCGCTCAGGCTGAGCTTCTGGCCTGGATTGACGATCGGATCGACCACACCATGAAGCGGCGCCCCTTGAGCGATCACGAGCTTGGAGCGGCGATGTTTGAAGGGCTGCTTGGTCGCAGGTGCAGGCGGACAGCGCGGAGCGCTCGCACCCTCGACGGCAGCACTGGAGCTCGACGTGCTGGCCTGAGTCGGAACCGCCACTGAAGCACTGGTGCTTGCGGGCGCCGATGGCGCAGGAGTCGACTCGGTACAAGCGAGGAGAAAGAGACCGACGAGCTGGATTGTCCAAAGGTTGCGCACAGCCCGCTATAGCACCATCGCTATGTGGCTTCAGGGGCATCGAGAAACGGACGCATCGGACAGTGCCGGCCAGCTGGCGAACGCGATAGGATCGGGCCGATGCCTGAGCTGCCCGACATCGAGGTCTACTTGCGTGCGCTTCGCGAGCGTATTGTTGGCTCCTCGATCGAAAAGGTCCGGGTGCCCAGCGCTTTTGTGGTGCGAACCTATGCGCCCCCCATTCGGTCCATCGTGAACCGCCGCGTCGAGCGCCTGTTGCGCGTCGGCAAGCGCGTCGTGCTCAGCCTCGATGGCGAGCTATTCGTCGTCATCCACCTGATGATCGCCGGCCGGCTGCGTTGGGAGCCAACGGGCGCGAAAATCCCCCGCAAGCTGGGGTTGTGCGCCTTCGACTTTGCGGAAGGTTGCCTGCTGCTGACCGAAGCTGGCAGCAAGAAGCGCGCATCAATCCACGTTGTAGAGGGGCAGGAAAACCTGAACGCGCTCGATCCTGGAGGCATCGAGGTGCTCGACAGCAAGCTTGCTGACTTCAGCCGAGCGCTCACGACCAAGAACCACACCATCAAGCGAGCGCTGACCGATCCACGAATACTCAGTGGCATCGGCAATGCCTACTCCGATGAGATTCTCCATGCCGCCGAGCTCTCACCCATCAAGTGGACCAGTCGACTGAGCGAGGAGGAGCTCGCCCGCTTACACGAGGCGACCCAAGCAGTGCTACGCTCGTGGATCGATCGACTGGATATCGAACGCAAGAGCAGTTTCCCCAAAAAGGTGACCGCTTTTCGCCCTGACATGGCCGTGCACGGCCGCTACGAGAAGCCCTGCCCCCGCTGTCAGTCGCCCGTGCAGCGCATCAGGCGCGCCAACAGCGAGGTCAACTACTGCCCGCCCTGTCAGACCGGCGGGAAGCTGCTTGCCGATCGGGGCCTGTCCAGACTGCTGCGCGGCGACTGGCCCAAGACGCTCGAGGAGCTCGAGGCCCTCAAGAAACGGTAGGGATCGGTGCTGGAGTCCGGGTCCGAGTCCGGGTCCGAGTCCGCGTCCGGGTCCGCGTCCGGGTCCGGGTCCGAGGCCGGGTCCGAGTCCGGGGGTGGGTCTGGGTCTGGGTGTGGGTCCGACGCTGACGTTCAGCTCACCTTTTTGGCAGCGGGCGTGTAGGCTTGCGCAATGCGCGCGGCCTTGCCGTTCTTATCATGTGCAGCCTTGTTGCTGGCTTGCGTCGCGGAGGAGCCGGCCTTCGACGCGCCCCTCGTCGACGAGCACGTGGGCCAGGTAGGCTCTGCGCTCACGGTCGAAGAGGCGGTCAGCGCCGGGTGCTCTACTGCTCAACTGACGGCGCTCAACCTGCAAATCATCGCTCAGGGTAACTGCATCGCTCCTGGCGCCTATTACGAGCTG
>CAZRGL010000913.1:0-2352 GCA_964599485.1 uncultured Polyangiaceae bacterium
CCTGCGGCGAGTCCTTCGACCAGAGCCGGGTATCTGCCTCAGCCGCCGCCCGGCACTGTGGCGACTGCGCAGGTTCAGGACAGCGGTGTCGCGCCAGCGAGCAAGCCAGTCGGGCGCGCCATCCCGCCGACGATAGGAGCTGCTCCGACCCCGATCCCCGTGAGCCACCCCCGACCGGGTGCTGAGGGTGTTGCTGCAGCTACGGCAAACTTGCCACCCACGTTTCCAGGATCTGCATCAACGCTCCACGAGGGACAGGCTCCCTCAGCGCGGTCGCGCGCGCTGATCGCGGCGCTTGCCGTGACGGTCGTTGCTGGGGCCTCGGTGGGGACCATTTGGCTGATGAAACGCGGAGGAGCCGATGACTCTGCGGGGGCAGTGGGTGCAGAACCAGCGCCAGCGACGGTCGCTGCCACGACGGCGTCGGGCGCGCCCAAGGCGCCCAATGGCATGGTGCGTGTGGACGAGGGTAGCTACAGGGTGGGCTGCACCTTCAAAAAGAAGGACGACTGTTTCGATGATGAGAAGCCTGCAAAGAAGGTCACGGTCAGTACCGCTTACTACCTAATGAAACACGAGGTTACGATACGTGAGTACGGCGCGTGCGTTCGAAAAGCTGCGTGTGCCGAGCCTACAAAGAGCTGCGCCAAAGGCATCGTGCTTGCAGAGAAAATGCCGGTCGTGTGCGTTCCCTGGAGCGAAGCAGAAAAGTACTGCGCGTTTCGTGGCTGGCGCCTGCCAACCGAAGAAGAGTGGGAAGTGGCCGCGCGGGGGCCGAAGGAGCCGCACTACCCATGGGGCAACGAACAGCCGAACTGCGAGCTTGGCGTGTTTGCGAATGCGAAGGGACAGGGGTGTGGCAGCAAGCGACCACTCAACGTGGGATCGCGACCTAAAGACAAGTCGTGGGTCGGGGCTCTCGACATGGGCGGCAACGTCCGCGAATGGACGAGCACGCAATACGCAGCGTATCCCAACGGCAGCATCGAGCCCGGAGACAAGGGAAAGGTCAACCGCGGGGGCAGTTTCGTGATGAACGGGAAGGAAGCCAACACCAGCCACACGCGCGTCGTGGACGTGCCAACAGAAGCGAGGCCAGACCTGGGCTTTCGCTGTGCGTGGAGCCCATTACCATGAATCGAGCGACGGTCGCGTTTTCAGTTCTTCTTGGTCTGCTGCTTGCCAGCTCTGTCGCGGCAGGGCCGCGTTGCAAGGCGCCCAAGAAGCCCTACCAGGGCAAGTGCCTCTATCCCGACGAGATTGCCAGGCGCAAGAAGGCGGCGAGTCCGAATCCGGTGACCACTCCGAAACCGGTGGTCACGCCAAAGCCGGCGAGTACGGCAAAACCAACGGCTTCGCCGAAGCCAGCTGCGACTGCGCCCGCACCTGCCCCCGTTCCTTCGGTCGAGCCAGCGGCTCCGGTTTCTACGCCCACTGAGAGCCCAGTGGCAACTGCGTCAACTAGCGTGACCGCTCCTGCAAGGACTGGAGGTGATAAGTCCGACGAGACGACGACCGGATGGGGTTGGCAGCGCACTACGGCGTTCGTGTTGGGTGGCGTCGCCGTTGTCGGTGCAGCCGTGGGTGGCGGCCTAGCAGCATCGGCCGCTTCCACCTACAGCGATAGCGAGCCGCTATGTCCAAACAACGTGTGCTCAGACGATGGCATGAGCACGCGAGACGACGCTTTCAGCAAAGCCACTGGTGCCGATGTAGCTTTCGTTGTCGCCGGCGTTGCACTAGTTGGTGGCATCGTGCTCTGGCTAGTAGCGCCGAGTGACAAACCCGACAGTGAGCCCACCGTGGCGGTTGGCGTCGGTGTTCGCGGCGCCGGGCCTCAGCTGACGGCGGGGCTGTTGTGGTAGCTGGTGGGCGTGGTCTCGTCGTGACGACCATCGGTCTGGTGTGTCTGACCGCAGGCTGCGCGAAGATCTTGGGCTTCGAAGAAGGTGTGAGTGGCGAAAGCGCCGCCACAGGCAATAGCGCAGGCGCAGGTGGCGCCGGGGCAAGCTCGGGAAAATCGGGTGGCGGCGGCGACGGGCAAGGCGCGCAAGGTGGCGCCCTCGGGGGCAACGGGCAAGGAGGCGCTCTCGGTGGCAACGGGCAAGGAGGCGACGGTGGCAACGGAGGAAAAGCCACCGGCGATGCAGTTTGGGCGCAGCGTTTTGGTGACGCGAGCAAGCAAGAGCCCTTCGGATTGGCTGCAGATACCGCCGGCAATGTGCTCCTCACGGGCACCTTCGACGGGCAGCTGGACTTCGGCGGCGGCCCCCTGAAGAGTGACAGCTGCAGGGACGTCTTCCTGGCAAAGCGCAGCGGCACCGGCACCCACGTATGGGCCAAGCGCTTCGG
>CAZRGL010000914.1:0-2317 GCA_964599485.1 uncultured Polyangiaceae bacterium
GGGGTGGCTGCGCCGCGCCTGCCGCGACTGGGGCTTCGTGCGGGGGGTGGCTGTGTCGTGCATGCGGGGCGGCTTCTGTCCCTCTTGCCTGGGCCGGCGCATGACGGACACGGCCGTGCACCTGGAGGAGCGCGTGCTGCCCGAGGTGCCGCTGCGCCAGTGGGTGTGCTCGTTGCCCTGGCGGCTGCGTTACCTGTGTGGCTACGACCGAAAGCTGTGCTCCGAGGTGGTTGGCGCGTTCGTCACCGAGGTCACGCGCTCGCTGCGCCGCCGGGCCAAGCGGTTGCTCGGCCTGAGCAGCGTGAAGGAAGCGCACACCGGAGCGGTGACCTTCGTGCAGCGCTTCGACTCGGCGCTCAGGCTCAACGTGCACCCCCACACGCTGGCGCTCGACGGTGTCTACGTCCGCGGCGCTGACGGACAGCTGGTCTTCCACTCCCTGCCCGAGCCATCCGCCACCGAGGTGGCAGAGGTGGCGCTGCGGACCGCCAGGCGCGTCGGCAAAGTCCTCGAGCGGCACGGGCGCTCGCTGGAAGGCATGTTCGAGGGGGCGGACGACTCCGAGGCCGACGCCCCGGCCGAAGAGCAGCTCGCCCTGGCCTCCTGCTACGGCGCCGCCGCCAAGGGACTGGGTCTGTTCGGCCCTCGCGCCGGACAGCCCACCCTGAGGCTGGTGCAACCCGAGCTCGGCCGACAGAGCGAGCCCGTGGCCGAGGTGATGGGGTTCAATGTCCACGCCAAGGTGGCCATCGACGGACGCGACCGAAAGCGCGTCGAGAGACTGTGCCGCTATCTTGGACGACCCCCCATCGCTCAGGACCGCCTCACCGAGCTGGGCGACGGCAGGCTGCGCTACACCATGAAGAAGCCCTGGAGCGACGGCACCGTCGCGCTCGTGTTCGAGCCGCTCGACCTCATCGCGCGGCTGTGTGCCTTGGTGCCGCCGCCGGGCTTCCACATGGTGCGCTACCACGGCGTGCTCTCCTCCCACGCCTCGCTGCGCGCAGAGGTCGTCCCTGAGCCCGTCGTAGACGACCCACTCCCTTCAGCGAGACAGCTCGACCTGTTCCACGACGAAGAAACTCGCCTCGTCCGAAAACCCTGGGCGTGGCTCATCCGACACGTCTTCCTCGAGGATGTCAGCACCTGCCCGAAGTGCTCCGGGCCCATGCGTTGGCTCGAAGTGGCCACCAGCAAGGAGGCCGTCGAGCAGCTCCTCGCTCGCCACGGCCTCGGCCCACCACCAGCGCCACGCCCTCGCTCTCCACCTCCCGGCCAGCTGCTGCTGCCGTTTGCCTCCGTCTGAGCTCCGTCAGGTGGGTTGCGCAGTCGGGCGCGTTCGTCCGCGGAACACGAAACCTACCCGTCCATCCCAAGCCACCATCGCCAGCCGCCGTCCAGGTCCTGGCACGCTGGTTCCGCCCTGCGCTCCTGTGCGGCGACAGCTTGGCACTTGCCAGCGTGTCCGCCGACTCCTCCTGCTACCCGCCAGCAGGCCGCTTTTCCACGTTCACTTTCCCTAGCCGCGGCTGTACGATCCCGACACCGGGCTCGTGCGGTTTGGGGCGCGGGACTACGATGCTGAGGTCGGCAGGTGGACCGCAAAGGACCCGATTGGGTTTGAGGGTGGTGATTCACTCTTGTACGGCTACGTTCTTGGCGACCCAGTCAACTCGTTTGATCCTTTGGTGGCTTGGGAACCACCATCAGGCTACCGAGACCGCTCACGCCCGTCCTCGGACCAGCGGCCGCCGCCGCAGCTGCGGCGGCACTCGCTATTTTGCTCTGCGAAGCCATCGAGGAATCAGGCATCCGTATGAAGTGCAGTTTCTACGACAGCAAGCCATTCCCAGGAAACGATCTCCAGATGTGCTATTATCAATGCCCAAATGGCTATATACCGCCACCGCAGGTAGGGAAGACCTGCAAAGACCACATTTGGGTCTGGAAGTAATGTTCGAACGCCGACAGCTTCCAGCAGTGCAAATGCCGGCGACTGCTGTTCAACGAGTTCAGCGGCAGCCGTCCATCACATGGAGCCTGCGCAAAAGGGGACTTTCTGACGCCTGCCGAGGGAGGCGATGATGGAAGCGGAAGAGAGTCCACGGGACTTGCGGTGCTCGTTCTGCGGGTTCGACGTCGCGGAAGTTGGGATGATGGTCGAGGGCAGTGGCGCGGCAAGTGGGTTGCCGATGGTGCGCATATGCGCCAACTGCATCGACGCAGCCTCTAGCGCAATTTCTTCAGAGCGCCATCTCGATACGGCGAAAAAGAGCGCAGCGCCGTCATCGCCGCCACCCATCGAGGACAACGAACC
>CAZRGL010000915.1:0-2304 GCA_964599485.1 uncultured Polyangiaceae bacterium
GCCAACATAGCAATGAATAGCTCAAAATGAGTCTCGAGTTTCTACCTGAGATTCATTTAGCAATCATAGCACGGAATTACTCAAAATGAGCCTCCAGGAACAATCTGAGAGCCATTTGGGCACCAGAGCCCCCAGAGCCCCCAGAGCCACAACTGCCAACGCAAGCGCCCGTGCAGCACTCCGTGCCGCCGTTGTCACTACATACTGTGCTGTCGGGGGCGTTGGCGTTGTCCGTGCAGACGCCTGAACCGTCGCAGCTATCCGGGTCGCAGGTGGGCTCAGTCAGCGCGCCGCCGCAGACCGTGCCCGCACTGGCGAAAAGATCGGTCGGGCATGTCTTGAGGCTGCCATCACAATTCTCCGCCGGATCGCAGCTGACCTCAGTGCTCGGCCGGCACACAGTCGTGTTCGGCTCCACTGCGTCAACAGGGCAGGTCTTGGTGACGCCGTCGCAGCTCTCGGCCACATCACAGACGCCACTCTTGGCGTTGCACACCGTGGTGTTTGGCTCCACGGCATCGGCCGGGCAACCGAAAGAGCTGCCGGTACAGTTCTCGGCCACATCGCAGGTCCCCACCTTGGCATTGCACTCTATGATGGCAGCCGCAAACTCGCATGCCCCCGAGCTGCCACTGCAGTTGTCGCCCTCACAATTGGCCGCGTTGCCGCACTCGTTGTCCGGGTCGATGCCCGCTGTAATGAAATCGCAAGTGCCAGTTGGCGAAGAGGTATTCACCGCAAGACAAGACTCGCAGGTGCCCCCGCAAGCATTGTTGCAACACACCCCATCGGGACTGCAGATGTTGTTGAGGCAGTCGCTGTTGATCGCACACGGATCGCCCTGCTCACCTTTGCAGACGCCAGCCCCGTTGCAAGCTCCCGGTGTGCACTCGGCATCCGGATCGGTGCCCGCGTCAATGTCATCGCAAGTCCCGTCGGGGCTCGGGGTTTTTGCCGCGACGCAAGCTTTGCAGCCCTGTGTGCACGCGGTGTCACAACAAACACCATCCTGACAGAACGTGCTCGTACATTCGTTTCCACCGCCACAGCCCACGCCCAACGCCTTGGTCAGGGCGCAGTTGGTGCCGTTGCAGTAGTAGCCGGAAGCGCAATCGCCGTCGGTCGAGCAGGTGTTGGGGCAGGTCGCGTTGGTCCCATCGCAGAGGTAGCCGCCAGCACAGGCTGGCACGCCCGCGTCGCCGTCGCTGCGTGGAGTGCAGGTACCGATGTTACCCGTCAGGTTGCAGGCGTCGCACGAGTCGCCACAGGCCGTATCGCAGCACACGGTGTCGACGCACAGCACGCTGGTGCAATCACTGGCCAGTGAGCAGTCTTTGCCTTGCGCGCAGCGCGTCGTACAAGCGTTGACATCGCCGCCGCAGTCGACGTCGGTCTCGGAGCCGTTCTTTGTGCCGCTGCAGTTGACCAGGCCGCCGCAGGTGTCTGCATGGGTGCCGCAGGTCTTGCCCAGGGCGGTGCAATCGGCGGGCGTGCAGCAGGTCCAGGTGGCCTGGTTGCAGACCTGAGGCATCGTGCACTGAGTGTCCGTCGCGCACTCCACGCAAGCCGGATTCATCGCGTCGCCGTTGCACACCTGGCCGCCGTTTTGGTTGCAGGGTGTTTCGGCTGCCACGGGCGGGTTGGTAGGCGTTCCGCTGGTACAGATGTCTTGGGTGCAGTCGTTGCCGTCGACGGGCAAGTCGGAGTCTTGCACCTGGGGCGTGCCGCTGACGGCGCCGTTGCCGTCGCAGACGATCAGATTGCAGTCTCCGCTCGTTTGATAGCTGCCCGGCGCAGGCGTGTTGACCGGCTCTGGCGGGGTGGCGCAAGCGTTGTTGGTGCAAGCGTCGACTTGGCAGTCTGCTGCCCCCGAGCATTGGCCCGGGCTGTTGCACTCGACGCATGCGCCGTTGCCGTCGCAGTAGGTTCCGCCGTTTTGGCTGCAAGAAAAGTCGAGCGCCTCATCGGGATGCTGCGGCGAGCCGTTGACGCAAGTCTCGTCGGTACACTGGTTGCCGTCGTCTGCTGGCAGGTCGCTGTTGTAGTTGACGCTCTTGACCCCGCCGATGCCGTTGCACCGCAGTTGCTGGCAATCGCCGCTGGTCTGGCTACCACCCGGCAGCGGAGTACCGTTGCTCGTGTCGTTGGTGCCGCACTTCTTGGTCTGCGGGTTGCAGATGTGGGCTTGGCAAAACGTATCGGTACCGCACTGGGCGTTCTCGGTGCAGTCTGAGCACGTGCCCATCCCGTCGCAATAGAGCGTACCGTTGGCGCCGCATGCGTAGTTGAGGGCCTCGTTGGGAT
>CAZRGL010000916.1:0-2295 GCA_964599485.1 uncultured Polyangiaceae bacterium
GACCTGGTGGATCCAGCTCACATCGACCCAGCAGCGTTGGAGCCAGCGAGCCGCGAGTCACCAACGACGTACGACGACTTGAGCATGCCGCATCCAAGCGACTCCGACATCCCGAGGGACCGACGTCCGCCACACGACGCAGAAAGCGATCCAGGTATGGATGTGGACATGGCAGATGAGGACGCGTGCACGCTACTCTTAGCCGAGCAACTTGGAGCTGACCGAAAGGAAGGTGAGCTTGTTGGTGGTCTCGCGCAACCGTGAGCTGAGAATCCTGACCATGCTCCAGAGCACCTCATAGGCGAGGTCCTTCTGTAGGAAGAGCAGGTCTTCGAACGCCTCACGACTGATGGCAAGCAGCTCACAATGCTCGTGCACTCTTGCGTCGGCCGACCGCGGCGTGTCGTCGAGCAGCGCCATCTCACCGAAAATGGCGCCCTGATCGAGGATCGCGAGGGCCTCCTCGCCCATCCCCGGCACCTCTCGGCTGATTCGCACGCGTCCCTCGAGGATGATGTAGAGCTTGTCGCCGACATCACCGTGCTCGAACACCTTGGTGCCCTTCTTGTGGCTCTCCTTGGATGTGACGCCCGCAACGAGGGACAACGCGGCCGGGGTCAGGCCATGAAAGAGGGGTACCTGGCTGAGGAGCTCTACACGCTTGCTCAAGTCCATTTGGCTTGCTCAAGTCCAATTTGCCCGGGTCAAAAAAATGGGCTCGCCGAGCTTACCATCGTCCGACGGCTGGTTGGCAGTTTAGCGGCGGAAGTGAACCCGGACCGGCGGCATTGTCGCTGTGATGGCTTTGCCGCTGGAATCGAGCCCGGTTTGGTAGCGCCGACCGTAGGCGCAACGTTTGGCTGCGGCGCCAAAGCCGAATCCGGGGTCAGAGATCACCCGCACGCTCTTGGCGCGTCCATCAGCTCCGACGGTGACGGCGATGACAGCGGTTGCGCGGTCCACTTGCTCTAGGTCTGCCTGTGGGGGGAATGGGCAGTTCCACGAGCGACCTCCAACCAGGCCGGGGGCTCTCGAGCGGTTCTTGGCCTTGGGCGTAGACGATTTGACCGGCCCTGTGCCCGTGCCGCCGATCTTTCCACCCGGCTTGGCGTAGGGGTTGTGTACCGGCGTCTTGCTGGTGCCTTTACCGCTGGTGAAGCCGCCACCGGTCGACTTGGAGCCCTTCTTTGTGACGATGGCAAAACGGGTCAGATCCGTCGGGTCGTCCTGCTCATCACCTGCGGTCAGTATGTCGCCTGCCTCTGCTGGCGCGGGCGGGGGCTCCTCATCGTCGTCGTAGGGATCCTCGTCGTCTGCCTTTTCTTCTGCGGGTTGCTGCTTGATTGGCTCAGGCGCCTTTTCTTCGGGCACGACCTCTTCAGGCTCGTCGGCGATCGGTTCGGCAGCCGCCTCGTCGTCCGCGGGTTTTTCCTCGACGATGTCGACCTCGTACTCAGACCAGAAATATTGATGCAGCTCCTCGCGCATGTCCTCGATTTGCTGGCGCATCGGCAGCATCGACAGCATCGGGCTGGCCAGTGCTGCGGTGTGCGTGAGCAGAGCCATCAGTAGCCACGGCAGCAGCGCAAACGTCGCGCTCGCGCCCAGCTTGGTGATGGCTCTGAAAGGGTCGTTCATCTCATTCCCAGCGCCGCGGGCTACGGTCGGCGCTGCTCTACTCCTTCTCCGTAGGCGGGGCTTCCTTCTTGGGGGCAGCTCCCTTCTTGGGGTCTGCGCCGGGCGTGGGCTCTGCGGCTATGGGTGTGACCCCGAAGGCGATTTTGGTCACGCCGGCCTGTTTGAGCAGATCGAGGATCCGAATGATGCGCCCGTGCTGGACGGTCTTGTCCGCCCGGATGACGGCGCGCATGTCCTTGTTCTTGGCCAGCGACTTGCGCGCCAGCGCCAGAACGGCCTTGTCACTGCTGAGTTTCTTGCCGTCGACTTTGATGTCGCCATTGGCGTGCAGCTCGAGCCCAAACACCACTTGGACGGTCTCACCCTTGGCTGCTTTCGGCAGATCGAGGGGCAGCGAGGTGGACACGATGATCTTGGCCGTGACCATGAACACGATGAGCAGCACGAGCGTGATGTCGACCAGCGGCGTGACGTTAATCGCGCTGATGATCCCATCGTCGTCGTCTTGGCTGGCGGAGGCCATGGCTCAGTCGTCCCCGCTGCTGCTCTTCTTGGCAGCTCGTTTGGTTTTGGTCTTGCGCGTCTCGGCCTTGGGAGCGGGCTCCGGGACTGTGGACGAATGCTGTGGTTTCACCTCGCTCTTGTCGGGTTGCTGCT
>CAZRGL010000917.1:0-2288 GCA_964599485.1 uncultured Polyangiaceae bacterium
ACGAAGCCGGCAGCGACGAAGCCGGCAGCGACGCCACCCGCGGCGACGCCACCCGCGGCCACGCAGGCCAGCACCGCAGCAGTCGCTACCGAGGCCACACGACTCGAAGCACTCAGCGACGCCGCCTTGGCAGCGCTTTTCGACGAGGACCGCGACGCCTTGGGCTCACTGTCGCTGGGCCAACCCAATGCCGGCATGTTGATCGGGGCGGTCCAGCTCAACACCAACGATCTGTTCGAGGTCGTAGCCCCCTACGGAGCATGGGCCACCAGCGAGACCATTGACCAACTCACCGCCGCGGCCCGTCAGCTGGCGCGACAATTCCCCGACGGACACAAGATCTACATCGGCCACTTGAGCGCACGATTCGGCGGCCGCCTCCGCCCGCATCGCAGCCACCAATCCGGCCGGGATATCGATCTGAGCTGCTGTTACCTACCCAAAGCGAAGGCCTGGTACAGGCGCGCGACCCGGCGGACCATGGACCTGCCGCGGAGCTGGGCCCTGCTGCGGGCCCTGTTGATGAATGCGGACGTCGAGTACATCTTTTTGAACACCTCCGTGCAACGGTTGCTCGGAGCCTATGCCGAAAAAGCTGGTGAGGACCCAAAGTGGCTCGACAGCATTTTCGGCTACCGCGGCCGGCATGCTGCACCGCTCGTTCGCCATGCCTGGGGTCACGACACCCACTGGCACGTGCGCCTCTACAGCCCACGCGCACAGCGGCTCGGCGCGCGCTTGTTCGACGCGCTGATCGAACGCCGCTTGATTTCCCCGCGCCGAGGTTACATTCGCCATAAGGTCAAGGAAGGTGAGTCTTTGGCATCGGTGGCCGAGCACTTCGCGACCTACAAGACGGCAATCGTCCGTACCAACGGCTCGTGGGGCTTGCGACCTGGCCGCAGCTACACCATCCCGGTGCATCGCCGCGTTCGCCGTGTGCGCCTCGCCAGCCTGTTGGTCCCGCCCCGCCGCCTGCCGCCTGCCGCGACAAAAGCGGCGCCAGCGCCGAGCCAGCTTCTCCCAGAGCCGAGCGGCCCGAGCGACCACGCCGTCGCCGCCGGACGCTGACGGACCTGCCCGCGCGCGCTCGTGGTTCTGCTCAGTCGATCGGCACCGTCCAGCCCAGCCCGCCACCGTTGAGGGCCGGGCGAGTCGGCTCGGGTCTTGTAGCGAAATACGTTCCCACTACCGCCGCGGTGACGATTACGCCGGCCGAGGTCCAGAACCACCACTGCTCCAGAACGTTGGGTGATGCCTTGTCGAGTGCCGCCTGAAGGTTCACCGCTTCGCCCGCTTTTACCTGCAATTTCGTCTTATAGGGTACGTAGCCCGTTTGCCTGACTACGACTTCGTGACTCCCGGCTGGTCGCTCGATGTCGATGGGCGCAAAGCCCACCGCCTGCCCGTCGATCTCGACAATCGCTGCGTCCGTGTTGGCAGCGATGTGCAGAGTCGCTGGGAGTCGATCCAACGCTAGCTGCAACTTGGCCCGAGCCCCTGGCCCGTAGCTGCGATTGATCGCCACATTGCCGTAGCCCTTGCGCGACAACAACAGCACGTGGGCGCCTGGATCTAGCAGCAAAGTAACCCGCTTGGCGGGCAGAGGCTCGCCCGCACCAGATGGCAGCAACCCTGCCACGACGGTCGGCGTGTCATCCGTGGAAACAGCGGGGGCCAGCGGAGCTCCGTCAACCGCAATGCGCGCGTCGCGAGGCTCGACGCTGAGGCTCACGCGCACCAGTAGCTGGTCGATCTCCTTCAAGAACCGCCCCGCATCCGCAGCGAGACGCCCCGGCAGCTCACCTGTGTTGATCTTGTTTCGCACGAGCGCCGAACGAAAGCTCGCTCGCGCACGCGTGTAGCGCCCCATGGCACGCTCGCAAGCGCCGATGTTGTAGGTCGTCACGGCGTGGGCGCGGAGCTTCGCAGACTTGTCGAAGGCATCGAGTGCTTGGGCCCATTGCGCCTTGCGCACGCTCTCGATGCCCTCCACGAAGAGCGCCCTTGCCTTCTTCGTGTCCACGTCTGGTTGCTTTTTCGCGCCTCGGGCAGTTGCTGGCAGGGCAAACGCAAAGATGACGGCGGCAATCACGAGCAGGCGCATGGCAGGGCTCCAACGCTAGAGACTAGCCTGGATCATGCACGGCGTCGCCCCGGGCGCTCGACGCGCGGGGCAGCATGGGTGTCCGAGGCCGGAGCCGAGTCCGAGTCCGCGTCTGCGTCCGAGTCCGCGTCGGCCTCCGAGTCGGGGGCCGCGGCGTGGCCGGGTCCGCGGGCGGGGCCGG
>CAZRGL010000918.1:0-2275 GCA_964599485.1 uncultured Polyangiaceae bacterium
CGCCCTCCCGACCCAAAAACCGAACCTGTTTGGCATTATCAGCTGGGAAAGTTGCATTGGCGAGCCGGCGAGCCGTTGGCGGCAGCTGGCGCCTTCGATCGCGCCGCCGCCGCGAGCTGGCCGCTGGCGGATTACGCGCGCATGAACGCCGCAAAGCTGCTGGTGCAGATAGGGCAGCCGGCCGAAGCCGCGGCGCGCCTTCTTCAGATCACCAAGGGTACCGCGATCGACGAGCAGGTCGAGCTGGCCACGGCGGCTGCCCTCGCTGCGCAGCGCAAAGTCGACCTAGCGGCGCCGATCTGGGACGCCTATTTGGCCAAACGGCCACGCCCCAGGGGCTGGCAGCTGGTTGCGCTGCGCTACGGGCGGGCGTTGATCAATCAACCCTCCGTGTCGCGGGCGGAGCGGGCTGTCGAGGTCGCGCGTATGGTCATCTTCGCCTCCTCGATGGGCCGCGGGGTGGGCGAGGCGCGCAAGATCGAGAAGCAAGCACTGCTGAGCCTGCCTTCGCCACGTCGCACCCGTTTCAATCAACCTGGTTTGCAGGAGCTCATGACGCGCGCCCGCAACTTGGCCGACGCGCGTCAAGGGCGTGAGGCGGTCGCGGCCGCTGGCAAGCTCATCAAGAAGCTCGTCAAAGACGGCGCCGAAGATACCACGCCCAGCGAGCTCAGTTGCGAGGCCTACCTCGCTCGCGCCAAGGGGCTTGCTGCTGTTCGTCGCTACTCCGAGGCAAGCAAAGCGGTAGGCACCGCCATCAAGCGCTGCAAAGGCCATCAACGCCAAGTCGTGGCCCTGTTTCTCGGTGGTCGCTACGGGTTGCGCGGCGGCAACACCTCGCTGGCCCGCAAGCGCTACGCACAGCTCGAAAAGGCCTTCCCCAAGCACTCTTTCGCCGACGATGCCCGTTTACATGGCGCCGAAGCGGCGCTCGATCTCGGAGATGTGGCCGCTTTTACCCGCATGCTCGCCCGTATCGATACGGTCTACCCGCACGGCGACATGGTCGACCAAGCACTCTTCACGCTGGCACGCAATCGCCTCGAACGTGGCGACTGGGCCGGCGCGGTCGCACCGCTCGAACGCGCCATCAAGCGGCAATGGCGCGGGCGGCCTTACTACGCTGAAGGGCGGCCGCAATACTTCTTGGCGCGCGCCAAGCTTCAACTCGGCGCCGCCGAGCAGGGAAGGCGCATGCTGGCGCGGGTCATTCGCGACTTTCCGCTCTCCTACTACATGGTGCTCGCCTATGGTCGCTTGGCTCGGCACGATCCCAAGATGGCCGCCCGTGTGCTGACTGAAGCGCAGGCCGCCGAGCCGCAAGGAGACTTCGTAATCGCCGATCACGCCGAGTTGCACCGGCCGGCCTTCCTCCGTGCCGTTGCCCTGGTGCGCCAAGGCGAAGGCGCACGGGCCCTTGCCGAGCTCGACCGTCTGGGCGTCCGAAACAAGAAAGCGCACCCCTCGCTGCTTTGGGCGTCTGCTTTCTTGCTGGCCCAAATCGAGGCGCCGGCCGAGTCGCATGGCGTGCTGCGCTCGTCGACCAAGCTCTGGAAAGAGCACTACCCGGCAGGTATTTGGCGCTCGGTCTGGGAGGTCGCTTATCCACGCCCCTTTGCCAAGATCGTGGCAGCTGAGACAAAACGATCGGGGATCCCCGAGCACCTGGCTTACGCGATTATTCGCGAAGAGAGCGCCTTCAGGCCCAGAGCTGTCTCGTCAGCGAACGCCTACGGATTGATGCAGCTCATCGAGCCCACTGCCAAACGTATGGCCCGTAAGCTCAAATTGCCGGCCACCGTCGAGGCGCTCAAGCTACCCAGTGTCAACATCGCGCTGGGCTGCCGCTTTCTGTCGATCCTGCAGCGTCAGTTCACCTACAACCCGCTGCTAGCCATCCCGGGCTACAACGCGGGTCCCGGCGCCCCAGCGCGCTGGGTCAAGAAGCGTCCGGCCGAGGATTTCGATGTCTGGGTCGAGCGAATCCCCTACCGAGAGACCCGTCGCTACACCAAGCGCGTCATCCGCACGATGGCCGCCTACGCCAACTTGTACGGCGCAGGCATGCACGCCAAGCTGCTGCGCGCAGTTCCGCTGGTGGTCAAACCGTCGCCTTAGTTGTCGTGAGGCCTTGGCGGGCATGCGCCGCACTTCATCAACCACGGAGTGCGGACCGAGCGCTGTGCGCCCGACTCGACAGGCTGGCAACTTCGCGCGTTGTTACACAGAGACGCACAGAGAGACACGAAGAGGGACACAGAGGTTTTGTTTCATG
>CAZRGL010000919.1:0-2273 GCA_964599485.1 uncultured Polyangiaceae bacterium
ACACCGAAAGGAAAAAGTCGAGAGAGCCCTTTCCGAGCTGACGCAATCGCCCCGAGGCATTTTCCAGCTGCGGCCGCGCGAGCGCTCGGGTCGTTGGAACGGCTCGCTGCGCTCGGCTGGCGTATTGCGCTTCAAGAACAAGGCCGCCCTGACCAAGGGTCTGCGCGCCTTCGCCGGCCAGAGCTACACCGAGTTCTTCGATGCCTCGAGCTGGGAGGTTGGCGACGATGGGCTGACCGCAACGCTCAACCTCGACACGGAGCTGCCCGTCGATTGCGAATCCTATGAGCTTGCCTTCGATGCAATCGCTACCAAGGCGAGTGAGGGGTTCGTCGACGTCAAGGGGATCGGCCGGCGAACGATCCGCCACCACGCCAAAGGAATCGTTCTCGAGCACCGGACCAAGGTGACGAAGGATCCACTCGGCGAAGCCGGCTTGAAGCCCGCCGCGAAGAAGAAAGCCGCCGCCAAAAAGAAGTCGAAGGAGCAGTCGATTTCGGTTCGCGTCCCGTGCAACGGTGGCCTCGCGATAGAGGGCGAGGGGTCGCTGTTCGCGATCTACGGCAAAGACGTCACCGTGTTCGACGCCGAGGCCAGCAAACTGCGCTGTCACGCCGACGAGCTCCCCTACGAGATGACCCGCATGGCGCAGGTCGGCCGCAAGGTCGTGACCGCCCGACACTTCTCCGATGAGGTCGGCTGGTGGTCGCTCGATGACGACACCTGTGGCAACGTCGATCTCGGCTCGTCAATCGCCGTGCTCGGCGACTCGGTCCTCGCCGCGCACACGATGGAGGGTGAGCTCCGGTTGTGGCATGCGCCCACCGGCGAGGTCTACAAGCTCGGCAAACGGATGGGCTACACGATGGGCGCACAACTTCGCGGCGACGAAATCATCGCCTGGGGCGATGAAGGCGTCGTGGCCTTCAAGAAGACGAAGAAGGGGTACGAGCGCTTCTGGAAGGCGGACGGCGAATGCGCTGTGGTGCTCGACGACGGCCGCGTGATCACCGCTGCTGGCGAGAAGCTGATGCTGTACAGCAAGAACCTCGAGCGCACCAAAACGATGAAGCTCTACGTCCAAGCAACCTGCAACACGCCCGACCGGCACGACGGCGCCGATTGGGGGATGCTGCGACTAGATAGCGGACGGGTCTTGCTGCGCTCGAGCACCGCCGTCCACGCGCTCGACGTTGGCAAGTGGAAGCTCACGACGCTGGAGCTGCCCGGATCGGACAAGGGCGGCAGCGGCCCACTGGTGCGCATCGGCCCCACACGTTGGGTGACCTTCGCAGCCAATGTGCTCTACGGCGAGAGCTGGTTCAAGCACGACGCTAATGTCTTCGTATTCGACAGCGACATGACCCTCGTGAGCAAGCTCAACGCCAAGTGCCCGCCGCGAGGGGTAGTCGCCCTCGACGACAAGCGCGTAGTCGTACGAGTCGAGGACGCGGTCAACGGCAAGGTGCTGCTGATCTTCGACGCCACGACCGGCCGCAAAGTCGGCGAGCTCAAAGGCCACAAGAAACAGGTGCTCGGCATGGGTCGGCTCGCGAACGGTCAGCTCGTCAGCTGGGCGAAGGATCACACGGCGCGCGTTTGGAAGTGAGTCGCTGGCTGCTGTACTTCGACGAGTGCAAGCTCACTACGGCTGGCCCTCGGTGGACGAGAAGACAATTCTCGAATTCTGCTGAGGACACCTGCCAGATCAGCCTCCACCGCCCCATCAGCGGCTAGGAAAAGTGAACGTGGAGGATAACCAGCACAAAGGGGTTGCGAGGGTTGCAATGTGCGTACGTCCTGGCCACACTGGGTAGACCTCGGTACTCCGAAGACCTCGACGTGCTCGTAGAGGCGTCACGACGGAATGCTGAAGCGATCGCGTGGGCTCTGCGTGAGTTGGCGGCCTCGAGGAGCTGGCGCGCGTCGTGCCCGAGCACTTGAGCGAACCCGATCGCATGATCTCGATCGGTCGAGCGCCGCTCGCGATCGACGTTACGAGGGCGGGGATCCGCGGCGCGCGGTAGGCAACGCGCCCCAACTCACGAGCCGCACTTTTGGGGTTGCTCGATGCTCTTACCCAAGCATGGCCCCCGCAGCTCGTCATACAATTTGAGATCGAGGATCACGCTCTCGGCGCTCGTTGTCGACGGCTCGGCACTGTAGTGATCGTAGCCGAGAATGAAGACGCTACGCGCCGATGCGAATGGTCGGGTGATGGCTTCAAGGCACTACGTGCGCGATGGAGTGAGCACATCGCCTCGACGCTGGTG
>CAZRGL010000920.1:0-1986 GCA_964599485.1 uncultured Polyangiaceae bacterium
CGAGGGCATATCCTCGAGACAGGGCTTCCAGCTCTTCGTCCAAAAATTGAGCACCATGGGCTTGCCCTGGCGCATCGAGGACAGGCGCACCGAGCGACCGTAGTAGTCCTTCAGCTCGAAATCCGGCACCGTACGATTGCGGGCCGCATAATTCGGCCGGAAGGCGCACAGGGCTGAGCAGGTCGCGCGTTGATGATCGTTTCGTGATGCCCGAACGAACATGAAAACGCCCAAACACACGAGGGCAATGAAGGCCACCTGCGCGGCCACGAAGGGCTTCATAGAAGGCTGATATAGCACATGCGCCGCTCTGGCCGCGCCCGCCAACGTTGGCGAAACCGCAAGGCGGGCTCAACAGCTGAGAAGACGCTTCAAACGTTGCTCATCTACGCGGTATTTCATGATTTTTCGACCATCCAGCTCCACCACCGGAACCTCCCAGTCGTAGGCGCGCAGTTTGTCTGCGGACGCTTCAGTATCCAAGTCGAGGATCTCTAGATCGAAGGGGTGGCTGGCCTGCACCAGCCTCAGCTGACTGAGCGCCTCCACACACAAGTGGCAATCGACACGTGTGTAGAAGGTAATCCGTCGCATGCTGCCACGGCATAGCCTCGCTCTGGCGGCGTGCCAACGCGCGGATTGGTTCGCAACACGCTCCGCTGGTTGTCTGAGCCGGGACACGCGGCCCGCCTCTCATCACTGTGATATCGTCGAGTTGGCGGTCCATGAGTCCTGCGGCAGGCGACATCATCGGGGGCAAGTACCAAATTGAGCGGGTGCTCGCCGCCGGCGGTATGGGCTCAATTTGGGTGGCGCGGCACCGTGAGCTCGACACCGATCTCGCCGTCAAGTTCATGAGCGAAGAGCTCGTGGACGACGACTCCATTCGTCTCCGCTTCAAGCGCGAAGCCAAAGCAGCAGCACAGCTCAAGAGCGAGCACGTCACGCAGATCTTCGACTACGGCGTGGACGCCCAGACGCCTTACATCGCCATGGAGCTGCTCGTCGGCGAGGACCTCAGGCAGCTACTTCGGCGCGACGGCCCCCAGACACCACAGCGCTGCGCAGACATCCTGGCGCAAGTCTGCCAAGGGCTGCAAGTCGCCCACGACGCGGGCATCATCCATCGCGATCTCAAGCCGTCCAACATATTCCTCGCCCAGATAGGTGGCCGGGAGATCGTCAAGATCCTCGACTTCGGCATTGCCAAGGAAACCAACCCACAGCTCGTCGTTGGCGAGCGCACCTCCACTGGAGTGGTGCTCGGCTCACCGCGATACATGAGCCCTGAGCAAACCAAGGGCGAGCCCGTCGACGCGCGCAGTGATTTGTGGTCGGTGGCCGTGGTTGCGTATCTCATGCTGACCGGCTCTCAGCCTTTCGGTGGAAAGCACATTGGCCAGGTCATCGCGGCCATCTGCACGGGCGATGCCCAACCCCCGTCTCGCTTGGTGCCAGATTTGCCGCCAGAGCTCGATGTGTTCTTCGCTCGCGCGCTAGCGCGCTCCGCCGCGGATCGTTTTGCCTCAGCAGCGGCGCTGGTCGACGCTTTTTCCGCTGCGATACGAGGGGAGCTCGCCCTTTCCGTCCCGACGCCTGCTCCATCGACGCGTCGGATCCTTCCGGCGCCGCCCCGCCGGCGCGCGGGGCGCGCGGCCCCGACCGATGTCTTCTCCCAAGCACGGCCGCCGACCGGCTCACGCGCCAACGAAGCCATGACCGCACGGGTGAGCCGCAGCGCGCCCGAGGCGACGAACACCGAATCCCAAGTCGACGCCAGCAAGCCGGCTATCGATCTCGATTGGAACGATGCCCGCAAACCGACCAGCCGCCGCCCACTGCTGCTCGGCACGGGCGCTGTCGTGCTCGCAGTGGTTGCAACCTGGGCCGCGGTCGGTCGACACGAGGGGCCCAGCCCATCCTCGCTCGCCGCTGAAGCCGCGACGTCCAGCCCGCAGCCGCCTAGCAAAAGCTACACCGAGACCC
>CAZRGL010000920.1:1996-2273 GCA_964599485.1 uncultured Polyangiaceae bacterium
GCGGGGGGCCCCCGGGGGCCGGGGGGGGGCCCCCGGCGGGGCCCCCCCCCCCCCCGCGCCCGGGGGCCGGGGCGACGTCGAGCCGGCAGCCGGCTAGCAATAGCTTCACCGAGACCGCCGCCCTTGCCAGCGCCGCGACTTCCTCCACAGCCAGCAGCACGAGTTTCCCACGGGCCAGCACGGTGCGGTCGTCGCCGGCCAAGGGCAAACCGCGTTCAGTCAGCCCACCGCTGCCCAAGCCGCCTCTGGCCAAGCCAGCCAGGCCCAAACCATCCAC
>CAZRGL010000921.1:0-2273 GCA_964599485.1 uncultured Polyangiaceae bacterium
GTCGACGTGAGGATCATGGTGCCTGGCGGGCGCAACGACGTGGCCATCGTCCGGCATGCCTCACGTTCCTACTATCCGGAGCTGCTCGAGGTCGGTGCACAAATCCTCGAGTATCAGCCAGCCATGCTGCACGCCAAGGTGCTGGTCTTCGACGACTCGCTCGCCATGATCGGCAGCGCAAACCTCGACGCCCGCAGCTTCAGGCTCAACTTCGAGGCCAGCTGTTTCGTCGGAGGAACACATCTGCCGAACGCTCTGGCAGAAGTGTTCGAACGCGACACCGAAGCATGTGAAGAGGTCACGCTCGATCAGCTGAAAGACCGCTCCTGGCCCTCCAAGCTCGTCGACGCCACCGCGAACTTGCTCAGCCCCCTGCTGTAGAGCGAAAGCAGCCGATTTGCGCCTTGGGCCACTTGACAAAGAGTATCAAGTGGCCATATTAAAGTCATCTGGACTCTTTTACGGAGCCCGCGACTTTTTCAACGGAGCGGCCATGAAGAACAAACGGAAGATGAAGAACAAGAAGGGCGGCATCGTTCACCTGCTGGTGATCGATCCACAGAACGACTTCTGCAGCCCCAACGGATCGCTCTACGTCAGTGGCGGCGACGCAGACATGGATCGGCTCGCCAAGATGGTCGACCGACTTCGTGGTCGGCTCAGCGCCATCCACGTAACGCTCGACAGTCACCGCAAGGTCGACATCTCGCACCCGATCTGGTTCCGCAACTCAGCCGGCAAGCATCCCGATCCCTTCACCGTCATGTCGGCCGAGGATCTCAGAACGGGTCGCTGGACCACCACCCGACCGAGCGCCCACAAGCGCACCCTGAAGTACCTCGAAACACTCGAGAGCAGCGGACGCTACCCGCATGTGATTTGGCCTTATCACTGCCTGATTGGCGACGAAGGCCACAACGTTTGGCCGGCCCTGTCCGATGCCATCCACTCGTGGGAAGCGCGCTTCGCGATGGCCGACTTCGTCACGAAGGGCAGCAATCCTTGGACCGAGCATTTCTCGGCGGTGCAGGCCGAAGTGCCCGATCCCACCGACCCGACCACGCAGGTGAACACCGACTTGATCGCTACCCTCGAAGAAGCCGACGTGGTGTTGCTCGCCGGCGAGGCCCTCTCGCATTGCTTGGCCAACACCGTGCGCGACATCGCCGACAAGTTCGCTGACCCCAAGTACGTGTCGAAGCTGGTGCTGCTGACCGATGCGTCGAGCAACGTGACGAGCTTCGAGAATTACGGTGAGGACTTCGTTCGCGAGTTGCGGGCCAAAGGCATGCGCACCTCGACGACCACCGATGTGCTCAGCAGCTGAGCCCTTCCATCGGCCCATTTGCACATAGGAGCCCCCATGAGCCTGAACAAACACAGCATCACTTCCAGCCACTATGGCTTCTCCGCGGCCCGCATCGATTCACTCGGGGCGGCCGAATACACCTTGGTCACCATCGCCGCCGATGTGAGCGGCAGCGTCAGCGGTTTCGAGCGCGAAATCGAGCGCTGCATCAAGGAGGTCGTCAGCGCATGTCGTTGCTCGCCTAGAGCCGACAACCTGATGGCCCGCACGCTGATGTTCGACAGCGCGCTGACCGAGATTCACGGCTTCAAGCCGCTGGCCAACTGTCAGCCCGCCGACTACGACGGCTGCTTGCGCATCGGCGGGACCACGGCGCTATACGACGCCGCTCACAATGCCGTCGAGGCGGTCAGTAGCTATGGCAAGCAGCTGAGCGATGCCGACTTCGACGTCAACGGCATCGTGTTCGTCATCACCGACGGCGGCGACAACGCTTCTCGCCTGCCGGCCAAGTCAGTCAACCAAGCGCTGCGGCGCGCAGTACGCTCCGAAGCGCTCGAATCGATGGTCTCGATCCTGGTCGGCGTGAACATCCAGGACGCCAGCGTCAGCGGCTACCTGAGCAAGCTGCACAAGAGCGCCGGCTTCAATCACTATCTGGAGCTCGGCGACGCTGACGCCGCCACATTGGCTCAGCTCGCCGACTTCGTCAGTCGCTCCATCAACGCGCAGTCGCGCGCCCTCGGCAGCGGCCACAGCGCCTCGCTCTCGTTCTGACGACTGTTGTCGGAATCCCCCCAACGGCGACCCCGCATTTTGAGACGGCCTCTTTACCCCCGCCCGGTGGCTTTCGGGCGGGGATAGACCGCCTTATACCCCCCCCCAACCAAACCAAATGTGGGCGTCCCGGGAGGGGATAAACCCCCCCAGACAACCCAACAACCATTTCGGAGTCTTGAGCGGG
>CAZRGL010000922.1:0-2261 GCA_964599485.1 uncultured Polyangiaceae bacterium
TTGGCTTCGCGCCATCGAGCCAAAAAAAGACCCCCGCGAGCCCGGCTCGGGCATCAACCTAGACGACAGCACCTCGTCGTACTTCAACAACTATGTCGGAGTAGACGCCTCCAAGAAGAACCGCGTCTACGTTGACGTGGAAGCCCGATAGCTAGCTCCCCGTGGGCGGCAACCTGGTCGTACTTGTAGGACGGAGCGGTCAGACAAGCGCTTAGTCCTTCACCTCGAAGCGTCTGGCGCCGGTTTGCTCGGCGAGCTGTCGAGCCCTGTCGCGTGACGGAGCGTTGCGTTCGTGTTTTCGAACCCGAACTGAGAACGGGATGGCGTGTTTGGCCAGCTGGAGCAGCCCTCGTACGGTCTGTCGAAATGCTCCTGCCGCCCGCGCCATTTCGTCGTGGGCATTCTCGTCGCCAGCATTGAGCCGCACCACCACCTCGGACAGCCCCAGCTCTTGCAGCTGCTTCAAAGTCGCCGCGAGGTTGAGCATTCGGCCGTTGGTTTCGACGGCCACCTGTTGAAAGCCGAGATCACGAGCTTGCTTGACCAGCACGGGCAGTTGGTCGGTGAGCAGCACTTCACCGCCAGCGAGCTCGACTTGGCGGTAACCGCGCAGATAGCCCTCACGCAATTGTCGGCCCACTGGCTTCCCCGTCGCAAGCCCATCCGCCGCCGGCCCGTCCACGCAATGAACGCAGTGGTTGTTACACGCAGAACCGGTGAGGACGCGGAGCGTCTCACCTTGACGCTTCGCTGGATCGGTCAACGCAATGAGCTCGTCCCAGCCGTAACCATCGATGTAGCGCTGCCAGATCCCCGGGCACTGTGCGTTGATGGAGCAGCGCTCACACAGCGCGCCCTTTGTCTTGCCTTCAACCGGATCGTAGACGTCCACCCGATCGCGATGGGCGAGGTGCCAGGTCTCCTGCACCCACTCGACGCCACCAGCGCAAGCGGGCACGCGTGACAGCGATTGAGTCGCGGCTTGAAAATCGAGCCCGCTGCGGTCGGCTTGATCCATCACCGCGGTGTAGCGAGGCATCACCGTGGTGAAGAGCTCGTCAGCAGTTCCCCGGGGCTCAGCCACGTTGAAGTTGATGTTGTCCGCTCCAAAGCCGACAGCAAAGTCACGCATCTGTCGCATGAGCCCGAGGTTGGACTGGACCAAAGTGCAGTTGAGCTTGAGCTCGAGCTGATAGTGCTTTCGTAGCTGCGCGAAGTTCTCGAGACAGCGGGCCGCCTGAGCAAAGGAGCCTCTTCTGCGGCTGATGGCGTCGTGCACCTCGGCACTGGGGCCGTGCAGCGATACGGTCAATTGGTTCAAACCGCCCTCGAGCAAGCGCTCACACCACTGCCGATCTTTGAGGGCGCGACCGTTGGTGATCAAGCCGATCAGCTCGTAGCCTAGATCGGCAGCCGTCTCGACCAAGCGCGGCAGCAGCGGGTTGAGGGTAGGCTCTCCACCCGTGAAGATCACGGCTGACAGTTCGGCGCGCATCTTCTCGAGTGTGGCTCGGTATTCCTCGAAGCTGTACTGCAGAGGATAGCCAGCGTGACGCTCCATGCAGAAGTTGCAGCGATTGTTGCAACGCTGCCCCGTAGGAATGTGCAGGATGTGATTTGACTCGGGCGCCCCGGCCATCAAGGAAGTGTGGTCCGGCAACTACCGCCGGGTCAACCCGAGGCCTGAAACCGGCTCAATTGCCCCGTCCGCATCGCCGAGAAATCTTCCAATCCCGCCAGTCGACCTCAGATTTGATGGTTCGTGTGTCGGAACGATGAGACCAGACGGCATCTGTGAGGCGACCTCATCTCTCGCAGACTCGAAGCCTATTTGTACGACAGACGGACGCGGTAGCGGCTCGGCCTTGCGTGATCGCTCGACCGCGTGCAAGGCTCTCGGCATGCTCTCTACCAACAGCCAGCCCCTCGTCTTGGCGCTTGCCATCGCGGCGATCAGCTGCGGCGGCACGACGCTCGTCGACGACCCAGTGACCAGCACCACTTCGAGCAGCTCTTCGTCGCTCGAGCAGTAGCTCGACGAGTAGCTCCGGCACGACGACCAGCACCGTACCGCCGGAGTGCAACGTGCCCACCGGAGAGCAACCACCGTTCGCGACCACGTTCAAGTTCGTCAACGACGGCGCCCAGACTGTGTACCTGCGCGAAACCTGTTATCTCGAGATGAACGTGACGGCTTGCGCGGACGGCTATCAGGACTCTGTGTCGCTCACCGGCGATTGCACGGTGGACTGTGTCGAGGA
>CAZRGL010000923.1:0-2251 GCA_964599485.1 uncultured Polyangiaceae bacterium
TGGAAGTTCTTTCGGCGGGTGTCGAGCGAGCAGCCAGAGTACTTTCACGTGTTCACCTATCTTGCCAACCCGAGGTCGACCGCCAGCATCACCGACGAGCTGCGCGACGAGCTCGCCAAGCGTTCCGGTGACAACATGCGCCGCTTCGCCGCCATCGTCGCCGAAGCGGTGCCGGAGGGTAACGCCCGGCAGATTGTCGATGTCATTTGGGCCAGTTTTCTCGGTTTGGTGTTGTTGCGCGAGTCGCGCCGCAATCTCGGCGCCAAGGCCCACCCGAGCGATCGCGAGCTCGGCGCGGCGCTGCAGCTGCTGATCGATGGCTTGGCGCTGCCTCTCGCGGAGTAGGGCTCGAAGGGGCGGCGATCGGCCGTTCCTACCCAAAAAACCGCGCACGCCGAGTCTCCAGCGGTTCTCGACTCGTTGCATGCTTTCGGAACCCTTGGGCGCCCCCGGGAGGAGTCGAACCTCCGACCAATGGTTTAGGAAACCACTGCTCTATCCTCTGAGCTACGAGGGCAAGGTGTTCAGCGGGTTGGCAAGCTGGCACAGGCGATACTTTCACGCAAGCTCACCTCGCACGGGTTGCTCCAGGGTTACTTGGTCCCTCGCCCAACGCCGGGTCGAGGCTACTGGTTTCGGACAGTTGGGGGCGGCTCGCGCGTTGTGCTGATGTTGGCTTTGGTCACAGCGCCGTGAGCTGCGTCGAGACGTTGGCGACACTTGAAGCGTAGTTCTGGCTCTACTTCTGACGGTTCTCAGCATGGGTAGGTTCATCCTCGGCTCGTCTGCAGGTCCCCTCGCGGTGCTCACCAGCTTGTTGGTCTTCGGCTGCACCTCGCTCTCTAGCGAGTATCCGCCGCCTGACCCGTTGCCGGCGCAGTACACCGTCTGTGAAGTCAGCAGCGATTGTCAGGTGGTCGAGTTCGGCTGCTGTCCCTGCACCGGTCATGTTCGCGCGGTGGCCAAGAGCCAAGTGTACGCAGCGCTCGATCGGTACATGGAGGTGTGCGAGGAGGATTCCTGTACCCACGTTGGGTGTTGCTCGTGGGAAGCGACTTGCGACGACGGCGTTTGCGGCAAGAAGCAAATTGAGCCATGCGGAGCGACGTAGTGCTGCTGCCGTCGCGCCGTGGGCTCGGCGCTACATGTGCTTGTGGCCGGAGTGGTGATGCTGTTGCGCCCCGTGAGCTCGGCGCTACTCGTGCTTGTGGCCGTAGTGCTCGCTGCCGGGCTTGCGTCCGAACGCGTCGGAGCCTGTGCCGGGAGCGGCTGGGGTGGGAGCAGCAGCGGGCTGGGCCCCCTTCGGTGGGTGGTTGTGCCCGAAATGCTCGTCGCCGGGGCTGCGACCGAATTTGTCTTTGCCCGGGGCGCCAGTGGCTGCCGCTGCCGCTGTGGGCGCTGCAGGTGCCTCGGGGCTGCTCGCAGCGGCGCTTTCCTTGGCTTGACCGCTGCCTTTCGCTTTGTAGCCGCCGAACGCGCCGACAACTACAGCGAGCAGGAAGATCAGGACGATTTCCAAGGTTGTGAAGCGCCGTCCGGCTGCTTGGGCGCTTGACGTGTCGTGGTCTCTGCCAGACCGCGGGCGTTTAATAATTTTTAATTTTGTAGGGGAATATTAGAAATAATATTAGGGGGTCATCGTAGCGAGTATACACGCGCGGCAGCTCGAGCTCGCCGAGCACTTCAGCGATGCCTCGAGCTTTCAGTGCTCGGGGCACCGTGATGGGCTACAAACGTTGATGATTCACAATTGGAGGCACCCCATGGCGCGACTGACCGTTCGAATCATCGTTGAGCCACTTTTGGCGATTTTGCTGCTCGCGGTCGTCGGCTGTGGCGGCTCCGAGGATGACCCAAAGCCCGTATGCGGCTCGCTGGGAGTGGATTCTGCTGCGCCAGCGACTCTGTCGGCGACGGGGCTCTACTCGGACATCGCCAGCAAGACCATCGATGCGAGGGTCAAGCCCTTCCAGCCGCGCTTCGAGCTCTGGTCGGACGGCGCGGACAAGAAGCGTTGGGCGTACATTCCCGAATGCGAAACCATCGACACCTCGGACATGGAGGAGTGGTCGGTGCCAGTCGGAACGCGTCTGTTCAAGGAATTCTCGGTCGATGGCGTGCCGATCGAGACCCGTTTGGTCGAGCGCATCGGCGACGGACCAGATGACTACCTCTATGCCGCCTATCAATGGGAAGCCGATGGTAGTGATGCTCTTCACGTGCCCAAAGGCGTCCAAGATGCGGCCGGCAC
>CAZRGL010000924.1:0-2233 GCA_964599485.1 uncultured Polyangiaceae bacterium
TGTCGATCGCGAAAGAGCCGCAAGTGTGCTTGTGCGCCTGTGAGCAACCGGGCAGCGAGGGACCGCCGGGGCAGTCTTCGGCCGCCCTCGCCCTGTTCGCTTTGGGCCTGGCCGCCTCGCGTCGTCGCAAATGAGGTGGTGAATAATCCGGGCTCATAGGTCGGACCCTAATGGTAGTCGAAATTGCTCAGCATCTTGGAGCAAGTGGGGTTGGGGCCCCCCCCCGCCCCCCGCGGGGCCCCGGGCGCCCCCCCGGGGGGGGGGGGGGGCGCGATGGGGGGAGGAGCTGCGCCAGCTCCTCCAGGGAACCAAAGAAGAGGGGTAAACGCTGGACGTTGTCTCGAAAGTAAGAGGCGACGACGCCCAGAAGTTGCGCACGAAAATCGGTGCCAATGACGCCGAGGCGTTAAGGACTAATCCATGAATCCAGGCTAGACGTTGTAAGCTAGAGCCCATGCATAGCTCTTGGCGTTTTCTTTTCTTGGCGGTGGCGCTCGGCTCGCTCGGTTGCGCGACCGGACAAACTGGCGGCTTCGGCGGCGATGACACCTCCGGTCAAGGCGGCACTGCCGGCAACACTAGCAGCGGGCAAGGCGGCAGTGGGGGCGTCACGACAACGACCAGCACCAGTTGGCCTTGCGGCACCGACTGCACCCAGATCCAGACGCCGGATTGTCAGCAAGCGCAGTGCAACGAGCAGCTCGGTCAATGCGAGGTCGTGCCCGCGGCCGACGGCGACAGCTGTGAGGATGGCTTGTTCTGCACCGTCAAGGACACCTGCAAGAGCGGCATGTGCGAGGGCGGATCAGCAAACGATTGCGGCATGACGCCCGCGGCCTGCCAGGACGTTGTCTGCAACGAAGATCAAAAAGGCTGCAGCACCACCGGGAAACAAAACGGCGCCGCCTGCATCGCCAGCAATCTGTGTGAGGTCAGCGCGACCTGTCAGAATGGCCTCTGCATCGGCCAAAAGAAGGACTGCTTTTTCTCGCCCGTTCCGGATGATTGTCATGTCTCGGAGTGCAATCCGCAAAACGGCCAATGCGAGCCGGTGGTGGGCAACGAAGGACAAATTTGCACCGACATCAACGATCTGTGCACCGTCAACAAGACCTGCGCAGCGGGCGTCTGTCAGGGCGGCATGCCCAAGGACTGCAGCTATCTGACCGTCGGCTGCGTCATGGGCGTTTGCGATGCCATGAGCGGGCAGTGCACCACCAACGGCGTCAACGACGGCGATCCTTGCGACGATCTCGACTCATGTACGACGGGCGAGATCTGCGGAAGCGGCAACTGCAGTGGCGGCATGCCCATCACCCAATGTGTCGGCAACGACAGCTGCTGTCCGGCGGGCTGCACCGAGATCAACGACATCGACTGCGCCTTGCCCTTCAACCAGTCGCAGTATGCGGCGGTGATGACCTTCAAGGATCAGCTCAGCAGCACCACCATGACGATGGCCTGGGACGGCACCAATCTGTGGACGTCTACCGGTGGTAGCTCCAGTGGCCAGCGGCTGGCGCAATACACCGCCAACGGCGTGCTGGTTCAGAAGTACTCACCCGGGCTCGACTTCCGCAGCGTGTTCACCAAGGGCGACGGCACCAGCCCCGTCTATGCGCGCTCCTACGCCAACATGCAGGTGCGCGTGCAGACCTCTCCCGGCGTCTTCGGCACCGAGGTGACTTTGGCAGGCTCGCTCGACTCGCAATCCGCGGTGGTCTGGGACGCCAAGAACAGCGTCTACGTCGGACGAAAGGACGGCAATCTGTATCGCTGGAACGCATCGGGAGGCGCACTGCCGACCGTTACGTTGGTCGGCTACGGGACGCTGAACAACGAAGGTAGCTCGCCTCAGGATCGCAATGTCGCCACCGTCAAAGGCTTCTACCTCAGCTACTCGGGCGGCGTGCTGTCGGCTTGGGATGATCTAGGCACGCGCATCGACACGACGATTCTCACCGGCGCAGGCACCAACTCGAACTCCTACTACAGCCTCGGATATGCCCAAGGCAAGGTGTGGGTCATCGACACTTCCGCTGGCACGTGGCGTGGCTACAACGTGGGGCTGTAGCTAGCACTGTTGCATAGATGCAATAAGCCGTTGCTTTTGTGCATCAGGTGTCACCGTGTCGCAGTCTGACTATTTGTGAATTCAGATATTTAGGCGCTTCCTGAAGTTGGCATCAGGGTTGCTCTATCACCGTGCGACACCACACGGACCCAAGGAGCT
>CAZRGL010000925.1:0-2232 GCA_964599485.1 uncultured Polyangiaceae bacterium
GGGTGGGGCCCCGTCGCCGAAGGCGATGGGGCGGGGTCTTTTCAAAGACCCCGAGGAGAAACAACCTACTGGCCAATAGTAGGCGCTAGCGAAGGCCTCGCGCGCCTTCGCCCCGCATGGGGCGCGCGAGTCCGTAGCGCCTCCATGGGCCGGGAACCCCGCTAGCCCGCCATTCGAGGGTTCACACCCGAGTCATCCGGTTGCTGTATGGGATGGGCGAGCACGCCGTACTCGACGTCGTAGATTTGACGGCCGAGCGCCATTCGTTCGGCGCTCATCACGAAGCCTCTCTTGAGCAGATCACCCAGCGATTCGACCAGTCCGGTGAAGCCGAAAGGATCGGTGTTGCCGGTGGTCGTTCCCAGGATTCTCGCGGCTTGCTGGAGCACGTACTTGCGGCCGTCGGTTGTGTAGAGCATGCAGCCTGCCGCAGATGCCAATCCCGCCTCGAGCAAGCTGCCGAGCAGCTCGTCGGGAATGAACCCATCCATCGCCAGACGGGCTTTGACGCTGGGCAGTCGACTGCCGTAGGGCAATGTGGGTGGGATTTCGCTCATCGGCTCATTCATGAGACGGTCCTGGCTGGTGTTTTCTTACGGTCAGAACGTGCAATTCGCGCGCCACCGGAAATGAGCTTGCCTGCTGCGGGCGTCCAACTCCTGTGATCATCGACAGTTCAACAATTGCGGTGGCTTCAGTCATCCACGTTGGGCAGCTTTTCGTCGTCGTTGGCTCACCAGTGACAGCGCGTTCACGCAACCGCGATCCACATGTCATGCTGGAAGTTTCTGACGAGCAGGATCCCGACGCGCGTGTTATGAAACCGTCTCGATGCTTCGACCCACCAGCGCCCTACTCGCCGTCTGGATGGTCTCTTTTCCGGCGACGGCTCGCGGCGGCACATTTTTTGAGGATGGCTCGTTCGCCTTCGATCCGAACGCGGCAGTAACGCTGGATTTCGAGGACGAGCAGATTCCACCCTCAGCCGATCCGGAAGAGCCGCCAAGCGTGCGCAAGGCGTCCGACAGTGCACTGTCGGGCAAGTGGGTGATCGACGTGGCGCCTTTCGAGGATGCGGACTTCCTCGTTGCGCTGCCAGCACAGAAACGTACTTATCGGGTGAGCCTCTGGATTCGCGGTGGCGACTCTGTGGGCTTCTTCGTCGTCAACCACACCGAGCCATGGCGCGCAGCCGAGGTGGCGAGCTTGTATCCCACCGGTCGTATCACCAGCGATGGTTGGGTCGAGCTCGCCAACGAAGGGTTGCGCCTCGACGGTGTGCGCTCAAACGCTTCGGTGGGGGTGTTTTGCCCAGGGGGGTGTGAGCTCGACGGCATCGAGATCGTCAGCGACGGTGTCATCGCGGGCGAGGCAAACCCGTCCTGCCAAGGAGCGGTCGACTCGAGCGCCTGCGGTACAGGTCAAGTCTGCTACTGGTCCGAGTGCCGCAACGTCAACGGCTGGGTGCCACCAATCCCTGCCGATCGACAGCAGGTCACCGACTACTTGCAGAATCGGCTGAGCTTTCTGTTTGGTCCCTACATCGAACGCACCCTCGACATGCCCGCGGCGCTGCTCGCCATCGAGCAAATGCGTCACGCGTCCGATCCGTGGAGCTACTGGAATGGGTTCGCCCTGGCCGTTCGACGTCTCCATGATGGGCACACGAGCAACGGCGGCATCTCCAGCTACGTCATCGACAATCCCAAGCCCCTCAACGCTTGTTTCCTCGAAGGAGTGGCGGACCTGTCGCAGGTCGTCGCCCCCAGCGATCCCCTCTACCGTGACGTCATCGTTTCGCACGTTGGTGCTGAGCACAACTTGGGGCTCAAAGCGGGCGACCGGCTGTTGCGGATCGATGGTCAGCATCCGATCGCTTGGTCGCGCAGCATGATCGCCCACAGCTGGTCCCAGCCGGCGGTATCGAATCACGACACCTTTGCGGAGCATGTATCGCGTTTGCGTTCGTCCATCTCGCGCTTCGCCCACGAGATCGAGGTGATTCGTTGTGATCCGCAAACGCTCAGTTGCGGTCCAATCGAAACGGTTTCGATCGCCGCGTTGCCGCACATCGATCAACTTGCCACCTTCGATGCTGTGGCGTGCGACAACCGGCCATTGCGTCATGTGCCTGGTGCGCCCGAGAGTCACAGCGCGGGCTACGCTGACGTGTTTGCTGGACTCGTCAACGAGTCGACCTACAGCGAGAGGATCTATGGCGTCGAGTGGGAA
>CAZRGL010000926.1:0-2222 GCA_964599485.1 uncultured Polyangiaceae bacterium
GCGTTAGCGTTCGGCCCAAAGGGCGCTACGGCCTCGCCCGCCCCAAAAGGGGCGAAGGCGCGCGAGGCCTTCGCTAGCGCCTCCTATTGACGGCCAACAGCTCGATCTGGACCCTTTCTTGGGCCGCGCCGTGCTAAGCCCGCCATAAAGTGAGTACCAAGCCGATTCTCATCGTCGGATCGATGGCTTTCGACGACCTACAATTCCCCATCGCCATCCCAGATCCAGCCCAACCTGCCGCGCAGAAGAAGAGCTTCGTCGATGTGGTCGGCGGCTCTGCGACCTACGCGGCGCTGTCTGCATCGAGCTACGCGCCCGTGCGCATCGTGGCCGTGGTCGGCACGGATTTCCCAGAAGAGATGCTCGCCCGCTTGCAAGCGCGCGGCGTCGACACTGAGGGCATCGACCGGATTGACGGCAAGACGTTCCGCTGGGTGGGCCGCTATCACGACGACTTGGTGGGCCGCGACTCGCTCGACACGCAGCTGAACGTCTTTGCAGACTTCCGGCCCCGCTTGCCGGCAAGCTACAAAGACAGCGCACTGGTGCTATTGGGCAACATCCACCCGAGCTTGCAGCTCGAGGTGCTCGATCAGGTCAGCGCACCCGAGCTCGTCGTCGCCGACACGATGAACTTCTGGATCAGCGGCGAGCGCGACACGCTCGCCAAGGTGCTCGAGCGAATCGACGTATTGGTGATCAACGACGAAGAGGCACGCCTGCTCACCGGCTTGCACAACGTCGCCCAGGCCGCCGATCAGATCCTCACGCTAGGCCCCTCGAAGCTCATCATCAAACGCGGCGAGCACGGCTGTCTGTACTTCGACTCCGAGGGTGTATTCGCTGCGCCCGCCCTTCCCTTGCGACAAGTGCACGACCCAACTGGCGCTGGTGACTCCTTCGCAGGTGGCCTGATGGGTTACCTGGCGCGGGGCGGCAAGTACGATCACAATCACTTCAGACAAGCCATCATCCACGCCACTGCGACCGCTTCTTGCTGCGTCGAAGCGCTGGGCACGACCGGACTCGCCGAGCTTGCTTCCGACGGAATCGACGCCCGTGTGCAGCGCGTTCGCGCTCTCATCGACATTTCGCTTTCTTCTTAGGAGCCTCCAATGAACCGGACCATCTCACTTTCAATCACCGCCGCTCTCTTCGGCGGCCTGTTGTTTGCTGCCTGCGACAGCGACGAGACCAGCTCGACCGCCAAGACCAAGAACTGTGCGCCCACCGATCCGACCTGCCCCGCACTCGCGATCGGCAGCGACTGTCTCGGTTTGGTGGACAACACAGGCAAGGACAAATTCGCGTTGCGGCTCGCGCAGTTGTCCGTCACCGGGCCGGAGGTGCTGACCAAACCCTTCGTCTCCGCTCTGGTCGGCAACGGCGTCTTCATCAACCAACCTGCTTGCAACGTGGCCGGTCTGGGGACCTTCTCGCTCATCGCCGAGGTCGACATGACCGCAAGCACCTTGCGCGTGGGTGGCGCCAAGCCTCAAGCCAAGCCCGAAGACGGGTATTGCTACGCCTATGACCCGGCACACGACATCGAGCCGATGACCGTCAACGCACAGTACAATGACGACGGCAGCTTCACGATCGACAAGATCCCATCCATCACCCTGCCCATCTACCTCGATATCGAGGCCAGCAGCGCGGTGTACATGCCTCTTCGCGACGTCCAGCTGGTCAACGGAACGATCAGCAGCGATCGCAATTGCATCGGCAAGTTCAATGCTGACGGTTTGCAGCCACTGAACCAGTGCAAGCCCGATCTGGAAGAAAAGATCGAGTATTTCCTCAACGGCGCCGATCTCGAGGGCCACATCACGCTGGAAGAAGCCGACACGGTCGACGTCGAGCTGCTCAACCCCACCCAGTCGCTCTGCGTACTGCTCAGCGGTGATGCCAAGACCTACGGCGTGGCGGACAAAGACGGCGTGCTCAGGTGCACCCGTGACGGTCAAGGCAACATCGAGCTCAAGGGCGACTGGTGCGCGAGCAGCAACAAGCCCGATGACTGTCAAGACGCCTACCGGCTCGAGGCTGGCATCGCGCTCAGCTCGGTCAAGCTGCGCAACGACTGCCCGAGTGGCGGCGAGGGCGGCATGGCGGCCGGCGGCAGCGGCGGGACGTCCAGCTCTGGCTCGGGCGGCGCCGGCGGGGCGGCGGCCGGCGGCGGCGGCAATAGCGGCTGACGATTGGACAGTCGGGGCATTTGG
>CAZRGL010000927.1:0-2191 GCA_964599485.1 uncultured Polyangiaceae bacterium
CGGTCCGGCGTCGACCAAAGCGTTGTGGTAACACTCTTTGATCAACGGGATGATCTCACGCATCTCATCTTTGATGAGCTTCGGTGTGTATTTCATGTAGGCCTGGCTGGCTTTCTTCTTGGCTGCCTCGCTCGCTGCTCGCAGTCGTTGGTCGCGTGCCTCGCGGATGTTCTTGCGCCGCTGCTCCCACTTCTTGCGCCGCTGGGCGACCTGCTCGGCGGACCATTTCACGCGGGACGGTTTTTTCGCGCGTGGTGTCGTCGTAGTGGCTTTCGCAGACGCTTGGGCGCAGTCATGTCCGGCGTCAGCATGGCTACTCGATGCTTCCACCTCCGGACGATTGGGGCTGGTCAGCCACCAGAGGAGCGCCGCGACAATGGCTCCACCGAGCAGCGCGGCCATGATCAAGAGCTTGCGCTTGTCCATCCCTGACCATCGTAGCTTCCGCGACCGGCGAATTGCCAACCCTGTTGCATGTGCGCTCTTGTCGTGCTGCGTGACAAGACGGGCTTGTCCGTGATCTAGCGCTTGGTCATTCGCGGTACTCTTGGTCGTGCTTGTCCTTCTTGCTCCTAGTCGGCCAGCTGGTGGTTGCAGACGGACTCGCGCCGCTCGCACTCGGGCTCGCAGCTGAGGGCAGGGTGATTGCGGGGAAATCGGCTTTGCCGTCGTTGCCGATCGTAATGCCAATCGTCTTCTTTTCGCCGTTGAGCTCGACGGTAACGACGAAGCGTTCACCTGGTTCCCCGGTCAGCTTGAGATCGCCGGTGTAGAGGGGCTGCTCTTTGCCGGCCACCGTCACTTTGGCATTGGCCGGACGGATGGGGATCCGTACGGTAATTCGCTTGTCGACCGCGGGGGAGGGCGCCGTGGCTTCGGCGGTTGCAGCTGTCTTCGACCGGCCTGGGCCCGTAGCGACGAGTATTCCGGCCACAACAGCGAGCACGACGATGGCGGCGATGGCCATGGCCACCACGCGCTGCACGTCGCTCTTGGGTGTGGGCTTGAGGGAAGGGACGGGGGCTCGCACTGTGCTCTGCAGGCCGCTGGTGGCTGCGCGCTGTTGGGTCGGCTTTGCGAATGATTCCGCGGCACGGAGCTCCCTTGGCAGCAGGCGCGGATCACGCTCACCCAAATAAGCCTGCAGTGCGGCAGCGAGCTCTGGCATCGACTGGTAGCGTAGCTCGGGATCGCGCTGCATCGCCTTTTCGGTGATCGCTGCGAGTTGCGCCGGTACGTGGGGCGCGACGTCCCGCAGCCTGGGCAGTGGCCGATCGCATATCGCTACGATGAGCTGGCCCATCGTCTCACAATCATCGAAGGCAAGCTCGCCTGTGAGCGCTTCGAAGAGTGAGACGCCGAGGCTCCAAATGTCACTGCGCAAGTCGACGTCCTTGGCGTCCAGTGCTTGCTCCGGTGACATGTAGATCGGTGAGCCGATGATGCTACCGGTGCTGGTGAGCTTCGTTTGGTCGGCGTCGTCGAAACCGAGCCGCTTGACGATACCGAAGTCGCACACTTTGACGGTGAACGTGCCGCTCGGATCTTGGTGCAAGAACAAGTTGCCTGGCTTGACATCGCGATGCACCAGCTGGCTTTGGTGTGCTGCTGCCAAGCCGTGGCAGGCTTGCAAGAAGATCTTGGCCACAGCGACCGGACCGAGCGCGCCGTGGTCGTCGAGTAGCTGCTCGAGATCGATTCCGTGCAGCATTTCCATGACGATGAAGGGTTGTTCGACGTCTGCATCGGTGTCGGCGTCGAGCACTTGCACCACGTGCTCGCTCTGGATGCTCGCGGCGGCCCTGGCCTCGCGCACGAAGCGCTTGCGGGCGCTGCTGCTCTTGCCAGCGAGGGCCGGCTTGATCACCTTGACTGCACAGCGCGCGTCCTCGTTCGTTTGCGCCTCGTACACGGCGCCCATGCCGCCTTCGCCAATGCAGCGCAACACCCGAAAACGACCAGCCAAGAGCCGCCCAAGCAGGTGGTCGTGGGGGGCGCTCGAGATGGGTGGTGGCTCGCGGTCGGGCTGCACGCGCTGCCAGGTCTCGGGCAGCGGCAAGCGCGTTGCGCGAAAAGCGCGCAACTGCTGCTCTATTGGTACGAACATGGCCGCGTTGATCTCGTCAGAGCCGTTGGCAAAAAAGGCCAGGGCCTCGGCGAGCTCAACCGCGCTGGGACAGCGCGCATGTGG
>CAZRGL010000928.1:0-2178 GCA_964599485.1 uncultured Polyangiaceae bacterium
CTCGTTCGGGTTCTTGCCAAAGCGCCCTTTCCCCCGCCACCGCAAGCCAAAACTGGCGAAGCTGAAGTCGAACTCGAGGAAACGGCGAAGCGTGGGGGGCAGCTCCACCATCAGACGAGACTCGAGAGAGTCCAGCGTACTAGCGTTCGCGCCTCGCACCTTAACGTGTGGGGCGAGTCGTTCGATGATGCGCTCGACGAGCGGAACCCCTCTTTCAACCTTCGTCATGATTGCTCTACCAACCCAGAGCGTGCCGTGACCACCATACTCCAGCCCACTTAATCAACCTCTTTATTGGCCGCCACCGGTTCTTTTTCGACCGCCGATATCCCCCTTACTCCATCACGGCCCAACTTTAAACCGGGCTGAACCATTCGGAGGGCTCCAAGGGCCATGAAGCCGACCACGACGGCGAACCAAAGCGTGGCCAACCTGATGAGCAACATGGCCGCTGTGGCGGCGCTGGTGGGCACGCCACCAAGCCGGGCAACCTGCTCTTCGAGCAGTTTGTCGGTCACCCCCAAGCCGCCAGGAAGGGGAATGAGCGCTCCGGCGAGCGTGGCTGTTGCATAGAAGAAAGCGGCTAGTGCCAAATCGAGCTCTTGCCCGAAACCCCGCAGGATCAGCCACAATCCCACGCCCTCGAGGAACCAACCCACCACACTGAGCAAAGTGGGCCAGATCAGGCGCGTTGGGGTCGTCAGCTCGCGTAATTGGTCGAGTGCCACCTCGATCTTCGGACCGATCCGCTCGGCTAGTCTTCCGAGCGGCCCAGGTAGCCGATAGAGCAGCCTCACGAAGCCGCGGGCGAGCTTCGGGGAGGCGATGAACAAAAGCAAAAGAATCACCACAACCGCGCCGGCGATGGCCCAGGGCAGGCCCCCGGAGAAGCCCAAGCTGCCCACCGCGATCATGGCGATGACCCCGATCAGATCGGTAACGCGTTCGGCCACGATGATGGGCGCAGAGCGCTCCACGGGCACATTGCGGGTCTGGTAGAGCACCAGAGACTTGAAGACCTCGCCGACCTTGCCCGGCGTGACAGTGAGCACGAATCCCGACAAGAACGTCAAAAAGCTCTCGAACTTGGGAATTGGGCCGATCTTGAGCACGCCCAGGTAGAACTCCCACTTGAGGAAGCGCAGCACGTAGTTGGCCATCGCGAGTCCGCAGGCGGCGGCGAAGGTCCACCACTGGAAGGCCTCGAACTCGGTGGCGATGGCAGATAGCCCTCGGTACAGCACGATGGCGCCGTAAAGCACCACCGCGAGCAGCATCACCACGATCACCCGACGCACGATGCGCCCGAAAGACATATCGGCCTTGTCGTTGGCCGGTGGTGGCGCTTCGCTCATCGCCTCGAATGCGGCGACCGCGATGAGGGGGCCACGCTCTCATAGCCGCGTTTGGCCTTGGCGCGTCGGTGCCTCATGACGAAGAAGAACACAACGCCGAGCACGAGCACTACAGCGCATAGGGCGATGACCCAGGGTGGGGCGCCGAGCCGTCCTTGGCCGAGGCCCGCTTCGGGGCGGTCGTACGTAGCGGTGCCGGTGCCAGTGTCGGTACCGGCGGAGCTGGCAGTGGCAGTTGCGCTGGCGGTAGCAGACACCTTGGCGCTGGCATTGGGCTTTGCTTGGGCCATGGCGGCCATGGAACTACCGCAATTGGGCTTAGCGCGCGAGCAAGTATGGAGAAGTGACACCCTCCGCCGGCCAAATCCCGCCGTCGCTCTCAGCCATCATCACAGCCGTGCAAGGCTGGTCGGACAGTGCCAAATTGGGCCGGTCGGACGTTAGATGCCGAACATCGAGAGTGAGGCAGGATGGAACTTCGGGCACTTGACCCTGGCTTGAAACTTGCTTTTACGTGATTATTCGAGAGCTTGGCCTCCAGCTGAGGGTGGTCGAGCGTGTGACTTGGCTCAAGGGGATTGATGGTGGCTCACCGAATCGTGATGAAGGTTGTGCGTGAGCGAGCTGTGCTGCTCGCCGCGGTGGCGCTCGTGATGACCTCGACGGGGTGCGGTCGCACCTACCTGTGGCCAGGTCCAGACAACAACAACGGAACGGGAGCTTCGGGCGCAAAGGGTGGTACGGGCGGCACCCGTCGAACTGGCGCCACGGGCGGCACCCGCGCCACGGGCCGCACGCGCGGCACCGGCGGCACGCGCGGCAC
>CAZRGL010000929.1:0-911 GCA_964599485.1 uncultured Polyangiaceae bacterium
CGATGATGCCGGCATGGGCGCATGGCCGAAGGCTCTCTTGCATAGCTCTGGCTGTGTTCGCCGTTTCCTTCGGCTGTGGCCCGAGAGGACCCGCGGCATGGCCAGGCAGAAATGGCGCCCAACTGAGAACTGAGGCGTCGAAAGATCTCAGCTGCGCGCCGAGCCGACTATCGCAGGAAAATGTCTACCCCTACGTTCATCGGGTAGAGGGGTGCGGCAAGTCGCGAGTCTACATCTACGATCGCACGCAAGATCTATGGTCGCCGCACCCGCGGCAGGCGCACTTGGGCCCGCCGAGCCCGCGGCCAAGGCCGAGCACAAGCTCGGCGCCTGCGCCGCCGCTTCCGAGGCGACGGCTGACGATCGACGCCTCGGGCGCCTCGACCTTCACCGATCCGGACACTGGCGCCATCATGCAGTGGTTCAAGCCACTCAAACCGTGCTCAGAGCGTGCGTGCACGATCGCCATGTTCAAGAAATGCCCGAACGGACCGCGGTTTCTACTGCTCCCGAAGGAGGCGGCGATAGCGATGCAGCTCAATCGTCGGATCTGCGACCTGGGCGAACTGGATGCTTTGCGGCTGGTAGAGGGCTCGGATGCAGAGCAACTTCTTGAACGACTGCGGAACGACAGCTGTTGCCGCGTTTGTGAGAGCGGCAGCGCCTGCGGACACTCTTGCATCCCCGCAGATCGGGAATGTCACCAAGAGCCGGGCTGTGCGTGTTAGCGGACAGCGACTCGCGCAACATGCCCGCTGAACCATCGACGGCGAGCCAATAGCTCTCGCAGGCTCTCGACGGGCTCTACGTCCTGACCGACACGCCAACCGTGATCATCGAGCGACGGGGCTGGGTGGCGATCACGGGACGGCGACGACGTTGGACTGGTGGCCGACCTCGGCCACGCCACT
>CAZRGL010000929.1:921-1610 GCA_964599485.1 uncultured Polyangiaceae bacterium
GGGGGGTGGGGGGCTAGCCCCGGCCGGCGACCCGGGGCGTGGGGGGGCCGCCCGGGCCCACGCCACTTCGACCTCGGTCGCGCTGGTCTCGACTTCGACCAGCCCGCTCTCGACCACGGCCACGGTGATCTCCTACATCGTGCCGGACAGATCGCTACTCGGCGCTACCGATGCCGCCCAAATGGCTACGGGCGGGGCCGGGCAAATCCAAATGACGCTCCTTGGAAAGGCAGCATAGGATCCCCGAATGAGATTGGCTTCGGCTCTCCCTCTTGCGTTGGTGATCGTGACCGGCTGCGGCGGTGCGATCGAGCCGACCAAAGCCGCCCCAAGGGTGGCACCTCCAACCTGCGACGCGCTGCTAGGCCAGACCTCGCAGTGGTGCTCACAGGATCAGCTGGCCATCTTTGCCAGTAGCCACGCCCCCGCCCCTCCAAAGTGCGCGGAGTGCGCAAAACCAGCCCCACAGCGGCTTGAGGTCGAGCGGTCGTGTTTTGTCGACGATAAGTGGGTGATGCTGTTCGCGATCATCCCAACGAGCTTCAAATTCAAAGCCTCAACAGGACTGGCAGACAGGACTAAACGTGTGCTTTGGGCGCTGCAGTGCCGGCTCCCGGCAGGGGCTTGCAGCGGCGTAAGACTGGACCTTGGTGCGGCCGCCCCCCGCCGCGCCCCGCGGGGTTTGGCAA
>CAZRGL010000929.1:1620-2167 GCA_964599485.1 uncultured Polyangiaceae bacterium
GGGGGGGGGGGGGGGGGGGGTGGGTGTTTTTGCGTGGGGGGGGGGCCGCCCCCCCCGGGCCCCCCGCTTCGGTATTCAGCAATTGGCGAGGTTGTTGGTGCTCGCGCTGTGTCCCGTACGGGCAGCGTCGCAACGATCCAATGGGGACCTTGGCGCACATTCACGATCGACAGCGCTGTCGGCGAAGTCACCTACAAGGAGTCCGGGCCGACGACGGAGGGACGTGGGATCGCGTCGTGTAAGGAGGATCGACGCCCGGCTTCGCCGCCGCCGTAGCGACCTCCCAGCTATGGCTCGTGTACGTCGCCCTAGATTCGACTAAAGTGGTGCCAATGAAATCCCCTGACATCGTGCCCATGTTGGTGGTGATTGGCGCTTTGCTCGCGTGCGCCTCGGGCGGCAATGACAAAGCGAAGCCCAGCAAGAAGGTCAACACAAAGCTGGCGAAACGGCTGTCGAAGCTGCGGAAACCGTGCAAGCCGCCGGCCGGTCAGAAGTCATGCTCGGCGGCAGACTCAAGCTTCCCGTCATCAACCGGTGTCGAGGC
>CAZRGL010000930.1:0-2164 GCA_964599485.1 uncultured Polyangiaceae bacterium
CGCGAGCGTATCTACGTTGGAACCATCGTGCTGAAGTCAGGCAAGCAGCTCATCGAGATTGACGCACGCCCCTCGGATGCAATTGCCATGGCCATCGGCAACAAGGTGCCCATCTATGTTGCCAAGACGTTGATCGACCAGGCTGGGATTCGGATCTCCGACATCGAGCAGACGAGGCCGCCCAAAGAAGTCGAGCCAATCGCGCTCTAGATCGCTCACAACGACAGCTTCGCAGCGTAGCTGTCGACGCCGTCGGCTTTGATGCTGTCGCCCCCGAAGTCCAGCTCCGTCTCGCACTCGCCGAACAGGATCGCATTTCCCTTGCTGTCCACCGCAAGCGCGTTTGCGCTTTGGTCACCACCCCCACCGAATGACTCGCTCCAGCCAATTGAGCCGCTGGGGCTGATGGAAAGCAGGAACACCTCCTCGCCCCCCCCGCTGACGAACGGCGGCGCGTCCCAAGATGTCTTGAAAAACCCGGCGACCAACATGTCCCCGGAGGGGGCAAAAGCGACTCCGGTAGCGCTGCCGCTGCCCGGACCGAACGTCATGCTCACACCATGGGCTCCAGAAGCGCTGAGCTTGACGATGAAGGCGACGTTTTGACCTGAGATTTCACCTCCGCCAAAGTTGATTCCACCGCGGAGGCGGCCCGACACGGCGATGTTGCCTGCGTTGTCGATCGCCATTGCTCGAGGGCTCACATAATAGGACGACGGCGCTCCTACGCTCCACCCGAGGCTGCCGTTGGAATTGAACTGGGCGGCATAAAATCCTCCATCGACGATGCTCGAAGTGTGTGCACCGCCACCAAAATCGATTGAACCGAAGAACTCGCCGGCGATGGTGAAGCGGTCGGATTTGTCGATCACGACATCGGTTGGGACGGCTGGGTAGGAGTCGCCAAAACGTTTGCTGTATACGTGGCCATTTTTGGGATGCCACTTCGCGATGAAGGTGTCACTGGCGGCTGAGTCTGCGTTGAGTGCGCCCCCACCAAAGTCCACCGCGCCGTCGAACTCGCCTACCAGTACGACGTTGCCGCCCGAATCGACAGCCACGCCCTTTGACGAGGCCCCGCTCGTATCGAACAGCTGGCTCCATTGGTAGCCACCTTGCGCGTCGAACGCGACCACGAACACGTCGTCAGAACCTGTGGTCGTCTGTGGGCCGCCACCAAAATCGACGGTGCCGTAAGCCCGTCCGGTAACGTAAACATTGTCGCTACCGTCCACTGTGACAGACCCAGGCGTTCCTTTCAGCGACTTTGCCCACAGCGTGTCACCCGAGCTCGATATCTTTGCGACGAACAGCTCCTGGCTACCCCCGAGGAGCAAACCGCCACCGAAATCGATTTGTCCGGTGTAGTTGCCCACAGCAATGACCGCATCACTGCTATCGACGACCATCCTCACGGGATCGCTGATCGTGTCGAGGCCGCCGCCATTGTAATCCTTGGTCCACGTTGACGCACCCTGGCATGCGCCCGCGCCATCACACACACCGGGGAAGCACTCAGAAGCGGGATCGGTGCCCGCTTCGACTGGCGAGCAGGTGCCGAGCGCAGCCGCAAGGTCGCAGGCCAAGCACGCGCCCGCGCAGGCCTCCGCACAACAAACACCATCGACGCAAAAGCCGGAAGCACACGCGTTCGCGCTAGAGCACACTTCACCATTCGGCGCCAACGCAGGCACGCAGATTCCCGCACCATCGCAGCTGCCGGCTGGGCAGACGGTTCCTGCCACTGCATGTTGGACGCCACACTGAGCGTCGTTGCAAGTCCGCGAGCTACACGCGTCATCCTGCCCAGGGCATTGGCTCGACTCGGTGCATTCCCCCTGCATGCCGCCAGCACCTGTTGTGGAGCCCGTGCTCGTTACCGGATCTGACTCTTCGCTGCTGCACGCCCCCATCAACAAGAGCGCTGCCGCGACGAGCATCGAGACCGTTCTGACCGCGGTCGCTGATTTTTGCGAGCTCGTTCGATATCGCATGGGCACGCATAGTATCTGGCTCGCTTGCTGGGGTCACTTCGTCGTGCGATGAACTGTTCATGTTCGGGGGACTCTTCAAACAAGCCAGCTTGAACAGCATTACCGCGCCCGCGAGGGTGAAGCTGCGCGGAACGGTACACGCGATTTCGCCGGCGACGAGCCCAATGACC
>CAZRGL010000931.1:0-2158 GCA_964599485.1 uncultured Polyangiaceae bacterium
CTGCGCCAAGCGTCGGTGCTGTGGGACCAACGGGGACGGCGCCCCGAGGAGTTGTGGTCGGGGGATGGCTTGCGCGATGCGGTTCGACTCCAAGAGCGCGGCTCGGTCAAGCTGTCAGGCACATCCCGTCACTTTGTCGAGACAGCCTTGGCCAAGGATGCGGCGCGCCGCCGGAGGCGCCGGATTCTCGTCGGCGGCGTCATCGCGTCCCTCGTGGCCATCGCCTTGGTTCTGTTGTCGCAACGCAACGAAGCCCAAAGACAAGAGGCGGAAGCGCACCGCCAGCGTGCGCTCGCAGAGGAGCGGGAGGCGAAGCAGCGCGTACGTCAGGCCGAGGCTCTGCTCGAAGGTGCGCTCGCCGCCTACGAGCGCACCGAGCTCGTCGAAGCGCGCTCGAAGTTGCGCATGTCCTTCGAGCTGGCCGACTCGCTTGCGGCGCGCGGCCTCTGGTGGAACTTGCAACGTACTTCGCTGCGATGGCGCCGGCGTGCCAACCTGATGCTGTACGACGTAGCGTTTGTGCCTGATGGCAAGCTCGTCGTAGCAGCGAGTCAGGATGGCGCGGTGTACTTGTTCGCAACAGCGAACAGCAAACTGCGACGCCTGAGAAGTGGAGCCGACCAATTGACGAGTGTGGCGGCCTCACCCACCCACATCGTCGCCGGAAGTTGGCGTGGTCCTATCGAAGTTTGGCGCCGAAGCGACGAGTCGCGCAGCCAGCTCATAGGTCATCGAGGTCGTGTCCAAAGGGTCATCGTCGACGACACGCGGCTCATCTCGGCGGGAGGGGACGGAACCGTCCGCTTGTGGGATCTGGAGACCAGTCGCTTGACGAAAACGATCGAGGCTCATCCAGGCGGGGTATTCGGCATCAGCCTCGGCCCGAAGGGCGTGCTGGCGACCTCGGGAGCAGACGGCAGCGTTCGGCTGTGGGATCTTTCGACCGCTCAGCGGCTCGTGAATATCGATGCCCACCAGGGAGACGCGCTCGACGTGAAGCGCTCTCACGATGGTCGCCTACTCGCTTCGTCGGGAAAGGATGGTTTCATTCGCATTTGGACGACCGCCGGAAAGTCCGTGCGCGTGCTCAGAGGCCACACCGGTTGGGTGACTCGGGTCGCATTCAGCGCGGACTCCAAGACCCTGGTGTCAGTGTCTCACGATGAGAGCGTGCGCTCTTGGGACGTCGCGAGCGGCCGGTTGTTGCGTACTGTAGGCAACCACGACGACGTGATCGCTTCGGTAGCCTTCCACCCGACCAAGCCCTGGGTCGTCAGCGTCAGCAACGACCGCTCTGCACGGGTTTGGGATCTAGATGTCGCGCAGCCGCGCGTCAGCCCCGGACATCGACGCGCAGTGCCAATCATTGCCGCAGCGCCCGATGGGCACCACGTGGTATCCGCCGGCATCGACCAAACGCTACGCTCGTGGGAGCTCGAAACCGGAGACCAGATCTACTCGGTACCTGGACCAGTCATATGGGATCTCGAGTTTGCCGCGTCGGGCAGAGAATTCATCTCGGGTGGCCGAGACGGGGTGGTGAGGACCTGGGATAGCAAATCGGGGGCGGAGCGACGCGCGCTCAGTGTCTTTCCGCCACCGCTCGACACCGTCACCTTGAGTCGCGATGGCAAGACCCTCGTAACAGCGGGAGCAGGGCGGGCAAACCTCTGGCAATATGAGACCGGACGGCACCGGAAGCATCTCGAAGGGCACGAGAGCTCCATCATGTGCACCGCCATGAACGCGGCTGGAACGATGGTCGCCACGGGGAGCTCGGAGGGCGTCATCCGGCTGTGGGATGCCGCTACCGGTGAGAGCCGCCAAGGGAAGCGGGATCATGTCGACAGGATCTTCGACATCGCATTTGGACCGGGCTGGCTGGCATCGGTAAGCACTGACGGAGCTATCCGCGTCCGCGATATCGACGACGGAGCAAGCCGCCTCGTCGGCAAGGTTGACGCACGCGTGTACGCGGTAGCGGTCCGCCCAGATGGCAAGCAGCTCGGTATTGCCAGCTCAGATGACTTGGGTCGCTTGTGGCCATTGGACGGCGGCGCGACGCGCGTGCTTCGCGGCCACCGCAGCGAAGTGAACACCATCGCATTCACTCCCGACGGCCGCTACGCGGTCACCGGAGGAGATGACGGAACCGTTC
>CAZRGL010000932.1:0-2146 GCA_964599485.1 uncultured Polyangiaceae bacterium
ACGGTTGCTCTTCGTGGCACACCGCAAGGAGATCCTCAGGCAGTCCCAGGACACCTTTCGCCACGCGATGAGCGATGGAAACTTCGGCGATCTGTTGGTCGACGGCCAACGGCCGGCTACGTGGGATCACGTCTTTGCGTCCATCCAGTCGTTGAGCCGCGGGCGTCTCCAGCACCTCGAGCCGGACTTCTTCCACACCATTATCGTCGACGAGTTCCACCACGCCGCCGCGGACACCTACGCCGCGTTGCTCCGCCACTTCAAACCCGTAGAGTTGTTGGGGCTAACTGCGACCCCGGAGCGCGCAGACGGCAGGTCTGTCTTGGAGTGGTTTGATGGCCGAATCGCTGCCGAAGTGCGTCTGTGGGATGCGATCGACCGCGGCTTGTTGGTCCCCTTTCAGTATTTTGCAGTCCACGACAACGTCCCATTGGACAATATCGCCTGGCGGAACGGGCGCTATGACGTGGCACAGCTGAACAAGCTGTACACGGGGCACACCGCACGGGCCAACCTCGTCAGAAAGGCGATCCAGGAGCACATTGACGACCCGCATCGCATGCGGGCGCTCGGGTTCTGTGCGGGGGTGGACCATGCCGCCGATATGGCGGACAGCTTCAATCGTATCGGCCTAAACGCCGCCTGCATCACTGCCAAGACCGACAAGCGGGCCCGTGCAAAGGCGATCGCGGATCTGCGAAACGGCGGTCTGCAATGCATCTTTGCGGTGGACATTTTCAACGAGGGTGTGGACATCCCTGAAGTGGACACCGTGTTCTTCCTGCGGCCTACGGAGAGCGCAACGGTCTTCATTCAGCAGCTGGGTCGTGGTCTGCGACGCTGCGAGGGCAAGCGATGCCTGACCGTGCTGGACATGGTAGGGCGGGCGCACAAACGGTTCCGCTATGACGTGCGTTACCGGGCTTTGCTTGGGAAAGTTGGGCGTGGGGCGCTCAAGCGCCAAGTGGAGGACGGCTTTCCTTACCTGCCGTCCGGCTGTTCGATAACGCTCGATCGACACAGTCGCGAAGCGGTGCTCGAGAATCTGAGCCATTCCATCGCGACCAATCGGCGCTCTTTGGTTCGGGAGCTCAGGGACATGGGGCCGGTCTCTTTGGCCGACTTCTTGGACCAGACACAGCTGACGCCCGAGGACCTCTACCGCGGCGGTCGGTTCTTCGCGGATTTGCAACGAGCCGCGGGACACGACGTGCCGCCGCCGGGTCCCTTGGAGGATCGGCTCGCGCGTGGCTTGGCCCGAATTATCCACGCCGACGACCGCCTACGGCTGGACGCCTGGAAGCGGATCGCGGCCGGCGAGCGCCGCGTCGATCGGTTGAATCTCATGCTGTCGACCACTCTGCTGGGCATTGAGGATGGTGTCGCTCCCAGGGCGTTGGCGGATGCGATGGCCGCGCACCCAGCCATCGCTGGCGAGCTGCGCGCATTGTTGGCCGTTCTGGACGACGCGCTTGACCACCAGACCTTGCCCTTTCGGCACTCCAAGACGATCCCCATCGTCGCGCACGGTCGATATCGCTTGGCCGAGCTGATGGCAGCCTTTGGCGATGTGCGAAAGCAGCGGCTGTACCTGCCACGCGAGGGTGTCTACTATCATGAGGCCAGTCGGTCGAATCTGCTGTTCGTGACCCTGCAAAAGGACAGCTCTGACTACTCGCCGACCACGATGTACCGCGATTACGCGCTAGGACCGGCTCGATTCCATTGGCAGTCCCAGTCAGGCACTCGGCCCACGGACAAGAAAGGGAAGCGCCACGTCGACCACTCGGCAGTTGGGATCACACCGTTGCTGTTTGTGCGCGACCACAAGAAAGACGATCGCGGAGAGTCGGTGCCATACACTTTTCTCGGTCCTGCCAATCTGGCGTCGTGGAGCGGGGAGCGCCCGATGAACATCGAGTGGGAGTTGGAGCACGAAATGCCCGCGTGGGTACATCGCGTGGCCTCCGTTGCGCGGTAATCCAATGTCGAATGGGGTAGGGTGTAGCGATGCGACGCGCTGACCTCGTTGCCTGCCTTTTCTCCGTCATCGCGGCGTGTTCCGCCGGATGCGACGACTCCACCTCCCTGTCCGTCACCGTGTGCGGGGACATGATGGTGCCCGGGGACTTCGACACCGTGCGGA
>CAZRGL010000933.1:0-2145 GCA_964599485.1 uncultured Polyangiaceae bacterium
AAATACGCCCCCAGCAGCACCCCCACGACAGCCCCCGACAGACCGATGGCGAGCCCCATCTTCAAAAAGTGCACCCCCACCTGCCAGTCGCTGTAGCCAACGGCCTTGAGCGTGGCGATCTCGGGCCGCTGCATGCTGACCATGCGCGACAGCACGATGTTGAGCAGCAGCGCCGCCACGGCCAGGAAGATCACAGGCACCACCGAGGACATGCTCTGCAGCTGCGTCATCTCGCTCTCGATGGTGTAGTTCGACAGCTGCTTGTCGCGTCCTATTGCGCCGAGCCCACCATAGGGCTTGAGCACCCTATCTACCGCACCGAGCACTGCATCTTTTGAAGCGCCAGGCTGCAAACGAAGCACCACATCGTTGAACGCGCCCTCCATTTGATAGGCCGCCGCCACGGCTGCCCGGTCCATCCACAGCACGGCGAAGCGCCCCGGATCGGGCGAGATGTCGCCGGCGCTCATCGCCAGGATGTACTCAGGCGACATGGCCAACCCGACCACGCGTACACTGCGCTGCTTGCCGTTGATCACGACCGGCAGCACGGTGCCGAGTGTGTAGCTGTGGGCGTCAGCGAAGGATTGCAGCAACACCGCTTCGTCCGAACGGCCGGCCCTCGGCTTGCGACCATCACGCAAGTGGATGTCGCAAAGCGGCGCCTTGTCTCCAACCTCGATGGAGATGACCTGCCCCTTGATGGGTTCGGGCATACCGTCGAGGGGCAACATGACGCCCTCGACCACCCGCGTATGCACGCGCGCTACCCCTTCGATGGCTTCGAGCCGCGCCACCAGCGCCTCGGAGCCGCGCTCGAGGTGGGCGAACACGTCAGCAAAACGGTAGCGCTCGTAGTAGGCCGTCTTGGCCAGCCTCAGCGAAACCCAATTCCCCTTGAGCGACACGAAGGCGGCAATGCCGCACGCCACGACCAACGCAATGGTGAGCAACTGTCCCTTGAGCCGGAACAGATCCCTGAGCAGCTTGCGGTCGAGGGGGCTTACCACCGCAGATCCTTGGCCAGAGCTTTGGTCTCGTTGAGTCTGACCTGCTCAACCTGACCATCATGCAAGCTGATGACGCGATCGGCCATGTCGGCGATGGGTGCGTTGTGGGTAATCACCGCCGTCGTCGTGCCCAAGTCGCGGTTGACCCGCTCGATCACCTCGAGCACCAGCACGCCCGTTCGGTAGTCGAGCGCCCCGGTCGGTTCATCGCACAACAGCACGTCGGGTTGTTTGGCAATCGCACGGGCGATGGCCACACGTTGCTGCTCACCGCCAGACAGCTGCGAAGGAAAGTGGTCCATACGCTCGCCCAGCCCGACCATGTCCAGCGCTTCTTCGGGCTCGAGCGGCTCAGCAGCGATGTCGGTGCACAGCGCCACATTTTCGCGCGCAGTGAGGCTCGGGATGAGGTTGTAGAATTGGAACACGAAACCGACGTGGTCACGCCGGTAGCGGGTCAGCTCCCATGATTCGGCGTTGGTGAGATCATCGCGCTGGTAGAGGACCTGGCCTGCAGTAGGCGTGTCGAGCCCACCCAGAATGTTGAGCAAGGTCGACTTGCCGCTCCCAGACGCGCCTAGCAGAACGACCAGCTCGCCCCGAAACAAGCATGCGTTCACGCCCCGCAAGGCATGCACTTGCACCTCACCCATTTGATAGATCTTGGTCACGTCCCTCGCTTCGAGCACCGGCCGGTGGCGTGCATCTACGCTAGGCGTGAAACGACTCGATCCAGACGTCGACATGGCGAGACCCGTCCGTTGCTACGGGCGATGTGCAGCCGGGTCAACGCCCAACGACGCGTTCTTCGAGTCGGGATGAGCCGATTTCGAGATGGATTGCGCTTTCGCAACGTGGGCAACCAAGAGGTATACGGAGACACAATGCAAATCCGGTGGATCCTGGGGCTGGGGCTGGGGCTGGGGCTTTTCGGTTTCGCTTGCGCTGCAGGCATGAATACGAACGAAACGACCAGCGACAGCTCGTCGGCAAGCGGGGGCCACGGCGGTACGTCGTCGTCAACCGGTGGCGAAGACCTCACCTTCGGCGGTTTTGGCGGCACCGGCGGCGGTGGCAACGGCAAGAGCTGCAGCCCCGACTTGAAGCACGTCGTCAACTCCAACAAAAAAATCCT
>CAZRGL010000934.1:0-2126 GCA_964599485.1 uncultured Polyangiaceae bacterium
CTCCTCGGTTTCGGCCAGCTCCTCGGTTTAGGCCAGCGCCTCGGTTTCGGCCAGCTGCTCGGTTTCGGCCAGCTCCTCGGTTTCGGCCAGCTGTTCAGTATTGGCCTCTGGCGCCACGACCGGGTCCGGTGTTGTCGCGTTTTGCAACGCGGCCGGCTCCGGCTGTGATGCGCTCGAAGGTACCGCGGTCCGGTATTCCGCCGACGAGGGAGGAATGGATGAGGGCATGCCGCGCATGAATGCGGTTGCATCCTCGTCCGGCGGTCGGGACGGTGGCGGCGGCACATCACTCAGTTTGAGATAGAGCTTGGCCGTAATCTCCTTCAACCCCGAGCCGAGCGGATGCGAGGTGTCGGCACGAAGCTCGTTGATCTGTCGCAGCAACGTGCCCGCGGCATCGCGGTCGGAGGTGATCACATCCACGAGTGGCAACAGTGGTGTGAAGTCCACTTCGTGCTTCTCGATGGCCATTGCCCGGAGCGCAGCCCGTACGCATAACCCGACGCCGCCGAGCGTGGTCGCTGCGAGTACCCCGAGTTGGACAGCTGTGCGGGCGCCTGCCAAGCCGCTGAGTGTTGGCAATGCAGCCGTTACCGCACGCTCGAGCCTGAGCGCGATGAGCTCCTGGTCCTTGCTCAGAGTGGCAAGCTCCTCGGCGGTTTCTGCCAACGCATCAACGAGATGCGTGCTGGGGCGAAGCTTGAATGATTTGAGTAGCAGCTCGAAGCGGAGCTCGCGTCCAGAGCTCGAAGCGTCAGCCAAATCGGCGGCGCGGTGCAGCCAGGTGAGCTGGCCTTCGAGCGAAAAGCTAGAGGCGACGCCAGCTACGGTTCGCACCGCCGCGCCTTCGTCTCCGGCCAGCTCTGCGAGGCGTAGCAATAGTCGATAGCTCGCGCCAACGCTGGGTACGGCCTCGAACGCCTGGATGGCATGGCGGAGCGCCCCGCGATGAGCTCCGCGCCGCTCGAGCTGCCGTGCCGCTCGGTAATGCGCGGCTCGGGCGCCATAGCGTCCAAAAGACGCATCCGCCAAAATGTCGTAGACGAGGTGCAGTGCAGCGACGCCGATTTCACCTTCCGCGACCTGATCCACGATGGCTACCGCGTCGGAGCGACTCGGGTCGTGTTGGATTGCTGCGACAGCGAGCTCGAGCGAGATCTCGTGGCGCTGTGCTTCGCAGGCGATCCGGGCGGCAGCTGCCATGAGCCGGCCACAGACAATGTGCTCCTCAGCGTCGAGCAGCTGCATCACCCGGTCACGCAACAGCTCCAACATGCCGTCGATTCCAGCCCGATCGAACAGATCGTCGACATAGCGATACGGCCCTTGGTCGGGCTGTTGTGAGGCGGCGAAATAGAACGCCTCCTCGGCGCCGAGCTTGTCGCCGAGGTCCCACCGAAGCGCCGCCAGCTCCCGCCACGCTTGGGCAGCTTCTTCGGGATCCTGTTGCTCAGCGCGCCAAGCGCGCGCCTCGGCAAGCGCAACCATGAGATCGCCCGGGCAGTCCGACTCTTCGTAGTGGCTCTCTAGCTCGCCGATGGCTGCTTCGAGCGCGGCGATATCTGCGCCCAGGCTGGCTGCTCGCCGAAGGTGCTCCCCAGCTGCGGGGATGTTCCCGTGGTTGATACAGGCGCGCATCGCCGCCAAATACAGCGCCGCCCGTTCGCTCGGCTGCAGCTCTGGGCTGACTGCGCGGCGCAGTTGGTACGATGCCACCAGAGCATGGTCTTCGTCGTTCGTCGCAAGCTCGAGCAACGTTTCGCCCAAGCGACCAGTGGGCGGACCGAGCATGGCGAGCACACGTCGCGCTAGGGCGCTGGCGCGTTGTGGATCGAGCGTGTGCATCGTCTTGAGGGCCACACTCAGCGCGTCGCCCAATGGGGTCATCGGACAGGCTTGCTCGAGGACCAAGGCGAACGCGTTTTCCAGGATCTCGGGGTTGTTGGCCCATATCGCGCGCTCGAGAATCGCCGCGCAGCAATCGGCATCATTGGGGCGCAGATCCAAGGCACGCCGCGACCAAAGCAATGACAGCTCGATACGCCCTTTGAGGGCCAGTCGCTTGGCCAGCGCCAAGTAGTGCGTCGAGCGAGGGGGCAGTCGCTCGATGGCGGACTCCAGCTCGG
>CAZRGL010000935.1:0-2103 GCA_964599485.1 uncultured Polyangiaceae bacterium
GTGCCGAGCCGCGGGGAATCGAGTGTCTGTCATCAAGAGCGCCTCCGCCGCGAAGAACACTAAAAGACCGTGTGCTGAAATTACTCTCGGACAACGGCTTTCGGGGAGGACCAAACGTAAAGCGTGTTTGATGCGTCATGCCAGGCTCGGTGCAGCTCACCTACAACACGACGGCGGCACTCGTCTGGGGTGACCTCGACGGTGTTGTCCACCGCGCCGTCAAAGAGCCCAATCGAGCCGGCATCAAGGCACTTGAGACCCGTGACACTTGCCACGAATCGTCCTAGCCGTGAATTTGCTGCCGCGGAAGAGACAGCTTCCTCGTGTCGTTCGCGATCGGACACCGCGGCTCTCACTGCATCCGTAGCTTCATTCCACAAAACCACACCGTCCACCGCAGCTGTCCAATCAATGGCATAAAACACGCCCGATTCACGAAGCACGGGAACCTCGTGCAAAACCTCTACGTCACCGTCATCAAGCTCGAAGGTCAGGGGTATGCCTAGCTCCATCGCATGTTGCTCTAGCGCCTCCGCGATAGCTGTGTGGTCACGCCCAACGAGCTTTCCGAGCACATATAGCGACATCTAATAGGGTTCCTTACCGTCACATTCTGAGCGACCTGGCACGAGTGCAAAACGACCGCTCCACGCCCCATTTGTTGCCCCGACAGCGGAGGCGCCGACAAGACTCGTCGTCGCTCAGAGCACTACTCATGGGCGGGGGTGCTCTGAAACATTCAACTGCACAGGCTAGGATTGGTCGGGGAGCTCCAGAACCTCACCTACGCCGATCTTCTTCAACTGCCAGAGCGTGAACCTAGCGCCAGGACAGAACTTGTCCGTCAATCGATCTGGCCACAGAAAGACCAACGGCACAACAACCATTTTACCGTCGGCGTGAAATGACCCGCGCGCTTCGTTGAACAGAATAATTCCCTCATTCGACTTCAACGTCTTGTCGTCAAACAAGATGCGACAGCGTAACTCGCCTGACGGAATCTCGGCCCCACTCCCTACATCGACTTTGTGAAGACGCACACGAACGATGGCACTTGCTAGCGCTATGAGACTGACCGCAACGCTCGCCCCCGCGCGCTGCACTTTCCGATTCAACCGGCTTATTGCATCAGCAACCAATTCAGCCGCAAGCACATCTGAGGAGTCGGCGCCTTGAGGGAGATTCAGCTCGACCTCGAACCAGACTCCATCTGAGCTCACAAGCGCAAGTTTGAAGCCAGCCACGCCCTCTCCCCCGCCGTGCACGTAGATACGCAGCGGCTCTCCATTAGCTATCCTCTCGGCCTTGTGGTTGATGAGCCTATCAAAAACTCGCTTCGCCAACGGCCGTCCATCTTGCGCACTCATCTTGCCCAAGAGCCTCGGCTAGTAGATTCCTGCAATTCCATTAATGCAACTCTTGGCGCAATCATCTACCAGCTCCTCAATGGGCTTCTCCAAACATACTACCGCGTTCATAACAGGAACTTTGGCCGCGCAGAGTTGTCGGCAACACTCCTGAATGGAGTGACGGTAGCCACCGAACCCACATTGGCTAAAGTAGTCAGGCGGCAAGAGCACGGGCTTCGTGCCCGCGGCACCTAGAACTGCGGCAAGGGCTATCCCATTCGCCACGCTGGCAGCGATGGTCACGTCGTTAATAGCACCTGTCACGAGGCCGACGCTTCTTGAAAACGCGCTACCGCTTTGGTCGTTCCCAAGCACCTGTATCGCCGCGGTCGTCACTAGCGCCGCAAACGCCCCAACGCCGAGAATCCCAAGGGAAGTTATCGCGAAATCACCCTCGGGATCAAAGTGGTTTACGGGATCGAGGAAGCCGTATGAGTAGAGGTTTGCAGTGGCACCCTTGAACCGCGTAGGATCCTTTGTAGTCCACCTGCCACTCTCCCCGTCGTAATCCCGCGCCCCGAATCGTACGAGCCCGGTATCCGGATCGTACAGGCCGCCAGCAAAGCCGAAGGGCTGGAAGTCCCACGTGCCCGCCACCAGCGTGGGCTTGCCCCAGGCGTCGTAGTCGATGCGCTGCATCACGTTGCCCATGCCCATGTCGACGACCATGCGCACGCTGCCGAGCTGGTCGGTC
>CAZRGL010000936.1:0-2094 GCA_964599485.1 uncultured Polyangiaceae bacterium
TGCTCGGGACGTGGAGACGGATGATCGAGGCAGTATCGAGGGCGCCCAAGGCCGTCGAGCCACGCCTCGGTTTGCTCTTGCCATTGATGGCGTTGCGTCGCTGGCAGGAAGCCGAGCGGGTGGCGCGCGACGCTCTGAAGCTCGATGCAGGAAACCAGCTGGCTGGTCGTCGCTTAGCGCTGTCGCTCTACCAACTGGGCCGCTTTGCCGAGGCCGAGGCGGTCTATCGCAGTGTGCTGGCGAGCTACCCCTCCGACCTAGACATGCTGTCTGGCATCGGCTGGTCGCGCCTGCGACAAGGTGACCAAACTGGCGCCCGCCGCGCCTTCGCCGCGGTGCTCGAGATCGCCCCGCGCCACGTGTCGGCAAAAACTGGTCTGGCGGCTAGCAAAGCGAAGGGCAAGCGTCCTTGACGCAACCAAGAGCTTGCTAGGACTTGCCCGGCTGTTCGCGCAGCGCAGCTACCTGGGCCTGCAGAGTGGCAACTTCGGCCACGAGCTCTGCACAACGCTCGTTTGCGATGCGGGCCAGCTCCCGCTCGCGGCTCACTTCGATCTCGGCGAGGGTCTTGTCGCGCTTACGGTTCTCATGGGCGACGGCCATCTCGCGTTCGAGTTTCAGCTGCGCCAGCTCCTGGTCGCGGATCGCCTCGATGCGGGCGACCTCGAGTCGCTGGTCGAGCTCGCACTGTGCCTTCGCCGCGTCCAGCCGCGCCTCGGCGGCTTGTTGTTGTGCCTCCGCTACCTGTTGCTGCGCGTTCGCCACTAGTGCGTTCGCCTCAGCGAGCTCCTGCGCCTGCGGTGGTCGCGGCCCACTGCGCCGCAGCTCCTCGACCTCGGCCTCGAGTTGCTTGATGCGCGCACGCGCCGCCTCCAATGGATCTCGATAGCTCACAGGCTCAGCTTAGCCTAGCGCGCACGTGGTGCCGCCATGTTACTAGGCTCAGTTAGAGCGTTGTCCGAAGCCGGCAGCTTCGGTGGCGCGCTACGGCAGCGCAATGGTGAAGCTGTCGAGCTCGACGCCGGTGTTGGAGATGGCTTTGCCAATGAGCTCGGCGCCTTTCACCTCGAAGAGCATCGCGTGGTATTCCTTTGCTGCCGCTGCGCGCAAGGCGGCTACCTCGGGGCGCTCGTCCTTCTTCTCGTCCAGGGCGTGCAGCGCGGCCCCACCGCCACCGGACACGACATAGGTGACGTTGCCGTCGACGAAGCGCTCATAGCCATGCACATGCCCGAACAGGGCCAGCTTGACGCCATGCTTTTCGAAGATGGGCTTGAAGTGCTCACGTTCGCCCGACTTTTGGCTGTACTTCGAGAGCGTATAGAACGGCTTGTGCATGAAGACGACGCCAAGCCGATAGCCCGGTTGCTGGGCCGCATCGGCGATTTGCGCTTCGAGCCATTGGGCTTGCTTGGAGCCTGGCTTCAAGTCGATCTCCGTACTGACGGAGAAGAACCAAACGCCGCCGGATTGGAAGCGGTAGTAGTCGACCTGATCACTGTCGAACCCCGCGCCCCCGAAGAGGCGCACGTAGTAGTCCTCGAATTCGAAATCGATCTCGTCTTCGTGATTGCCGACACAAGGCATCATGGGCCCGGCGCGCAGCAACGGTGCCATCAGTGGAAACCACGTCGCCCACGATTCGAATACTGACTCGTAGTACTGGAGGTCGCCCATGTGCACGCTGAAGTCGGGCTTGTGGACCAGCACGTGCTCGAGCACGCCAGCGGTGTCACCGATGGCCGGGTTGGTGTCACCGATCGCCATGAAGCGAAAGTCCTCGCCGCTGCTACGCGCGGTGCAAAACCGCCCCGCACGCGCGGGCTCGGCGTCGAGCTTGTAGCCGTAGCAAGTCCCTGACTCGAGCCCAGTGGCCTTGGCCTCGGTGAGGTAGTACGTGCCCGGTAGATCAGGCGTTACGGCGTTGATGAAGTCGTAGCTTGCTTTCACTTCGGCTGCGGTCTGCACGCCTTCGACCGCCACGGCCGCGCCACCTCCTTCGGGCTCGATGACAATCCCGGTAGCGCTCGGCGCGCATGCATCCCAACGGACTATTGCGCTGCTGCTGTCGAAGGCTAGCGACCAAGGTCCATG
>CAZRGL010000937.1:0-2087 GCA_964599485.1 uncultured Polyangiaceae bacterium
CGCCGAGGCTATCGCCCTAGCGGGCCGGCTTGCCAGAGCCACACGCCCACACAACGCAACCGCACCCAAAGACGTGCTGGAGTACGTGCGCTTTGGCGCTGGTCCCCGAGGCAGCCAAGCGCTGGTACTCACGGCCAAGGCGCGGGCGGTGCTGCGTGGCGAAGCAGCCGCTGATGTTGATGACATCCGGGCCATGTTGCGACCCACGCTGCGTCACCGCTTGGTGTTGAGCTACCGCGCCGACGCCGACAACGTGAGCGTCCTCGATCTGCTCGACAGCATCGCGAAAGCGGCTGAGTAGACTCGATCACCCTGGTCAATGGCTCGGCTGGATTGGAGCCAAGGTCGCGGCGGCGTACCGGCTCAGGCAGTTGCAGATTGCTCGGTGGTCGAGCATGATGCCGCCTCGATTAAGGAGAATCATGAGTACAACGAAAATGATCAGGTGGATTATTCGAGTTGTCGTCGTGCTGGGCGTGCTCGCTTTTGCCGCCCCTGTATCGGCGCACCCGGGTAAGAGGCCACACAAACACGGGCCAAAGACCCATCGGCGACATCAACGTCCTGGCGCGGACAAGAAAGCAACGCCGCTGACCCCCAAGGAGCGCGCCAAGCGCTTCAAGAGGATCAGACAGCGCGCAAAGGAGCGGCGCAAGAATCGCCGACAGCGCCGCAAAGATCGGCGTCAAGCACTGCGAAAGCGCCTCAAGAAGAAGCTGAAGCGGCGCACGATCACCAAAGAGGTTCGCTTCGAGCTGCGGGTGCATGCTCGCCGTGTGGCCCGGCTTCGCCGAATCCGTGCCGTCGCCGCCGCCAAGGACGATACCGCGACGGTGGAGCGCTGCGACAAGCTGCTCGCCCGTGAAAACGCGCGACATGAAAACTGGTGGCGTGTCGCCGCCAACAAGGCCGCGAAGAAAGCCACCAAGTAGGCGGAGGACTGATCATGAAAGCAACCACTCTTTTGTGTACCGCTTTGCTGGCCCTCGGTCTGACCGCTTGCCCTGAGGGCAACAAGACCACGACCGGCACCACCACCAAAGCAGCCGCCAGCACCAAGGCAGCCGACACGGGGACGGCTGCGGCAGCAGACGACCTCAAAGACGAGGACCTGCCCGTTCCAGCGGACTTCGAAGAAGCCGCTGAGAAAGAGGTCACTGACGACAATTACAAGGCTGAGCTCGACAAAGAAGAGAAAGCTCTGGGTCCCGAAGACACCGCGAAGACGGACTGAGTCAGTAGCTGATCTCAACAACTTGACCGTCGTCGAGCTGCGCCTCGGCGGCGGTCTGTTGTTTTTGTCAATTCCGGGGAAGCTTGTTTCGGCCCCGACGTAACACTCAATAGCTTGTGGCCATCATCGACCAGCGGGTGCGTCGATGGTGGCCACAACCCTTTTGTCGGTCGGTCACGTCAGAATTCGCACTGACCCGTCGACAGATTGCAATATGTGCCCGTCGAAATCGCGGGACACACGTCGCCGTAGAACTGGAAACAGGGCAGCCCGCAGGACTGGATGGTGTGGGTGTAGCACATCTGCCCACCATCACAGTCCGCATCGGTGGCACAGCGACAGCTGAAATCGTCCGGGATCCCGTTGTCGTTCTGATCGCTGCCCGTGCAGTCTTCGAGCGCGCTGGCGTAGGGGCTGGCGTCGCAATCGCTGTCGAGGGCGTCAGTGAAGCCATCGCAATCGTTGTCTTGACCATCGGTGCAGCGGGCAACACCGAACTCCGCTGTTGGCGGCGCGCCGTTGTTACAAAGCAAGCAGCTGCCGACGTTCTGACAGTCTGGATCGCCGCAGTCGATGTACACATCGCCGTCGTTGTCCAAACCGTCGGAGCAACGCTGCACGGTGTTCTCTTTCGGGTTGGGCTCGATCACGACGTTGAACACGAAAGGCCCGTCATTGGCTCCGAACTGGGGATCGATGGTGAACCCGTCGAGGAACACGTAGTAGGTGCCCGGATACAGGATGGTGAAGTCGATGGCAGCAGACCACTGGTAGTTGCCGCTGTCGTCATCCCAGGCGATCTCCGGACCAAACTCACACGAACCATGCCGCACCTAGAGAACCCAATCGAAGC
>CAZRGL010000938.1:0-2084 GCA_964599485.1 uncultured Polyangiaceae bacterium
GCTCCTGAAGATCACGCTGCTGCTCGCGGCCATGCTCTGCGCGCCATCGGTCGCCGCCGGAACGGCGACCAACTTGGTGAAGGCGAAGCACCAACGCCTCCTTCGGCTCGCCCGAATGCCGCACACGCCGGCCCGGCAAGCAGCGCTGCGCGCGCAGCTGGACACGATGTTCGACAGCAACACCATAGCGCAGGCGATCATCGGCAAGCACGGCTCGGGGCTCACGCAGGCTCAACGCAAGCAGTCCACTGAGTTGCTGTCACGGCTTTGGGGGCGGACCTACGCGCAGTTGGTGGAACATGCTGCAAAGCACAACTTCAAGATTCGCTATTTGGGAGAGCGGACGAGCAGCCACGGCGTTTGGGTGCTCACCGAGGCGCGCGCAAGCCCGGCTGAACGCTGGAGCGTCGACTACTTGGTCAAAAACGGTAAGGTCAGCGACCTGCGCATCGAGTCGATGAGCTTGGTGCATGCCTACCGTGCGCAAGTCCGCCGTGTCTTGCGCAAAGACGGTTACCGAGGGTTGTTGGGCAAGCTCGAGGCGCAGCTCGCCAAGCCACCGGTAGCGCTCCCGGCCCCGAAGCCATTGCTGCCAGGAGCAAAACAACCGACCCGCAGCTCCACGGGGGCGCTGGTCGTCGGCGCAGTCGCACTCGTCGCCCTCGTTGCAGTCTTGGCCTGGTACGACCGCTGAGCTTGTTGTTCAGCTGCCTCAGACTCGCTACAGTCGAGGGCGCGAATGGGTGAACAACAAGGCGAGACGCGACGCATAGCGGTCACCGAAGAGCTTGGCTCCACAAGTCGCCAAACCTTGGCGAGCTCGATCTCGCTGATTGTATATCATCGCCAAGGCGCGACGCTGGTGCCCATGCGGCCGGGCTAGGAGTTGATCGTAGGTCGAAGTGGGCCTGCTGACGTGGTGATCGAAGACGCCAGCTTGTCGCGCCAACACGCTCGTTTCTCCTTGCATGACGATGCGCTGACGGTACGCGATCTGGGCTCGACCAACGGTGTAAGGCTTCGGGGCGAACAAGTCACCGAAACGCGGCTCGGAACAGGTGAGGTTGTCGAGCTGGGCAACGTGCTCGTTTGCTGCCATGCGCTGGTCGCTGATCAACTGCCGCCCGATGGTCTCGTGAGCCACGACCGTTTCTGCAGCGATCTGCAGCGCGACCTGCAAGCTGCCAAGTTCTTCGGACGCACGCTGAGTGTGCTGATGATTCGTACCGCCGAGCGCCAATCTGAGCATATGCATCTGGGCCGCTGGTTCTCTCGCGTACAGGGACTTCTGCGACCCGTCGACCGCATGGCCTTGTACGGCGCGGGACAAGTCGAGATCGCACTGCCGGAAACTGATGAGCCGGCGGCAGTCGCAGTCGCCAAGGCCATCACCAGCTCGGGAAGCCGTGGCGACCCGCAGCTGTTGTGCGGGGTGGTTGTGTATCCCCACGCGGCAACCACCGTCGACGGGATTTTGGAGCTTGCACTACGGGCTGTTCACGACGCAGACGAGGCGACCGCCGTCAAGGTAGCTCCACGCGCCGTGCACACCTGGCGCCCCGCAGCCGACGGCCCTTCCCTACCCTTGCTCGACGGCCAACCCCTCGTGGCCAGCGCTGCGATGCGGAGTGTGTTCGAGATGGTGGAGCGGCTGGCCCCCACCCTGATTCCAGTTCTCATCTTGGGCGAAACAGGCGCCGGCAAAGAGGTCGTTGCTCGAGCGATCCATGAGCGCGGCCCACGCCGCAACAAGCCCATGCTCTGCGTCAACTGCGCGACCATCCCAGCACAGCTCATCGAGAGCACGCTCTTTGGCCATGAGCGAGGTGCTTTCACCGGAGCCAATCAGCGCCAAAAAGGTGTGTTCGAGGCGGCTGATGGCGGCATCGTGATGCTCGATGAGATCGGTGAGCTGCCGGCTCAAGCCCAAGCGGCGCTGCTGCGCGCGCTAGAGACCAAGCGCATCGTGCGGGTCGGATCGAATGACGAGATCGCGGTGGACGTGCGGGTCGTGGCGGCTACCAATCGCGATCTGGAGGCGATGTGCACGCGCGGCAGCTTCCGGCGCGACTTGCTCTATCGAC
>CAZRGL010000939.1:0-2063 GCA_964599485.1 uncultured Polyangiaceae bacterium
AAGCGCGGATCGGGCTTCTCGGTGAGCGTCAGCGTGGTGCCGTCTGCCAGCGTGGTCACGCGCTTGGCGTCGGTCTTCTTCATGGTGGCGCTGACGCCGTCTGCGCCAGTGGTTGTGCGCAAGGCCGTCATCCTGGTGCTCGACTGCGTAGGTACGTTTGCGGCCCAACGCTGTCGTGACCTTCACCGTCGATTCGTCGCCTTGCTCGGTTCTGACGAGGCTCTTGAAGCCGCCCGCGTCATCCTTGGCCTTGGTGAGCCGACCTTGAGCATCGTAGGTGTAGGTCTTCTTGTTGCCCTTCGGCCGGGTGAGCGTCTTCATCAAGCCGCCCGGGTAGTAGCTCATGGTCGTCTTTTCGCCGGCCGGGTTGGTGATTGTGGTGACGTTACCGTCGGCATCGTGGGCGAATATGGTCTTGTGACCATACGGCGAAGTGATGGCGCTCACCTGATTGTTCGCCAGCCGAGCGATGGTCGTGGTCAGGTCATTTTCGTCGGTGATCGCGATAACATAGCCGTCGGCGCTATATGCATACTGCTTCAGCTTGACGCCGGTGAGCGCGTCGAGCGTGCGCAGATGCCTGCCCTTCTCGGTGAACACGTAGACCTCGCTGCCGTCTGGCGACGGGACGTAGATGTCGCTATGGGGCACGGCTCGAGGCGGGGCTACTCTGCGGATACGGTGGTTGTTTCCCTCGGCGATGTAGAGCGACCCATCTGGCCCGAACGCGAAGTTACTGGCATTGATTAAGGCTTGCGTCGCCGGGTATCCATCGTTGTCGTACCCTGTCCACGTCTCATGGCCAACAGCACGTCTGATTGTCCCTTCTGAATCAATGCGGCGGATGTGGTTGGTGCCCCAATCTGCGCTCAACCAGATGCTACCGTCCGGGCCGCGCGCCAAGTGGCGGGGGCTTGCCAGGGCGGCGCTGAGCGCGGGGCCGCCGTCCCCGGTTTCTTCCCAGAAGTTGCCGTTGCCGGCGAAGGTGGTAATGACACCCGCGTTCGACACATATCGGATACGGCCATTGATCCAATCTGCGACATACAGCCCTCCTTCGTCGTCAAGGACAATATCCATCGGATCGTCAAGCTGCGCGAGTCGAGCGGGCCCGCCATCTCCGCTGAAGCCAGCGGCATTTGTCCCCGCAACGCGATAGACCCGCCCGTCTGGGCCGATGCGCATTACGGCGCTGAGTCCCCCGTAGTAGATGTTGCAGCTGTCATCGGTGGCGATTCCGTAACTGCCCCAGCAAAGTCGAACGTCGGCTGCCGCTGTGCCATCAGGGCTGAGCGAGGCGCATGGCTGTTGAGCGTCACCTGTCAATCGGTCGAGCGTCCCGTTCTGGTCAACGCGGAACATTGCACCAGTGCGCACACAACCTGCGCATGCCTTGAAACTGGACAGGACTATCAACGAGCCGTCTTTACTCAGCGCCAGCGCGTCTGGGTTGCCAACATGGTCTGGTGGGACGACAGGCGTGTCGCAGTAGGTGTCGTCGATGAATTGCGGCGAGCCGGCGAAGGTTGAGATCACGCCTTGCGGATCCACTTTGCGAATGCGACAGTTCTTGTTGTCCGCGATGTAAAGTGTGCCATCGGGAGCGACTGCTACATCGCTTGGCGCGTTGAGCATTGCCGCAGTCGCTGCCCCCCCGTCACCTGAATAGCCGCCGCCCGCATCGCCGGTTGGTCCTGTGCCCACAATTGTCTCGATGGTCGCCGCCAGCCCAAGGCGCTGCAGCTCGGCTTGTGTCTCTTTGGACGAGTCGCCCATGCTTCGTCTGCTGCCATTGCCGAAAAGCAAGACATTTGCGCGCGTGTCGTAGGTATGCAGGCCAGAGATGCTAAAACCTGGCGTTACCGCAGAGGGAGTACTTGGCGCTTGAATGTAGCCACTCCATGTGCGCGACAAGCTGTATTCGGTGCGAGCTGGAACCAATGCTAGCCCTTCGCCCAGGCCCCCGAAACTGTCGACCTGCTGATAAACGGTATCGTAGACATAGCTAACTTCAGTGACCACTGGCTGTAGCCCCGTAGCTATGCGACCGAAGCCGTCGAGAC
>CAZRGL010000940.1:0-2050 GCA_964599485.1 uncultured Polyangiaceae bacterium
CGCCGCTGCTCGAGGTCATGCCGCCGCCGCTCGAGGTCATGCCGCCGCTGCCGCCACCGCTCGAGGTTGTGCCGCCTTTGCCACCAGTGCCGTTGTCACATTCAGGATCTTGGCTGTCGATTTTGCGGTCGCAATCGTTGTCGATGCCATCGCCGCAAACTTCCGCGGCCCCAGGGTAGATGGTCGCGTCCTCGTCGTTGCAATCAGCGCCGTCGGTGAACCCGTCATTGTCTTGGTCCAGGTTCACCAGCTCGCGGTTGAAGTAGCAACCGGTCCACGACCCGGCGACCACCGCGAGCCCTAACAGGCAGATGATGAGGTGCGTTCGCATCGCGTTCTCCTAAGCAAAAGACACATGCCCAAGCAACTGGCTTGTGCTGAAAGCCTGGATCAAAGAGAGCGGAAGAGCAAACCAGAGCATAAAAATGGCCGGGCGGGTGGACGCTTCGCTATCGCCTGATGGTGCCCGGCTCCAGGTGTTTGATGGCTCTTCGCCTGACGGCTCATCACATCAGGGAGCCGTCTCATCGATGCTGATGCTCACTCCGTAGTGATCCGAATATGATGCGTCGATCTCCTTGTCGCAGGACGTGGTCACCTTGAAGGCGCCGTCCAGCAAACGCTTGCCGGTGGCTGAGCCCCTGAGGCCGCTCGTCAGCACATGATCGATGACCACCGACTCGTGGTCGTCGCTACCGTCGGCGACGAGGGGGTTGTCGGCGCAGAAGGTGCAGGTGTGACCGGCGGTTGCGGTGTAGGGGTTGCTCAGACCCGCGCTCAGGAACTGGTTGTAATTGCCCTCGACCTCCGCAATGTAGCCCGTTCCTGCAGGCCCGGTGTTCATGTCGCCCATGACGATCACCTTGCCGCCGCTGCCGGCCTTCTCTTTGACCCAAGCGTTCAAGTCGTTGATCTGCTTGAGCTGCTCCTCCTGCCAGGACCCGGTTTCTTTCGGATAGTCGATGTCCGAGAACACCGCGGTCAAATGGGTGCAGAAGGTGTGCACGTCGCCGCCCTCGGTGTCGAGCCGCGCGTAGATAACCGCACGACGGTTGGTCGTGCTCTCGAACACCTTCGTGTCCTCAGCCTTGATGTCGTAACTCGACAGCACGCCGATTCCGAACGAGCCACCGTAGGCGTAGTCGATGCTGCCAGCGGTACAGTTTCCCAAGATGGTGTCGAGGTCGTTGCCGATGTTTGCCAACAAGCACGAAAGGCAGTCGCTCGGCAGCGAGAACAGCTCCGTGGGGCACTCCTTTTGCACGCAACCGGCCAGCTCGTCGGTGCAGGTTTCGCCGCATTTGGTTTCCGTGCAGGTCTTGAGCTGAGCTAGGTCGGCTTCCGTGCACGCCGGCGGTCCTTTGGTGCCGGGATCGGGCTTCGGGAAGATGGTGTTGGGGAAGCTGGCGCTGGTAGCGGTTTTGAGCTGGCTGACGTGCTCGTCGGTCCAGAACTCTTGGACGCATACTACGTCGGCATCGAGCTCGGCGACCGCGGCGATGGTCGTGGGCGCCCGCTCTGCCGCCGCCGCCACGAAGCCGACCGCCAAACCGCCGTTGTACGTGACGGCAGTCATCTTGACCGGTGGTGACAGCTCCGGATCGGGATCGGAGGTCGTGCAAGCGAGGTGGCCAAAGGCGAACGTGGCAATCAGCAAAGTCGACAGGCGCTTCATAATCATTACTCCAAGAGGTTCCTTCGGTAGGCGTAGGTGCAGCGGGCCGCGTTGTCCAGTATGGACAGCGCGATGGCTGAAAACGACGCCTCCCAACAAGTAACCGGTGCGGATGGCGAAGAGCGCATTGCGTTGCTCAGCCGCCTCAACCGCAGGTTCATGGAGTATGTGCCGCACAATCAGGCGCTGGGCATCGAGCTCGTTGGGCTCGAGCACGCCGAAGCCACCATGCGCCTGCCCTACGCCGAAAAGCTCGTCGGCAACCCCGAGACAGGCGTGCTTCATGGTGGCGCCATCAGCTCGCTCATGGACGCTTGTTGTGGCGCCGCGGTCTTCATGGCCTCTGCCTTGGGTTTGCGGTCTTCGTCTTTCCGA
>CAZRGL010000941.1:0-2038 GCA_964599485.1 uncultured Polyangiaceae bacterium
GGAGACCATCGGCGACCGCTACCTGGATCCAATCCGTCGCATCTGCTCCATGCCCCAACCGGTGATCGCAAAATTGCATGGGGACGCGATCGGAGGCGGCCTTGGTCTTGCCCTCGCCAGCGACTACCGCCTGGCGGTCGACTCGGTCCGCCTCAGCGCACCTTTCGTGAAGATCGGCCTCGCGGGTTGTGACATGTCGGCGGGTTACTTCCTGCCACGGCTGGTGGGCCTCGGACGCGCCACCGACATCATGATGTCCGGCCGCTTCGTCGGCGCCGAAGAAGCAGAGCGGATCGGCCTCGTCACACGTGTGCTACCGGCCGCCGAGCTCGACGGCAGCGTTGCCGAGCTCGCCGACAAGCTCGCCCGCGGTCCGCGCGAGGCCCTCGCGTTCACCAAACGCGCCATCCGCCGCTCGCTCGAGCTGACGATGGACGCAGAGTTCGACTACGAGATCTTCGCTCAGGTGCAGTGCCTGCAGAGCGCCGATCATCGCGAGGGCCTCGCCGCCTTCCGCGAAAAGCGTGCACCCCAGTTCGGAGAGACACAGTTCGGAAAGGAGTGAACCATGTCGGACGCTTTGCTGTCAGCCGCCGAGGCGCAGTTTCGCACCAGCGTGCGCCGCTACGTCGACAAGAACATCACGCCCTTCGCCGGCGCATGGGACCGCAACGGCAAGTATCCACGCGAGCTGTTGGCTCGCTTTGGCGAGCTCGGCTGGCTGGGGACTGCCTTTCCCGAGGACGTCGGCGGTAGCGGCGGCGGATCGGCGCTCTACGCCTTGCTCTGTATCGAGCTCGCCCGCGGCTCGGCAGGGGTTGCGCTGGGCATGTACGTGCACACCGCTTTGGCGTGCGCCGCCATCTACCACCTCGGTGACCAGGCACAGCACCAGCGCTTGTTGCCGGCAGCGCTACGCGGCGAGCGCGTCGGCTGCTGGGCCTACGCCGAGGCGGGTGCGGGCTCCGACGTGTCGAGCGTGTCCACCCGCGCCAAGACCGCTGGCGACGGCTATGTGCTCGACGGCAGCAAGCTGTACATCACCAATGCGCCGCTGTGCGACTTCGCGGTGGTGGTCGCCTCCACCGATCCAGACAGAGGCCTCAAGGGCCTGAGCGTCTTCGTGGTGGAGCGCGACAACCCGGGAATGACCGTCGGCCGACCGCTGGACAAGCTGGGCATGGGAGCTTCGGAGATGAGCGAGATCGTCTTCGACGGCTGCCGCGTTGCGGCCAATGCCCTCCTGGGCCATGAGCACACCGGCTTCATCAAGGCACTACAAGTGCTGACCCTGGGCCGCATTGCAGCCGCATCCTTCGCCGTTGGGCTTGGGCAAGCCGCCCTCCAGCAGGCGCTGAGCTACACGCGCGAGCGCGTGCAGTTTGGCAAGCCCCTGCTCAGCAAGCAGTTCGTGCGCTTCACCCTCGCCGACATGAAGACGCGGCTCGAAGCGGCCTGGCAACTCACGCTGAGCGCCGCTCGCCTCGCCGACATGGGCAAGCCTCACGACACCGAGGCGTCGATGGCCAAGCTCTTCGCCAGCGAGACGGCAACCTGGGCTTGCGAGCGTGCTCTGCATCTGTGCGGGGCGCAGGGCTACATGCTCGAAAGCCCGGCGCAACGCTTTTATCGCGACTGCAAGGTACTGGAGCTAGGCGAGGGCACCAGCGAGATCCAGCGCGAGACCATTGCGCGCGCACTGGAGCGAACATGACGACGATGCGCGCCGCGCGGTTGGTGAAGGCAGGCGAGCCCCTGCAAGTCGAGGAGCTACAGATCCCCAAGCCCGCAGCCGACGAGGTGCTGGTGAAGGTGAGCGCCTGCGGCTTGTGTGGGACCGACCTCCACTTGGCGGTACACGGCACCTTGCCAGTAGCCCATACGCCGATCACCCTCGGCCACGAGGCCGCAGGCGTAGTCGCCGCAGTCGGCCGCGACGCCGAGGGCGTCAAGGAGGGGGACCGCGTCGCCGTGTTCCCGTCCGCGTCGTGCGGCCGCTGCCGCTGGGGTCGCTGCGGCCGCGAGTCCTTGTGCGACG
>CAZRGL010000942.1:0-1987 GCA_964599485.1 uncultured Polyangiaceae bacterium
GGCCGAGCGGGTGCGCGACGGGGTGCGCGTGGTCGTGACCGGGGCGTGGGCGTGGGCGTGACCGGGGCGAGTCCGAGTCCGAGTCCGCGTCCTTCGGAGTTATGAGACGACCTCTTTACCCCGACCACCCGCTCGCGCACCCGCAAGCGCACGCACCCGTCCACGACCACGGGCCGCGCCCGCTTCCGCTTCAAGGTCGCTAGTTTCGTCCGTGGGCTGCTCCTTGGTCGACAACCTCGCCTCACCCAAGTGGCGCTGGCGCTTGGGTGCGCCCTTGGGCATGACCCTCGTGGTCGTGGCCGCTGGCGGGAGCCGTAGGACTAGTCCTCAGCTACGATGACGAGTGAGCTGCGGGGCGCCATGCTCTGCTGCGCGGTGGTCGCCGCACCGCTTAGCAAGTCATGCCCCTTGGCCGGCAGACCTGAGACGGCGGCGGTGACGTCCGAGCGGTTGAGCGCGACGTAGACCGTCTCGGTGTCGTCGCTCATCGAGTAGGCGTAGGTGTCGTTGGTCACGGCAATGGTGCTGCGGAAGCCGCGCCACAGGGCGGGATGGTCGCGCCTAATCGCGCCTAGCTTTTCCAGGTGCGTGCGCAAGGTAAGCTGATACTCGCTCAGCCCGCTCCACTGCATGAAGCGGCGATTGTCCGGATCGCCCGCGCCGGCCATGCCGATTTCGTCACCATAATAGATGAGTGGGATCCCCTTGGTGGTCATCAAGAAGGTGAAGCCCACGGCCAAGCGCTCGAACGGCGCCGAATACGCTGGCAGCGCGGGCGGCGCATCCCAGGGCTGGCCGGCATCCCAAGCGCCCCAGGGTTGATCTTCAGCGGTGTGCACGATGCGGGCGATGTCGTGGTTGCCGAGGAAGGTCGACATGATGCCGGGGTAGTAAGTGTCGTTGGTCGACAGGAAGGCATCGAGGTCGTGCATCGTTCCGCTGCGCCTGAGCAGCACATCGACGGCCACGGCGCGCAGGGGGAAGTCGAACTGACCGTCGAGCCTATCGTCACCGACGTAGAACTTCAGGATGTCGCGATTGCCCGACTCGAAGGTCTCGCCAACCATGTAGAAGTGCTCGCCGCTGACCGGCTCGATCTCTTCGCGGACACGTTTTCGCAAATCGAGTAGCCACTGGGTCTCGATGTGCTTGACGGCATCGAGGCGGAAGCCGTCGACGCCATACTTTTGTACCCAGCTGATGGCGTTGTTCACGCTGAAGGCGCGGGCAGCGTTGTTCTGGAAGTTCCAGTCGGGCAGGTAGCTGGTAAACCAGCAGCGCTTCTGCTCGTAGTCGTCGTTCCAGTCGCAGCCGCCGCCGCAGACGCACTGCTGACCGTTGTAGTCCAGCGGCCAGAACCAGTCCGGATTCTGACTGTAGATGCCGGCGTCCGAATGGACGTGATTCATGGCGTAATCAAGCAGCACCTTGATGCCGCGGGCATGGGCTTCATCGATCAGCTGTTGCAGCTCGTCTTCGCTGCCGAAGTGCTCTTCTGTCTTGTCCAAATCGACCGGCCAGTAGCCGTGATAGGCGCTGTACTGGTGGCCGTCGTGCCCGATGCCCGAGTTGTTGGTGTTGTCCATCGGCACCGTGAGCCACAGCGCGTTGACCCCGAGCTTGTCGAAGTAGCCTTCTTTGATCTTGGCGATGACGCCGGCGTAGTCACCCCCTTGGAAGTTGGCTGGCTCCTCTACCCCGCTGACCTTGCCGTCGTTGTTGGTGTCGCCGTTGTTGAAGCGATCGACGAAAACGAAGTAGAGCACGGCGCTGCGCCAATCGAACGTGCCCTCGATGGGCGGAGGCGGCGCCTCGGCTGGACATTCCGTGTGCTCGCAGCTGACCGTGGTGACCGAGTTTTCGCCGCCGATCCCGTCGCCCTCGGTGTTGGGGTTGAACGGATCGGTCACCCAGTCGTTGCCGTTTACGAGGAACTTGTAGCGGATGGTGGTCCCGTCGGGCGCAGGCACCTCGACCCGCCAGCGGG
>CAZRGL010000943.1:0-1939 GCA_964599485.1 uncultured Polyangiaceae bacterium
TGCCGCGGGGCTCTATTCCGATCACGCTATTCGACTCGTTGTCGAGCTCGACCGCTGGGTACGCACGCAGTCCGAAGCCGCCCTCGACGAGGATGACATTCACGACGAGGTCATCCGCTTGTTGGGGTTGGCCCATGGTGCTGATGTGGCCCGCCGCTACCAACTGACCGGTTGGGTGCGCCATTCAGACACGCCCATCATTCTGCTCATCGGCGGGGCGACAGGCACCGGCAAGTCGACCCTGACCATGGAGCTCGCATATCGCTTGGGCGTGCTCTGGGTCACGAGCACCGACATGATCCGCGAGACCATGCGAACCGTGCTGTCATCGGAGCTCGTTCCGGGTCTGCATGACCACTCTTTTCGCGGCATGGTGCTCGGCGGCCAGGTGTTGAGCGATCCTCGTGAGCGCGTGCTCGCGGGTTTTCGGCAACAAGCAGCTCAGGTCGCGGTCGGCGTTCGCGCAGTCATCAAGCGAGCCATACGTGAAAACGCTCACATCATCATCGAGGGGACCCATATCGCGCCGCCGTTTCGACGGTACTTGGATGAAGGCGTCGAGGCACATTTGGCCGGCTTCATTCTGGCAATCCCCGATGAGGTCAAGCACCGCAAGCGCTTCCCCAAGCGCGCGCTCAAACAAATGCAACGCTCGGCGGGCACCTACTTGGACGCATTTCAGTCCGTCCGTTGGATCCACGACGATTTGCTGCGGCTCGCCGAGGAAACCGAAACCATCGTACTGCCCAACATGAAGCTCGACAGAACGTTGCTGGGCGCCGTCGACTTCCTCAGTCGCGAGCTGCCCGTCGAGGAAGGCGTCGCTGCGGGCTTGCCCTCGGAGATGGCACCGTCAGGGCCGGACATCCCCACGCTCTTCCTCATCATCGATGGGCTCGCTGACGATCCGAACGAAGCCCTCGGTGGCAAGACACCATTGCAAGCAGCCCACACACCACACTTGCGGCAGCTCGCTGCGGCTGGCGGGCAGGGACAGATCTTCACCGGTCGGCAGGAAGGCGAGATACCCTCGACCGATGAGGGGATGCTCGCGTTGCTCGGCGCGCCCGGAGACAACAATTCGAGCGCACGGGGTTTCTTCGAAGCGTTGGGTCAGGGCTTGCCCATTCCCCCTGGCGCGGTGATGTTCAGAGGGAACCTGGCCACAGTGGAGAGCGATGGGGCCATCGTGGATCGACGGGCTGGCCGCATCCGTGACGGCGTGGAGGACTTGCTCGCCGACCTCAAAGACGTCGAGCTGGCGGGTGGGATCACAGGCAAGGTCGTTGCGGGGCTGGAGCATCGCGTCATCGTCATGTTGCAAGGTGCTGGTCTATCCGCGGCGGTAGCCGACACCGATCCAGGTAGCGCGGCGGCGGTCCAAAGGGTCTTGCCGCTCGAATCGCTCGATGAATCGCCCGAAGCCGCGCGCACGGTAGAGGCGCTTCGGCAGCTGCTCAAGAAAGCGAGCAAGCACATGGCCAAACATTCGCTCAACGCGATCCGCCTCGACCAAGGCTTACCCCAAGCCAACGCCATTCTCACGCGGGGGGCGGCGCGGGCTGATCATCGCGGGGCTGGAAGCGGGGGCCGTCGCGGCGCCATGGTCGCGGGCTGCCCAGCTGCGCTCGGAGTCGCCCGCTACGTGGGCTTGCAGACCGCCAGCTCAATCGCGATGACTGGTAGCCTGGACACCGATCTGGATGCGAAGTTCGATACTGCCGCAGACTTGCTCGAGGAGCAGGATTTCGTGGTGATTCACATCAAGGGAACCGATGTGGCAGCCCATGATCGCCGCCCCCTCGAGAAGCGCGATTTCTTGAGCGCCATCGATGCTGCCTTGGGTCGTTTCTTGAAAGGCCGCCCGGATTTGAGCCGCGGGTTGCGAATCGTCGTGGCCGCAGATAACCGCAAGTCGTCAATCACAGGCGATAACCTC
>CAZRGL010000944.1:0-1918 GCA_964599485.1 uncultured Polyangiaceae bacterium
CCTTTGCGGCTGACTGCCGAAGGTTATCTGTATCGCTACGACGAGCCCATCCAAGACGAGTCACTCTCGCTGGTGGGAACGCTGAACGGGGCGTTGAGCTTCCACGACTTCTGGGAGGTGCTGCTCGGCGGCTCGGCGGGGCAAACCCCCCATTCGTGTACAGATATTCAAGGCTTCGTCCAGCTTCGATTGCGCTTCGAAGGAGATGAGAAATGAGCTGCGGACGCGTCCTGCTCGGTCTCACCGCGGTCATTACCTTGCTGGCGGCCCTATTGCCTGCAAGTTGTGGAAAGAGCAAGAGCGCTCGCTTCCCCCACAGCGCTCATTTGCGCGCCGCCGATTGTGGCGGTGAAGGACAGTCGGCGTGCCCAACGTGCTTCAGCTGTCACAACGGGGTTCGTCATGGAGGCGCGGCTCTACCGGCAGCGAAGGACTGCGCGGGCTGCCACCCGAAGGATGTGGCTGACCGGCGCGAGAAAGTGGCCAACGTCCAGCCCATCCATCCGGACCGTACGCCGATCGTCTTTCCGCACGTCAAGCACTTGAAGATGAAGAAGATCCGGGGTCAATGCGTGCGCTGCCACAAGGGCGTCGTGAGCGATGGTGCCAAGGCGCCGGCGCATCCGCCGATGGCCACCTGCACTGACGACTGCCATGCCCAGAACCTGGTTGATGGAGTTTGCAACAACTGCCATCGCAACCGTGATTTGGCCAAGCTGATGCCCCGCGACTTCTTGCGTCACGATCTGGCATTTGTGCGTCGGGGGCATGGCGATCAGGCCACACGTTTCAGCAAGGTTTGCCAGCAATGTCATGTCCAGCGCTTCTGCGCTGATTGCCACGACTCCAGCCAGACCATGCCCCGGCAACTGCGCAGGCCCGATGCCATCGAACGTGAGCTCGGGCATCGCGCCGACTACTTGTCACGCCACAGCATCGAAGCGCGTGCCAATTCGGCCAAGTGCGCCACCTGCCATGCGACTTCTAGTTGTGAAGCCTGCCATCTCGAGCGTGGTGTCAGCAGTGCACACAAGAATGCCCGCAATCCTCACCCGACCGGTTTTGCCGGCCCGGCCGGTACCGACGCGTTCCACGGACCGATTGCCCGTCGTGACGTGGTCAGCTGTGCTGCGTGTCATGACCAAGGTCCAGCCACCAACTGCATCGGCTGTCATCGAGTCGGTGGACGGGGCGGCACGCCCCATCCGGATGGCTGGAGTAGCGCCCGGTCGACCCAGGATGCCATGTGCAAATATTGCCATTGAGAATCAGGACGCCGATGGGTCGTGCAAAAACCGCACACATTGCGGCAGTAGGTGCAAGGGCCGCGTCCAGCAAGGCTGCAGAAGTGCCGAGTGTGCTGAAATCATGAGCTAATATTTATCGGAACTGGGCGGGCATCATTCTTGCTTTGAGCCCGCAATACAGCTCCAATTCTCGTTATTCGCCTTTTAAAAATTGGGCACGTTCAGCGTGTCCGCATCGGAGAAAATAATCGATGGCTAGGAAACGACCGGTTGCAGATAGCGGAAGTGCGCCTTCACCGCGCGACATCTTGAAAGCAACCGCGCTCACCCGCGCCGGTGTCGGGCTAGCCGCGTGTTATGGGGAAACTACACATCTCCCAGGCAAGCAGCTCGAGTGCGAAGACGGAGGGTCCAACGAAGACGATGGGCTCTTTCCCGACCTAGACAAGAGCGCCATTCACTGGGGCTTCCTCGTCGACTTGCGACGCTGCACGGGCTGCCGAGCCTGCTCAGTTGCGTGCAAGACCGAAAACGACGTTCCTCTCGGCCGTTTCCGCAACGGCGTGGTCGAGCACGAGGACGGCGACTATCCTGCAACCAAGCGAAACTTCGTGCCGTGGTTGTGCAACCACTGCGCCAAGGCGCCGTGCATCAAGGACTGCCCAGTGCCG
>CAZRGL010000945.1:0-1900 GCA_964599485.1 uncultured Polyangiaceae bacterium
CGTTCGGCCCGTCTTCCGAACGAGCGTCCTACACCATTTCCAGGGACTCTATCCACTGCGACGTCGGGAATGCCGAGCGCCTTGCCTCATCGTACGAAGATGGAGGCGTTGTTTGGCGAGTCATTCGCCGGCGTGGATGTGTTCACAAATCAGGGGAGTGCGCTCCGGGGAATCGGCGCGTTCGGGGCAGCGCGGGGCGAGCAGATCGCATTTGCACAGGCCGACCCATCGGCGGCGCTTGTAGCTCATGAGCTTGCCCACGTCGTGCAACATCGGCGCGCGGGCTCGCCACTGGGCGAGTCGGTGAGTAGCGAGCACGCCGCGTCTGAGACAGAGGCCGACAACATCGCCACCCTGGTGGACAGTGGAATGCCGCTTGCTGTGGTCAGCGTAGCCGCGACGCCGGTCGCGAGCCTGAGCCTGTCACCGCATCCACACACCAGCCGAACCGCTCAGGGAATCATCGACGACCATTGCAAGTGGTACGGTAAGCTCGAACAGGGGAAGCTCGCCCAATATCTGTTCAAGATCGCGTGGATGAGCCCCCGCCACTACAACATTGTTCACGATGTAATCGCCAGGCTCGACAAGCGGCACCGCGACAACATTTCGAAAGGGTTCATTCAGCAGTCCCCTCCGAAAACACTGGACGAATTTGCTCGCACCGCAGCGGGCCGCCGAATGCTCGAGAAGATGCTCACGGAGCTGACTAACAGGATAGCAATGCCGTCCGAGGGCCAGGCAGCCGTACGCATCAGCCTCGCGCTGGGTCGGCAACGCGGGCTTCAACTGGGAATCGACCGTGCGACCAGGATTCTGCAGACGGCGGGCAAGCCCGTTGTCGAGCCTCCGCGCACCGGGCACGTCAAGATCCTCACGAGGACCGAGATCGACGAGCGCTGTCGACTTGCCAACGCGGTGCTCTCACGCATCGGGCAAAAATGGGGTGCGGATGCCGAGGTCAGCGCCGCCGTTGCAGCGGCGCAGGCCAGACTCGCTGTTCTGCGCAGTGAAAACTCGATCGACGAGGCGCCACGCTTGTCCCGGATCATGCTGGATGCACCCGGGTTGGCTGAGCGCATCGAGCCGGTGATGGCAACGCTGGACAAACAGGTAGAGGCCTACAAAAAGGCCCAGGGCATGGGGGGTACTAAGCGAACCTACCTGCACATGACCAAACAGGTACGCACACTGTACGTGCAAGCGCTGCACGCATCCATCACCGACGAAGGCGTGAGCAGGTTCAATCGCGCCGAACGTGTTGCGGCTCAGCTTCCACGAGCACTCACCGAGATCGAGCTGGCGATGGTGGAGCAACGCGGCAGCACGTACCAGTTGCTCGAGGCAAGCCGTGCCGAAATGGTTGCCTGGGTCGGCTGGATGCGCACGCGTCTGGACAAGTTCGAGGCAGACGCCCGGAGCGTCGCTGAAGCGAAGCAAAACGGCGCCGCCGACGCTGGTGAACTCGAAGCGACGTTTCGGCAGGACGGCGAGATCCTGCAGTACAGCATCGACGCGCTCAAACACTGGGAGCGAGCTCTTCAGGGCTACGAGTTTCTTGCCGGCGGAGCCAACACTATCCCACAAGCGTATGGTTCGATCGGCAAGATCACCCAGCGTTGCCGGAGGATGCGAGACGCGGCTTTTGCCGGCGACGCGGCAGCTCTGAAAGCGCAAGTTCAACGCCACGAGAACGACAACAACGTACAAGCCTTCTACAAGGCGATGCCGATATTCACGGCGTCGTCCCAGTTCCTCGTTCAGTTCGGCATCGTCGTGGTCTCGGCAATAGCGTCCGCTGGTGTGGGTGGCATGGTCGCCGGGTCGATTGGAACCACGACCACCACAACCGGAGCGGCCCTGGCGTTCGGCGGCACGGTGGCCGCCGAAGCGATTACAT
>CAZRGL010000946.1:0-1897 GCA_964599485.1 uncultured Polyangiaceae bacterium
TTCTTCATTCGTCCCGCGGAGAAACCTGCCCACACCAACGAGACGCCGCCCGCGCCGCGGCGACTGTCCAACGGTCAGCTGCAACTGCTGAGCACATTCGAGGCCGGCGCTGCCACGGTACGCTACACGGCCGCCTTGGCGCCCGAAGTAACCATCACCAGCACCTTGTTGGCGCTTTGCGCCCTGTTGCTGGCCGCCGCTTTGGCGCGCGCGTTTGGTCGCGCGCTGGCTGCTGATCTGGTGCTCGCGTCGCGCTTGGTCTCGATGCTCGGCACTGAAGTAGACCCACCGGACGGCAGACGTGAGCAACGACCCGCACGTTTTGGCACGGTCGCTGGACTCGAACGCAGCGCGGAGCGCCTCGCCGAGCGCTTTCGAGTCTTCGCACAAGCGCAGGAGCGAGCCCTCGAAGCAAGAGCTTCGGCGCAACGCATGAAACAGTTGCTCTTCGCAAGCGTGAGCCATGACCTCAAGAGTCCACTCAATGCGATCTTGGGCTTCGCCGAGCTGCTGCGCGACGAACCGCTCACCCCGGCACAAGTGGAAAACCTCGACATGGTGGCGGGCCGTGGGCGCGAGCTCCTGGCGCTCATCGAAACCATCCTCGATGCGGCGCGGGTCGAGGCCGGACAGCTTCAGCTCAAGCCACGCGCCATCAGCGCCAACAGCTTGCTCGATGGGGCCCTCGACAAGGCTTTCGACCTCGAGCATCGGCGCGACATCGAGGTCATCGTGGAAATGGCTCAGGACATGCCGGAGCTGATGGCCGACCAAACCTACGCCTCTCGCGCCTTGGCGGTCTTGATCGCCCACGCGCTCGAAACCGCGGCCCACGCGCCCCGCCGCGCCATCCGCTTGCGTGCTACGCGCCCGTCGGCTCAGACAGGCCAAGGCGAGCCGGCGCGGCCCATGGCGCGACTGCATATCGAATACGTGGCCGCCGCCAACCGGCCATCTTTGCTCGAGCTCCAACTATTGGGCAAGAGCCCCAATTCGAGCGGGCGAGGGATGGTGCTACGTCTGAGCTTGGCCCGCGCCATCGTGGAGCTACATGGCGGCCGGGTCGATGTCGGCCGCGGCACGCACGGCGCAGCCGTGGTTACCTGCTGGTGGCCAACCAACACGGCCGACGAACAACAACCATCCTGACAGCGTGCGCGTCTCGATCGCACTACCCCGATCACGCGATCGGGCACCGCTCGCACAAATCACCCAGGCTAAAAGCCGAGGGCTTCCGGAGATGTCGAAGTTGGCGGCGCTGTCTTGACCGGTGGCGGCTTGATTGGTGGTTTTGTTTGGGTCGCTGCCGGCTTGCTAGTCGTCAAGATCGTCGCAGTGCTCTTGGTAGCGCTGGGAGCGGCCGCACCAGTCCTGCCCGTCATCTCCGGTGGAGCTGCCACGCTGCTCGCTGGAGCGGACACGGACGGCTTGGCAGCTTTTTCATCAGCAGTTGCCTCGACAGCGGGCTTCGCTGCCAGTGACGACGCGGTCGACGTGGCGGCCTGCGGAGCCGGAGTGGCTGCGGCTGCTGCGCGATTGTCTCCAGCGGCGCGAGCGTCTCTCGCAACGGGGCGGACGACGAGATAGGTCACGAGGCCGCCCACTAGAGCGGCAGCCGCAAGACCTCCGAGCAGCACACGGTTGCGCTGGGGACGGAACGCACCGGAAGGACGCAGCTCCGAAGCCGACCCCGCCAGGGTCTGTCTTCTGCGCGCACAACCGAGGGCAACGTGTTGCGCGGCGTCGACTCGTGATCCGAGTCCGTGCCCGCTGGCTGTCGGGTAGAAGCCGGACGAAGAGCCGGCGCTGGTGCGCCGACCTTGGTCCCGACTCTGGGCTGGCCGAGCGACGCCATCTGCGGGTGGGCGCCCGGAGCAATGGAGAAACCGGCCCCATC
>CAZRGL010000947.1:0-1866 GCA_964599485.1 uncultured Polyangiaceae bacterium
GTTTGGCTAAGGGTATTTCGTTAGTAGCGGCGAGGTTTTGAGCCCGTCTCGAGATAGGGGAGGGCATCAGGAGCGGGCGGGGGTAAACCGCCCGAGATGCCCCTACGGCCATTCGGTTTCCCGAACCCTGCCCCGGCCCCGGACTCGGACGCGGCCCCGGACTCGGACGCGGACGCCGACTCGGACGCCGACGCGGACTCGGTGCGAGCGGGGGTAAAGACGTAGGCCTATGGGGCCTGTTTGATCACCCGGAACTCCACGCGGCGATTGCGGTCACGGCCTTGGGGTGTGGCGTTGTTGTCGATCGGCATGGTGCGTCCGAATCCGCGGGCGATGAGCCGGGCCCCGTCGATGCCTTTGCTGATCAGGTAGAGCCGCACGGAAGCAGCCCGTCGCAGCGACAGGTCCATGTTCTGTTGGTGGTCGCCGCGAAAGTCGGTGTGCCCATGGATCTCGATGAGCAGGATGTGGGGCTTGTCGATGAGGATCTTGGCCACCTGATCGAGCACAGGGAGAGATTGTGCGAGCAGCTTGTCACTGCTGCTCTCGAACTCGACGCGGGGGCTGTTGGTGTTCTTCTCGTTCGGGGGGGGGGGGGGGGGCGGTGGGGGGGGGGGCGGGGCCGGCGGCGGCGGCGGCGGCGGCGGCGGCGGTGGGGGCTTGGCGCAAGCGAATAGCAGGCTGAGGCCCAGCATCAACAGAACCAGTCGTGAGCGTCGCATCGGGGTCTTGTTAGACGACGTGGTGGCTGCCATCAACAACTCGCGGGTTTTTGCGCCCTGAGTCGCGCTTCATGCCTCCCTTGCTCGGACCAGTCTTCTGACAGCTGGATGATTTGCAGCCCGCACTTGTTCGCCAGCTCGCCGAGCTCGCCCGGGGCCAGCAGAAAGCGACGTGGTGGGCGTGCGTGTCGCTGCAAGTTGGTCAGGGTTGGGTGCAGCATGACGAGCAGTCCGCCTGGCGCGAGCTCCTCGAAAACGGGGCCGAAAAGCGAGCGCTGCAAGTAACAGAAGCACGTCACCAAGTCCCAGGGGCCGCGCGGTAGCGGATTGCGGCTCAGATCCAGCGCCTGAGTCGCGATGCTGAGCTGCTGTTCGCGTGCCCTGTGCTGCGCGATGGCAAGTCCTGCTTCGGCCACATCGACCAACGTCACGTCCAAACCGCGGGCGGCCAGCCACAGCGCGTTGCTGCCCGAGCCGCCAGCAAGATCGAGCGCGCGACCGCTTTGCGGCAGCAGTGCGTCCAGCGTCAGCAGCCAACGATTGGGCCTACACGGTTCATCGGTTTTTTCGCGGTAGCGCTGGTTCCACTTTTCCCGGTCACTGATGGTCATGAGTCAACCAAGCGTAGCGCATCTGTTGACGGGCGATGGGCTGGCAGGCAACACTCGCGCGGTGCAAGTCGGGGACCTCATCGATGGGCGCTATTTGCTCGACAAGCGCGCTGGCGCTGGTGGGATGGCGCAGGTCTTTCGCGCCCGCGATCAGCTCAGTGGTGAGCGGGTAGCCATCAAGCTGCTCGACGTTCCGGGTAGCTCGGCGATGCGACGTTTCGAACGTGAGGTGCAGGTTCTGAGCGAGCTGTCGCACCCTCATATCGTTGGTTACCTAGGCCACGGCTTGGTGCGGCCTGGATTGCCATTCATCGCCATGGAGTGGCTCAACGGGCTCGCTCTCGACGAGCTGCTTCAGCTGCGGCAGCCAACTGTGAACGAAGCGGTGCACATGGCGCGGCTCGTGGCGCAAGCCCTCGGCGTGGCTCACGAGGCAGGCGTCGTGCATCGGGACATCAAGCCCAGCAACCTGTACTTGCCTGAGGGGCGTTTCGAGCAAATCAAAGTGCTCGATTTCGGCATTGCGCGCCTCA
>CAZRGL010000948.1:0-1842 GCA_964599485.1 uncultured Polyangiaceae bacterium
CGCACGCCGAATCGGACCCGGACGCGGAATCGGACCCGGACGCGGACCCGGACGCGGAATCGGACCCGGACGCGGAACGCGGACTCGGTGCGGGCGGTCGCGGCTAGCGAGGTGCGGCGAAATAGACGTGCTGGGCTAGCGGAGCTTGCTCTCCCTGCAGGCCGTCGAGCATGTCGATGATGCTCTGGTAGGCCGCGCCGGGGTGAGCAGACACGACGACCACGACGTCTTTGTGAACCCGGGGCAGCGGCTCGTTCCCGGCGGTCAGGGGTTTGTCGATCATGCGCTGCAAGACCGACTTCACGCACTCACGCAATGGGGGAATCGATGCTTTTGCGCGCGCTTCGTTGTCGCCCAGGACTGCTGCGCCGTGCTTGTTGTCCGAACAACCTGTCCCGACAGCGTAGGAAGCGCGTTTGAGCCACTCCTTTTGTTCAGCGCAGCCGGGCACGGGCCTCGCATCCAGCTCCGCCAGCGCCGCTGCGATTTCCTTTGCCTTCGCATCGCGTTTGGCTTTTTCCGCCGAAGTCATTGCGGGCGGCGACGACTTCGACGCAGAGCGCGACTTCTTCTTCGCCTCGCCGTCGTCCTGCGGGAAGCACTCGAGCTGCAGTACAACTTTGGCGCTTGCTGCCGTGGGAGGCGCAAAGCTGCCACCGCGAACCACCGCTTTGAAACACTTCTGCGGACTGACGAGCTTGCTTTTCCCAGCAGTCACACCGACAACCTCGCCGTTGCTTCCGATCTTGGCGACCAACTCGACCGTTCCGCGGGCCTTCTTGTCCCGCAACACCGCTTGCTTGTAACAGGCTCGAAAACGACCACGCATGCGCGCTACCACCATTGCCGCGTTGGCAACTCCGCCGCCACTGACGAGACGTGCTTTGCAGGTCACTCGCGGCGTCGGCGACTGAGGTGGCCGAGTGGGCGTCGCTTTGCCGAGCGTTTGAAAGGAGCCGACCGTTCCAGGTCGCCAATGGCCGCTGAGCTCGAAACCATACTTGAGCAAATGCACACCCAATTGCCGTCCCCACACGTAGTCTTTCGGAGGGCAACCCGCCGGTTCGCGTATGACATAGCGTCGTCCGCAATGTCTGCCGTCGCGTCCACGCACCACGAGCTGAAAGCTGGTGACGTTCGACTTGCCGAGCGTATAGAGCACCTCGGCCAACATGCGGTAGGTGACCATCGCGCCCGCTCCGTCGAAGAACAACACCGCCTCGCGCCGTGCTGATTGGGCGGAGCCTGTTTTGGTCTTCGATTGCAGCGCCTCGGCGAGCGTCTTCAGGTAGAGGTCGGCCGAACCGGTGCGTTTGTGCTCGGCGCCCCAGCCTTTTTCACGCGCCTGTGTTGGCAGCGCCATCAACTTGCGGCGCTCAGTGCCGAGGTGCAGCCCCGAGTAGGTGAGCGAAAGCACGACCTTACCAGTGATGTCGAGCTTGCTGGAGCAGGTCTGCTGCGACTCTGGCAGCCCGACCAAGAGCGCTGCCATCGGGTCGGACGCCGCCTTCTCTTCCTCACAGCCGCCGACCCATCCCACCAGCGCAACCGCGATGACCAGTGCCACCCTTCGAAAGCTCGTTGTCCCCTGCATGGCCGCAAGTATACAAGTTGTGCGGTCAAGCTAGGGTTGCAGCGGCGGCAACACGCGGTGGCTGAGTGGACCGTCGAGCTCCAGAGTGAAGTAGCTCGGTGTGCCGACTCGCCGCAGCCCCAAGTCGAGGTAGGTCCAGCCCAGCAGCAGCTCCGCGTTGCCCTCTTCGAGGGCCACGATGGGATCACGCAAGCGGCCGACCGGGTCGTGTCGCTTGTTTCCACCGAGGCCATAGTCGAGCATCAGAC
>CAZRGL010000949.1:0-1827 GCA_964599485.1 uncultured Polyangiaceae bacterium
CGCCGCGGCGAGCTGCTTGTTGAGCTCCGTATCGAGCTTGCGGCGAGCGGCCACGATATGGCGCGTGAGCTGATTCAGCTCACTGTCTCGAACCTGGCAGACCTGGCCAAAAAACGCCTCGAACTTCTGCTGCACCGCGCTCAGGCGCTGGCCGATCTTCAGCATCACGTCGCGACGTGACTCCAGGTACTCGTGAAAATCCTTCAGCCGCGCCATTACAAGACCCTCAAATGATGGCGATCATCAGCCTGAGTCGATACCCCGACCCCATACGAGCGCCCCTCTTGCCGATCGCGTAACCAAGCGGCGCGATCCGATTCGTCGTCAGATCGAGCCCGGGGAATTTCCGCAAAACTACCGGCAGCGTCCCAGTACAGCGGGCATGCCCCAGCACACACGTCGACGTCGGGGCAGTCCTTGCAAACCGGAGGGACAAACTGCTTTTCACGCCAGTAGCGCGCCGCGCGGCTCTGGTAGATCTCCTCGAATGACTGGTCGAGCAACGAGCCGATGCCCGTTTCGAACGATGAACAAGGCAGCACCTCTCCGGCCGGATTGATACTCAGAATGCCGTCGACACAAGCGCAGGACTTGGCCCCGAGGCCATGGAGCACCGGATTGAAGATGCAGTATGGGATGGGCGAGTACCACACCAACTTGATGCCTTCTTGCTCCGCTGTTTGCAGCAGTCCCCCGATCTGCTCAGCCACCTGCTCGTAGCGCACGTCCAGCGCCTGCTCGCTGAGGGCCTCGCCTGTGCGGATCAACATGTTCATGCTGAGCACTTCGCTCTCGAGCTCACGGGCGACGAAGCGAATCACGTCGACAGCGGCTCCCATATTGGGACCGCAGAGCGTCGTATTGGTGTGCACATGCAGGCCGAGGCGCTTGAGATTGCGCACGCCGGCGACCGTCTTGTCGAACGCACCTTTGCGTCCAACGATCTGGTCGTGCAGCTTCGCGTGGCCCGCCTCGATAGACACCTGGGCCGAAGCCAGACCCGCATCAGCCAAGCGCCGCGCATAGCGTCTGCTTGCCAGACGGATGCCGTTGGTGATCAGGTTGACCCGGAAACCGAGTTGCTCGCCATGACTGATGAGCTCGGGCAAGTCTTTGCGCAACGTCGCTTCGCCACCCGTGAAGCTCAGCGAGGGCACGTGTGCTTCGTGGAAGATCTTGTCCATCAGCAGCTTGACTTGCGCAGTGTCGAGCGGCTCGTGCTCGTCGACTCGGTAGGGGCTCGACGCGTAGCAAAACTGGCAGCGATTTTGGCAACCGTAGGTCAGCGCAATTTCGGCCAGCGTAGGAAAGCGCACCATGTCGGGATCGAAATACCCCCGACGCAGCATCGGTCGCGGCCCGAAATCTTCGTTCAGAATCGCTCCCACCGTCTCGAGCAAGTCCCAGCTGTCGGCCACCAGACGGGCGAAGTCCACCTTCAGCCGCTTGGCGAGCTTCGATAGCGCTTTGGCCGGCTCGCCAGCGCGGGGTCGATACAGCGCCTCGAGTATTTCGACCGCGCTTTCGTTGATCGCCAGGGTCTTGTCGGGCCGGATCAACAGCAGCTTGTCGACCCGGCGCACGAAGACCGCCACCCGGGTGCTCTTCACGAAGCACGCGATGCGCTCGAGCAGCTCGTCTGTCGTCGCCACGGGCCGAGCTTTTGCGCTATTGGCAACGGTCGTGCTTGTTGCTGCGGCGACCATCAAAAGCTCCCCGCACAAGAAGAAACGCAGGCTGAATGGCAAGCCGAATGGCAAGCGCAGGCCGAGTGACAAGCCGAGTGACAGGCGTCGTGGCAAGCCGAATGACAAGCCGAGTGACAGG
>CAZRGL010000950.1:0-1826 GCA_964599485.1 uncultured Polyangiaceae bacterium
CCAGAAACTCCATGGTGAGCACGCGCTTGGTGGACGCTTGCTTGAAGATCTTGGGGAACAGCGCGTGCGCATGACCGTTGAAGTTGTCGGCGAAGCGCTTGGCGTGATCGGCTTCGAGGCTGAAATCGAGCTCGGTGGTGATGGCTGTATCGAATTGATTGACCAATGCACAAGGCTGATAGATGTGTGACTCGGGAATGCTGCGTTCCACAAAACGCGCCAGCGTATGAAGCAACTCCACGTCGCGCGCGACGGTCCCAGCAATGTTGGGGCGCTGCACCTTGACGCAAACACTCTTCGGGCCATCGTCATGGCGCAGCTCGGCCCGATGGACTTGTGCGATCGAGGCCGCGGCCAACGGCTGCTCCTCGAAGCTCTCGAAAACGTCCTCGAGTGGGGCCCCGAGTGAGCCCTCGACGACCTTTTTGATCTCCTCGAAATCAAGCGGATTGACTTCGTCTTGCAACTTCTTGAGCTCGACTATCCATTCCTCGGGAAGGATGTCGGGACGGGTCGAGGCGATTTGGCCTAGCTTGACGAACGAGGGACCCAAATCCATGGCCACCATGCGCACGCGCTCGGCCATCGAGATCTTGCGCTTTTCTTTTTCACCACGCTCTGCGTCGCTGTCCTTGATGATGGCGTCTTGGCCATCACCTTTGGCAGGCTCTTTGCCAGTCTTGCTACCAAAGCCCAGCCGCTGGGCAAGGTCGGCGAAACCGTGCCGAACCAGAACCACGTAGATTTGGCGCAGCCTTCCGATGTCGCGAACAGCAGATAGGACACTCATGGCTGGCCAGACCTTAGGGCTCTCGTAGGAATATGTCGATCACGGTTGCGCTCTGACGTGCGTCAGCTTCGGTGGCGACGAAGCCCTCACGTGCCTCAACGAACTCGAATCAAGGTGCCCTTGTCGAAAGTTGTCGGCAGTGCAGCGGTCCAGCCTGCAGGCACCCGGGGGCCCGTCCAAGAGAACAAGCGGGCTGCATCCAAGGGTGCGAGGTTGACACAACCGTGGCTGCGGACGTGACCAAAGGAACGGTGCCAAAACGCTGCGTGAAGGCCCACGGCTTTGGCGAAATACTGTACGTAAGGGACGTCCTCGATGCGCCAGTACCGCGAAGCGGAATCGTTCTCGAGGTTATCCATGACCGAAGTGACGAGCTTGACCCACACGCGGTGTAGCCCCTTCGGGGTCTCGAAGGGGTGGCCCGGCCGCTTGCCTTTTCCAGTCGAAACGAGCGTCGCGAACACGGGGCTCTTGCCCTCGTATGCAATCAGGGTCTGGCTTGCCAGCTCGATGTCGATCCACCGCTCACCGTGTTGGATGCCAGGCTCGGCAGGCGGCGGCGCCAGGGTTGGATGCCGAATGTCATCGCTCCGAATCCAACGCTGCTCGTCGATGCGCGAATACCGTCGACCGAAGCCCTTTTGCTCCTCGAAGAAAGCGACTTTCTGAAAGCGGGTGCGCCGCTCACCGGTGGCGACGAAGCTGCGCCCGCCTGTCGTCCGCCGGTACAATGGTGCGCGGTCGACCACCACCCATGCAAAAGGGATGAGCTTCGTGGTAAGCGCCGGATCGATCTCTTCGCCGCGGAAAGCGAACGATCGGGCGGGGCCCAAGTCGCGCATGGGCAGCCACAGGCCGCGGTTGGTGCGCCCGTAGGCCTGACTGCCGAGCGTACGCTGCTCGACAACAGCAACCGCAAACCCGGGCTCGAGGGTCATGACCGGTGCACCAATGTCCACCTCTTCAACGCGGCTGTAGGCCAACGAGCCATCGCGCGAGACGAAGAAGTAGCGAAACGGCAACCCGTCCGCCATCC
>CAZRGL010000951.1:0-1814 GCA_964599485.1 uncultured Polyangiaceae bacterium
ACCTATACATCGCCACGACGCATTCCTCAGTTGCGCGGTTTGTTCAGGTGCGCCGCCGGTAAGCATCAAGCCCGCCCAGCGGCCGTTGTCCCGACTTGCCCTACAAAACTACTCCCGGACGGGTGTGCTCAGGTGCGCCGGTGTGCTGGTGTGCCGCCGCGGAACGGCCGTTGTCCCGACTTGCCCCACAAAACTACTCCCGGACGGGTGTGCTCGTTAATCACTGTGGCCCCTTAGTCACTGTGGCCCCCAATAGTGGCGGACGGATCTAAGCCGGTTGCAGTACGATACCCGAGTGGCCAGGAACTGTTTCCGTGGTGGGGCTTCGAAAAGTCCTTGGGCAGATCGAAGCGGCCGGCGTCGAGCCTGACGCGATCTTGCAGGCCGCGGGGATCGCTCCGGAGATCTTCACCGATCCAGACGGACGCGTTGCCGCTCCGAAAGCAGGCGCCCTGTGGGAAGAAGCGCTGCGAGTCACCGGGGATCCTAATCTCGGACTCCACATGGCGGAGCGTCGCTCGAGGGGCAGCGCGGGGCTCTTCGATTACTGCCTGCACGCAGCGCCAACCCTAGGAGATTCTCTGCAGCGCGCTTGTCGCTACTTCCGCTTGCTGCATGATGGTATCGCGCTCGCCCTCGAGGTCGGCGCCGGGCCGGTTGCGACGCTGCGGGTCGACATGCCCCCCCTGATACCACGCGCGATCCCCGAGCTCATCTTGGCGTCCTTTGTGGTTGGCATACGCGCCTCTGGCGATCACGACTGGGCGCCGCTCGAGGTGCGCTTTGTCCACGGACCACCGGCGGACGAAGGCGAGCACCGACGGATCTTCCGATCGAAGATCTCCTTCTCAGCAAGCATGTACGCTCTGCGGATCCACCAAGCTGATCTGGCCGCCCCAACATCCGGCGCTGATCCAGGGCTGTTGGCCGTGTTGGACCGTCATGCGGAAGATCTGCTGCAGCGGCTACCGCAACAGGGGAGCTTCGTCGACGAGGTGCGCGCCGCCGTGGCCAAGGAGTTGTGCGGCGGTAACCCCGGCGTCGAGCCCATTGCCCAACGGCTCGGGGTTAGCTCCCGCACCCTGCACCGTCGTCTGGCGGAGCGCTCGATCACCTTCAAGGCTCTCGTAGACGAGCTGCGGCGCGAGCTGGCCATCGGCTACCTCGACCAAGGCGACCGCGCCATCGGTGAAGTGGCTTTCTTGCTCGGCTACTCTGAGACCAGCGCCTTTCACCGGGCCTTTCGCAGGTGGACCGGGAACAGCCCCACCCAGCACCGCACCGAGTCACGCCGCGCCCGCGCGGAACGTGGCCGCAAATGCACATAACTTGGCAGCTGCGGTCATGGCGCAGCGACGCCTGCATGCCCACCTTCAAATAGAACCTGAAGGAGGTATTGGCCATGTTCGATTCTTTGCACATCGCCTTCGCCCAGCCGTCGAATCTGATCGTGGCGGCGATGGCCTGTTTGCTATTCGTCTCGTTGGGCTGCCAGCCCGATGAGCCACTCGAGCCTCAGAAGGGTGTCACCACCGTCCTGGATGGCGAGGCGCGACACCCAGTCACCGGCCGGCTGCCAACCATATTCCTGCAAGTGGCCTATGACGTCGACAGCGGCGCAGCGTATGGCATTGACCACCTGCGTGCCGTTATCGATGGCGCCGAAGCGCGGGCGGCCGCTACCTCCTTACCCCATGTTCCTGATGGCACTGCCGACGAGATCCGGCAGCTCGTCGCGAAGTGGCGGAAGCTCCATTTCTGGCCCAACATCGTCAATCTCACCGAGGTCTACTACCAGGACCGCGCGCTCTACG
>CAZRGL010000952.1:0-1801 GCA_964599485.1 uncultured Polyangiaceae bacterium
GGTGGGTCTTGGTGGGGTCACAGCTCTGGTTGGCGCCGCACAGCACGAAAACCTTGGCACCCTTCTTGTCGGTGCCGTTGCTGCAATTCGAGAACTTCTGTGCGCCAGGGAAGGCCGCGAAGCTCATGTTCTTGGCGTCGTCGAACAGGTCAGCCGCGCGTCGCGGATAGCGCAAGGTGACGGGCGGCTTGATGCGCTTATAGATCCCAGGTGATTCGTGGAACCAGCGTCCCAGCACTGCAGCCAAGCTCTCGCCTGGTCCGAATGCATTGATGAAGTACTTGTGAGAGGCGGCAGCGGTGTGAGTGGACATCGTCGGCAAGTAGGCGCCGCTGACCAGAGGATCGGCGAATGCTTGGCGCACGCCCCACGCGAAGGTCTGTCCGAACGCGGTGATCTTGCGGGGGGTGCAGACGTAGCCACCAGGACAAGGCTTGGCCTCGTTGCAACCAGGCAGCTCGCGACATTGATTGAGATCGCCGATGTACTCGTAGCGGGGCTTGGGGCAATCGTCAGTCTTGTCGGCGGCTTTGTAGCAGACGCCGTCGAAGCCACAGTCGAAGCCCTTGTCTGTTTCACAAATCGCCTCGGGATCGGTGTTGCAGTCGACGTCGATCGGATAGCGGCAGAAGCCTGCCGTGCAAATCTCACCCTGCTGGCAGTCGCCGTCGACACTGCACTTGGCTTGGTGAGTGGCTTGCTGTTCGAGACAAGCGGGGGTCTTGTTCTTGCCGTAGCAGGGCTCCTGCTGACATAGCTCCGGCTCACAGCTCTGCGGCTGGTAGCAGATCCCGAACACGCATTCTTGCCCCGCAGGACACCCGTCCATTTCGGCGCATTCGACGGCATGGCATTCGCCCACGACCCCATTGCCGGACAGTGCGTTGCCGTCGTACTGATCCATGAACACGAACACGCTATCGACGGTCTTGAGGTGCCCGTCATCGATGTCAGGACCTTTGGCGGTGCCTTTGCCGTTGACGACGTGGATCCCGTCGAGGCAGAGGTGCTCGGTGTTGTTCGCCCCGTGGACTGCTGCACAATCCTCATCGAGCACCGGCTCCCAATGTGACGGCGTCACGACCCAGCTCGCCGGTTTGATCGCCGGACTGAAAGCTGCGTCGGGGAAACCCTTGATGACCGCTTTGGCCCCATTCTGTCCCTGCCAGATGGTGGTGGCCATGCGGTCCATCTGCAGACGGGCTGCGCCGGCGCCGGCGGAGCCACCGGTGATGAGAACGTTCTTGGCTTCCGCGAGCTTTGGTAGCGCTGGATCGATGCCAGTCATCAGCTCGGCCACCACGGCATTGGTGATGGCGGCGCCCCGAAAGTAGAGCCCGAGATTGTCGGCGTCAGCCAGGGTATCGCCGGCAAAGAGGTCGGAGGAGCAATAGTGGAGGTAGACGTGCGTCCAGTCCTTGAAGGCGTTTTCTTCGTGCCTCGAAAGCATCCCCCAATCCTCGCTGTCCTGCTTGTTCGCGTTGGTGCTTGTTGGGCTGAAGCTCACGCCCTTCTGCGTCATGTAGGTGCGCTTCTCGAACCAGCGGGCGGCGCAGCTCTCGTCGCTGGCGCACAAGCTGCCACCTTTGAAGAAGATCAACCAGTTGTCGCGCTGCGCGCCGATGCCCTCGCGCACGTAGTAGGTGTAGGGACAGCCATCATTGCACACCAGATCCTTGTCGACCGCGTCGTCGACGACCTTGCGGTACCAACTGACCTTCGGGCTCACCAGTGCTGGGTTGTCCGCTCCGAAGTCCTGACAGGTTGGCTTCACACAACGCCAGGTTGGATCGTTGGGCGT
>CAZRGL010000953.1:0-1784 GCA_964599485.1 uncultured Polyangiaceae bacterium
CGCATCGGCAGCGGCCACCCGAAAACTGCCCTCTTCCAAATCGAGCGTGACGACTTCCCCATCGTCGTAGCGAATGCGGGCCCGGGTTCGCACCACCCGCTCGACAGCGGTCAGGCCTTTGGCTTGCTCGACCAGCTCGCTTTTCTGGTCCGCGATGATCTTGGCCAGCTCCTGCTTCGACATGGCGCGCTTGCTCTCATCGCTCATCAGAGCCCAGACCGCTTCGGTATCGCCTCGAGCGAGCGCAGCCGCATATGCGTCGAGCACGGCTTCGGGCTCCGGCATCGACACTTTTCGCGTGCAACTGCTCTGCGAAACGGCCACCGCGCTCAACGCCAGCACCATCGCCCAACCGCCAAACCGATTCATCGGTTGATGGTTTAGCGCTGAGGCGCCGTGGTGGCTAGTGCGCTGAAGAAGGAAAGTGGCCACCTCAGCGGTGCCGAACGCGCAAGGCTGCGTTAGGATGCAAGGCGTGAATCGAACCTTTCTCAAGCTCTTGCTCGGCGTTGTCGCGGTCCTCGTCTTTGCTGCTGGCTGCGGCGAGCCTTCCTCGGCCGTCTCCATGATGCGCACGCTCGAGCAGCGCCGCGCCCAAGCCATCATCGAGAAGGCCCTGACTCAAAATGGGGTCAATCCCAGACCGGGACGTACCTTCAAGCTCGAGGGCGGCGACAGCTTGCGCGAGGACTTCTCGGTTCCCTCGAGCCCCTACGGCATCGCCTACATCACCGAGGACGAAGCCACCAAGCTAGCCAAGGCGCTCCCAAAGCGCGACATTGGCAGCAAGCTGAGACTGTTTCGTCCCAACAAGTCCGACATCGTGCTGCTGCTCTACCAGGACAATTACAAGTTCGACATCGGTGGTAAGCACTCAGCCACTGCTTTGACGGCCGAAAAGACGCTCGACCGCGACGTGACCGACTTCGTGCTGCACGTCGTCAAGCAGGGTGCCCACAGGCCATGAGCAAGCTGAAGACAGCCCAACGCGTAACGGGCAAACCACTGCTGGCGGCGGCCAAGCGGCATGCCAACCTCACACTCTCGATGGGCGTGTCGGCCAGTGTCGCCATCGCAGGGCTAGCCTGGGTCGGAGCGACCAAGTCGTTCCCCGGAGCCTGCTTGACCCTGGTGGGCCTACTGGCCCTGATGTGGACCATCCACCTGTACGGGCGCCTCGGCCCCGACCGGAGAGAAAGAACGAGCGACTAGCAACGCCAACGCGAATGCGAACCGCTCATGTGGTGAATTCTCACTTCACCACGGACAAGTGGGCAGCTCTCAGCTCCTCAGAACGTCCCGGTCAGACTCAACCCGGTCATTCCCAATCCGGTCGCACTAGGCGCTGACACGATGGGCGTCAGTTGCCATGAGGCCTTCTTTGGTGGGGCGGTCGCCTCGGTCGTCATGAAGAAACCCTCGGCTGCAATACCCAAACCACCCAATTGGACCAAACCATCGAGCACCAGGAGGATCCCGCGAAGGTAGAGGATGGCACCACAATCCGGGTCGTCGGGCGCGCAGTCGTTTTGCGCCAACGAGATCCAGGGACCAGCCACCGGCACGAGCATCGCATCTGCCCCTGGAACATCATCCCATGTGGTCGCGGCCAAAGCCGACGCGCCATAGGCTGCGGCTGTGATGCCCAAGCCTCCGAGCACCAGCGGCAACCGTACCGATGATGGGGGGTGGCGCACCACGATAGGCTCACCAGACGCGTCCAGCGTCGCAGCAGGCTCCGAACCATGCGCCGTCTGGACCGAAACAGCAACGAGCACCGCTAC
>CAZRGL010000954.1:0-1782 GCA_964599485.1 uncultured Polyangiaceae bacterium
GCTTGCGTTCGAGGGTGTATTGTCCCAGCTGCATGGCCTCGCGCGCGTCACGACGCAGGCTGTAGATCACCTTGCTGATGATGGTGGTCACCGCCACGGCCATGCTCCACCACACCGTGACGGCTACGCACAGGGGGACCTTCTGCGCTGCGGTGGTGTGCTCGCGGATGAGCCGGTCTCCTTCGAAAGGGACCAAGCCCAGCGCGGTGACCAAGAACAACGGTACGAACACCAAGCAGTTGATGACGAAAGTCCGGCGCGCCGTGTAGGGAATGAGCGCCGCACGCAGCGCGCAAGCGAACGTCAGTCCCAGCATGATGGTGACGGTCACGGCGGTCTGGATCGCGGTCGTCAGCTCGGATAGCGCTGCTCCCGTCGGAAGTGCGCCGCCCATCCTGATCGAGACAGCGCGCAGGGCTTCGACGTTGATGAAGCGGCCCATCAACGTCACCAAGATGGCGGCCCCCAAGAAGCCGCACGCCTCGACCGTCTCAGCGAAACGGCGCGAGCGTTTTCCGCTGCGGCAGCTCAGCCATTGCACCAACGCGAACACCAAAGCCAAGCTGCCCAGAACCATGCGTGGCTCGAGCAGCGTCGCGATGCGGTCTTGGCTGATCGCGTAGATCGCCTCGAGCCCCATGGGTACCGCAAACACCGCCATCAGGACCTTGCCCACCAGGGCCACGCGCCGTTGCATCAAGGCATGCAGCTCGGGCGTGTCGAGGGCGGGGCTGGTTAGAGATAGCATCGGAGCGGGCCGGCTGGTCGATTCGGCAAGGTGGCCTGCCGGTCAGGTTGTCGCTCGCAGCCGCGCGCGTCAATCCTGCGCCACGTAGCAGTTGAGCAGATCGTAGTACATGACCTGGAAAGGCTTGTTTGGGTCGCCCAGGTGGTGCTCTTCGGTCCAAACCACGTGCAAGTCTCCCCCGATGACCGGGAAGAAGTTGTCGCGGTTGATCACCGCTACATGTTTGATTCTGACCCGCTTTTCCTGGGCTGAGGAGACCATGCTCGTGAACGGCATGGTCTGGACGCCGTGTGCTTGACCGAGGGCGTCGAAGAAGACGAAGGTCAGCAGGTCGGGCGAGGCGACCGTCCCGCCAACGAGCATGAATACGTCTTCACTCCAGCTCTGAGCGGAGTCGCCAACGGGGAGCTCTTCGACGCTCTGGTAGCTGGCGACCACGTCGAGGTTTTCGAAGAGCACGGTGGCCACTTCACCTGCGTCGAGCTGTTCGACGAGCAAGTCGGCGCTCGAGACACCGATCTGAGCCGCAGCGATGTTGAAGCCGTCGGGGCGCATGATGGCACCCAGCAACATGGTGTTGGCGTCGCCCAGTATTCTCGCTTCCTGCGTGCCGGTGCTGATCGGATTGAGGACGTATTGGCGTCCGGGCGAGCCGAACTCGCCCAAAAAGATGTAGGACGAGCCTTCGAAGTGGATCATGGCTCGCGGGAAGACGTCATCGCTGCTCAGGGTGAGCGCGCTCTTGGTGAGCTTTTGCGGCGTTCCCGGCTTGCCTTCGTAGCGGTAGTAGACCTCTTGGAAATTGCCGTTGGCGTCGGGATAGGCGGCGAAATAGTCGATCTTTGGGTTTGCGCCGTTTGGAACGATCGCAAAGGCCGCCATGAGATCGGAGCTGCCTCCTTCCATGTCCGAAAAAGCGCTGCTCGTGGCGAGGACTTCGTTGGCTCCGTCCGCGCCGGTCTTGTCATTGTCGTGAAGGACACGCATCCACAGCTCGGGGGCGGACTGATTGCTTCCGTTCGTTGCGTAGAGAA
>CAZRGL010000955.1:0-1781 GCA_964599485.1 uncultured Polyangiaceae bacterium
AGTCGGCATCGGTCTCGTCTTGATTGAGGCTCCCGTCGTTGCAGGAGGCTGTTACGCACACACCGTTTTCGCAGATCCCGCCTCCCCAATCAGCATCGCTGCCGCAGGTGTTGCCGTCCGGGCAGGGGTCACAAGAGCCGCCACAGTCGACGCCGGTCTCGTTGCCGTTGGCTAGGCCGTCGTCGCAGCTGGCCGCCACGCAAAGTCCGTTGTCGCAGTTGTTGTTGAGGCAGTCTTCGTCTTCATTGCAGCTCCAGCCCGAGCCGCACGCATCACAATTGGGGCCGCCGCAGTCCAGACCAGTTTCGTCGCCGTTCGAGACGCCGTCGAAGCAGCTCGAGGCTTTGCACTGGTTGTCCTCGCACACCCGGCTGAGGCAGTCCGTCACGCTCTCGCAGTAGTCACCTGGTTGGTTGCCGATGATGTTGATGTCACCGTCCGTTGGAGCGGCGCAGGCACCGGCCAGCAGCCCGCTGGCGACCACGGCAGCAGCCATTTTGATGGCGGCCGAAAGACCCGGTGAGAGGACTGAGTGGAAAAATCCAGAATGAGTGAAACTTTCACCACCCACCGTTATTTCCTCAGAGCTGTCGTCTTGAGTGCGGAAGGTGTTGAATTTGTTCTGATTCTTCATTCGATCGGCTCCTGCCCTAGTATTCGGTGTCCTCGCCCACCTGCTCACGATTGCAGATGACGTGCCAATCCTGCGCCGCCAGTATCCAAGCCGGCTATGCGCATCGTGATTACTGGTGGCAGCGGATTCGTCGGTGGCGCTCTGGCGACAGCGCTGGTGGGGCGCGGCGACGAGGTGACGGTGTTGTCACGCAATCCTGCCCGGGTGCGCAAGGATGTGCCCGCCAGAGTCCAGCTTGCGAGCTGGGATCCGAGCGCGCTTGGCGGCTGGACAGAGCACCTGGCTGGCGCCGATGCGGTCGTGCACTTGGCGGGAGCGCCGGTCGCCGCACGCTGGACCACGGCCTACAAGCGACGCATCGACAGCAGCCGCGCGACAACCACCGAGTTGCTGGTCGAGGCCATTGGCAAGCTCAGAGCGGACGCCGAGCGAGAGGGCAGGGGGCCGACCGTGCTCGTGAGCGCTTCGGCCATCGGCTATTACGGCTCGCATCGGCCCGGCGAGAAGGTCAGCGAGGACAGCAGCCAGGGGAGCGACTTTCTAGCGGGCGTGTGCGGTCGCTGGGAAAAAGCGGCCCGCCGCGTCGAGGAGCACGGGGTTCGAAGCGTGCAGTTGCGTTTCGGGGTGGTGCTGGGTGCGGGCGGCGGCGCGCTCAGCGCGATGCGTTTGCCGTTGGGTGTAGGCGTGGCCGGTCCGCTCGGCGACAACCTCATCTCTTGGGTCCACATCGATGATGTCGTTGCCATGGTGCTCTTCGCTCTCGATGACGAGCAATTGAGCGGTCCCCTCAACGTGGTTGCGCCCAATCCAGCAACCGCCGCACAGCTCGCGCGCACCATGGGCCGGGTGCTCGCACGACCCGTCATGGCCGTTCCGGCGGCAGCTTTGCGTTTGCGCTTCGGCCAAGGCGCCGAGCCGATCCTCGGCAGCTTGCAAGTCGAGCCGAAGCGCGTCCGCGAGCTCGGCTATCGCTTTCGCTTCCCCGATTTGGAGCCAGCGCTCGCGTCGGCTTGCGAGGCAGACTAGCAGCGTGCGCGGAGTTGGGTGCGCGTGGTCGTGACCGGGGCGTGAGCGTGGGCGTGACCGGGCGCGTGAGGAACAGGCCAGCAGCGCTTGCCCTTGCTTGCCTTCGTCAACGGGGTCCTAA
>CAZRGL010000956.1:0-1769 GCA_964599485.1 uncultured Polyangiaceae bacterium
CAGCCCGCCGCCATGGCTTCCACCACGGGATAACCAAAACCTTCCGCGCGCGACAGGAACAGCTTTGCCACCGCGCCGCGGTACAGCGCACCGAGATCCTCGTCAGGAACATAACCCAATAGGTCGACCGCCTCGGTCAGCCCCAGCGCCTCCACCACGGTGCGCACGTTTTGCAGACGACTGCCTTGCAGCTGGCCGGCCCAGAGCAGCTTGCAATCGCGCGCTGCGGGCTGACAGCGAGCGCGCGCTAGCGCTGCCAACATGCCCACTGCATTTTTGCGCCAGTCGGCGGCTCCCACGTAGAGGAGATAGGGATGATGCTGACAGATTCGGTAACGCCTACGACGCTGCTCGTCGTCGGGTTGCTGCTCTGCGGACCAACGCGACAGATCGACCCCGTTGTGCACGACCGTGATCTTGTCACTGCTCACGCCCAGCTGTGCCATCAGCTCGTCAGCAGTCGCTCGACTGACGGCGATGATGTGATCTGCGCTGTCGTAGCGCCGCTGATCGAGTCGGCGCTTGCCTGGTGCCCAGCCGTCACGCCAGGTCAAGTACTGCTCGGCAAAGCGAAGCGGAATGAGGTCGTGGCAGGTCGTCACGCGCGGGCAGCCCAGGCCCAAAGGTGTTGCTTCCGAATGACCGGTGTGGAGCAAGTCTGCGCCAGCTTGACGGGCGGCGCGGGCACAGCCGAGGCGTTGGCGATATGCCCAGGCGGGATGCGAGAGCAGAGTGGACTGCTGGCCGAGGCGATGCACGGAGTGGCCCAAATCGGTGCTGAGCACGGCCGGCGCGACCCAGGGCAGCTGCTCGATCCCCACGATGCGCATGCGCGTGGGTTGGTTCGGTCCGGCCTCGCCCATAGCCTCGAGGCCGTGCAGCCCGCGCGCCAAATCGCCCACATAGCGACCGATGCCGTGCATGCGTGAGGTCGAGCCCAGCGGTGTCAAGTCGAGTAGAACCGTTGTCATTGTCGTGCCATCAAAGCAGGTCGGCGAGCGCGCGCCGCAACCCGTCGCGCCAATGCGGCAAGCGCAGTCCGAAACGCGCTTCAATCTTGCTGCAATCGAGCACCGTTCGAAGGGGCCGCGGTGCGCCTTGTTTCAACTCACTGGACACAATCGGCTCGATTCGTTGCACGGCTAGGCAGCTGGGGTCAGGGTGGGCGGCGACGACTTCGGTGGCGAGCTCGTGACGGGAGGCCTCTGCGCTGCCCGCCAAATGGTAGATTCCGCGCGCCGCTCGTAGCGCTTCGAATGGAGCGGGGCCGAGGCGATGAGCAAGCAGAGCGATCGCCTGGGCCAGATCTCTGCAAAAGGTGGGGTTGCCAACCTGATCGGACACGACACGCAACAGCTTGCGCTCAGCCGCGTTTTTCAGAATGCTCGATACGAAGCTCTTGCGCCGCAAGCTGTAGACCCAGGCGGTGCGCAGCACGATTGCTGGGGCGTCCAGATCCCGCAAAGCCAGCTCGCCAGCGAGCTTCGAGCGGCCGTATGCGTTGACTGGGGCAGGGGAGTCATCCTCGCGGTAGGGCCGGGTGCTCTTGCCATCGAAGACGAAATCAGTCGAGATGTGAATCAAGCCCACATGCTGTTGCCGGGCGACGCGCCCCAGCGCAGCCACAGCGCGCTGATTGATCCGATCGGCCTGCTCGGGGTCGTGTTCCGCCTCGTCGACTTTGGTATACGCGGCGGCGTTGACGATGAGCGCTGGAGCGACGCGGCTCACCAGTTCTCCGAGACGGTGGGTGTCGCTGAGGTCGAGCT
>CAZRGL010000957.1:0-1756 GCA_964599485.1 uncultured Polyangiaceae bacterium
GGCATCGAATCGGTCGGCATACTGGGTCGCGACGGTGGCCCGCTGGCCGGAAAGAGCGGCCTCCGCCTCGGCGGCACTGTCGACGAAGGCGCCAGCCCCTTGGTGCTGGCCGGTCGAAAGGGCGACGCGGGGATCTTCCGGTCCGACGGCGCCTTAGAAAAGATCACCGAGCTGACCACACAGTCGGCGTACGTGGCCAAGAACGGCTACGTCGCGATCACGGGCTACGCCCTCGATCGCAAGAGAGGCAAATTCAAGCTGCTGCAACAAGCAGCACCGGGCGCAAAACTGACGACCACCACGCTGCGGCCGAAGCACGCGCCCGGCAAAGCCTATCAGCTTCACCGCTGGGGGCTGCTCTGGGGCAAGCTCATCGTCCAAGCGCTCTACAAAGATGGCGACCAAACCGTCGCCAAGCTCCTCTACGCGAACTTGCCCATCACCGACAAACCGAAGCTGCACGAAATCGCCAAGCTCAACTGGACCAATGCCAAGGTGTTCGGTTGCCGCGCCGCAAACACGATGGTGGTGGGCGTCGGGGTCCACAGCGGGTTCTTTACCTTCTTCGAGAATGACAAGTGGAGCAGCCCGGTCAAGATCCCGGGGATCTCTGGGGCGCTCAGCTGCCACTCGGGTGAGGCGGTGCTCACCAGCGGCTATGGTGGTCAGGACCGCTGCACGCCAGCTGGCTGCAAGGTACATGATGGCGTCGCGCCCAAATTCGAGCCTTTCAAAATCCGCGACCGGTTCTGGACCGATCTCAAAGGCAAGGTCCTCGCCGTGGCCTCGACCGACGAGCGCGGCGGCATGCGCTATCGCTGGTCGACTGGCGTGAACTTGGCCGTGCGCGGTGGCGATCAAGTGCTGTTCGACGACTTGATCAAAGACGGCAAGGTGCAAGAGGAAAGCACCCTGCTCGGAATGCTCCTAGCAGGCCGCGGCACCTTCGCCGTGGTGCTCGCAACCACCCCCAAAGGTGTCTACGCATTGCGCTTCGACGCCGACGGCAGCCCCAAACCCGCCACGATCCAGCACTGAGCTGAAACTCCCCATACCAGCAAGGCTCGTAGAGGAGGGCTTTTTGCCTCCCGCTGCTGCAAATTCGAAACGCATTTCGAAATTGGCGCCGCGCACATGGCTCTACCGCGGGGCGCATCGAGAGGATATCTCGCTTGGCCATGCACCATCGACGCCGTTGTACGGGCTGCGAGGATTCCACCCGGCGAAGCATTTGCCCAGCTTGCGCTGCGATCCTTATCGCTGGTCTTCTCGGATCGCAAACGATTGCTGGTTGCGGCGCGCCGGAGCAACGCCGCCCAGAAGATCCCGCAGGCTTGATGGGTGAAAACCCTTGCTCGAATGATCTCAAAGACGACCCGCTGTGCGCCGGTGGGTTGTACGGCGCGCCCTTTGCCTCATCGCCGCCCCGGCCCGCGTCCACCACCAACAACAACACCAACCAACAACACCAACAGTTCCACAACGAGCTCTCAGTCCGCTACCGACGATGGTGCCAGCTCATGAACAGTCACTATTTGGGAGGCGGGTTTTCCAGCACCGAGTTGACGCCCGGCAGGAGCATGCTCTTAGGTGACTTTTTGCGGAATTGATCGGCGCGTTTTTTGGCTTCGTTTCGCTTGCCGGCGGCGACCAGTGCTTGGATGAGCAAGCTCTCGCGTTCTTCGCTGAGTCGGCCTCGCGGGAAGCGGGCGGCGTGCTGTCGCAATGAGCGGATGGCAGCGTCCGCTTTGCCGCG
>CAZRGL010000958.1:0-1754 GCA_964599485.1 uncultured Polyangiaceae bacterium
CGCCACAGCTCATCGGGTCGGCGACCACGCTTGTCCCAGAGGCCGGCAGCTTGCGCCGCTTCGGCTAGCAACGTGTGCTCTTCCCGGCTCTCGTCCAACCACCGTGCCAAGGAGCGCCAGGTACGCACCAGGGATTCGTGAGCGAGCTCGAGCGTGGCCTCTGGCGCACCACCACGGCGCTTTCCAACCGTGATGAGACGGGCAGCGATGAGCTTGGCTGCTACCCGCTCTGCTATCGCTGGCTGGTCAGCGCTCAGCCCCTCGAGTGCGTCACGCCGGGACATCGGCTTGCGGGTTCGCGCCGGGGTCACCAGGCGCAAGAGCAGTTGCCGGGCCACCTCGAGCTCGGTCGCGGTGAGTGCGTCCAACACGCCATCGGCATGCCGCGCCAGAGCCCCTTCAACGCCGCCGATGCGCTCGTGAGCTGAGCGCAACAACAGCCGTTTCTTCTTGTCACGATGCTCCCAGAGCTGCTGCGCAGCGAACTGCAATAGCGGCAAGCACGCTGGCTCCCCTAGCAGCGGGGTAACGATATCGTGAAGCAACTCCGCGTCCTCGAACTGATACCCGAGCGCCTCGACCGGCCTGCGAGCGACCTCGGTCAACAGCTCGGCGCGCAATTGCTGGACGACCAGCATGTGACTGATCAACTCTTCGGCGTCGGTCACCATGGCCAAGCGGCCGAGAAAGTCGTCGCGTACGGTCAGCAGCACCCTGACCGGCTCGCTCGGATCTTCCACGGCAGTGCAGAGCGCCCGCAGAAACGCCGCCCGCAAACGCTCGTCGGCAACCATGGTGAATAGCTCTTCGAGCTGGTCGACAAACAGCAAGACCTTCGCCATTTGCTGCTCGGCGATGCTGCGCAGCTCGAGGGCCAAGCGGTGCGGCGCCTCACGCAAACGGGCTGCGAGGGCCTCTAGATCGCCCTCCGCCGCACCCAGCGCGGCAACCGGGCCACCATCGACGAGCTGAGCTGACACGCTGGTGCTGTCTTCGCGGAGAAGGGCCGAGGCAAGGTTGACGAGGGGACGAGCGCCAGGGCGTAGACGAAGCACCACCCAACGCTGTTGCTCGTGCAAGCGTGGAATGACGCCAGCCTGTACGAGCGAGCTCTTGCCAACACCGGAAGGACCAACCAGGGGCACCACCGGATGGTTGTTCAGCCGCTCGACCACCTCGGCGATCTCGCTGCTGCGACCGAAGAAGAGCGCCGCGTGCCGTTCTGAAAACGGCAAAAGGCCGCGGAACGGTGCTTGTTCGTCGGCAAAGCGTGCGCCGGTTGGTTGCACCATAGCGCGTAGCACGCTGACCACTTCGCTCATCGCTGGCCGGCGGTCGCGCTCCTTGAGCAGGCACTGCTCGACCAAGCGGCAGAGCGCTTCGGGCACCTGTGCGAAAGCGTCCAGGCGCGGCGCGGGCTCAGGGCCGCACACCAGGCTCTCACGATCCAAGCGCGCGCCCGAACGCCCCACTTCGTCGAGACCGTTGGGGCTCACCGCTGTGCGTACACAATCCTGGTCATAGGGACGGCGGCCCACACACAGCTCGAACAGGATCACCCCGAGGGCCCACACGTCGGTGCGGTCGTTGCAGGCCATTGACAACCACTGCTCTGGAGCCATGTAGGCGGGGGTCCCAGCAAGCACCGGCCCGGCGCTGATCGAGTCATCCTCATCCGCAGTGGGGTAGCCGGACGGCGGCGGCGTGCTGGAGTGGCGCCCTTTTTCACCGTGAGCGGTCAGTATTTGTGCGAG
>CAZRGL010000959.1:0-1748 GCA_964599485.1 uncultured Polyangiaceae bacterium
GGGCAACCGACTGCCCGAGCTTCACTTGGCCGTCAAAGCTTCGTACAACATCCTCGATGCAACCAAGGCTTGTCTCACTGGCGGCCCCTTCACAGGCGGGGCCATTGGCGAGCCTGGGCTGATCGTCGCATCAGCCGACCCAATTGCTTGCGACGTGACCGGCGTCGCCATCCTCAAGCACTACCTGCAAGAACAGCAGATCGACAACGAGTACATCGACAACTACGGCGTGTGGGATCAACCGCAGATCCTGCGTGCGATCGAGCTTGGTCTCGGGATCAGCGGGCCCAGCGGCTATGTCGCCAAGTCGAGTGGCGTGTCAGAAATCGGCGCGCTGCTGAGCACCATCGGCATCAGCTGAAGGCGGACCCGGGCGGGTCTCAGGGGCTGGCTTTTCCGAGCGGGAACAGTGGGTTGCCTTGCCCGTCGTCCTGCAAGCAGCGCTTGCCCAGGACCGTGTCGAAGCAGTGCATGTTGGCCTGACATTTCTGATCGTTGGTGCAAGGTGCGGCGGTGAGGCAATAGCCCACGCCCAACGACGTCAGTAGTCCAACATCCCAGCAGAACATGGAGTCGGCAAAATCGCAGCTGTCGTGTGCCGCGCAAGCTGCCGTGCAGTAACCGACATCGCCAAGCTCTGCTTTCGACGTCCGCAATACACAAAGTCCTTGGCTGCCCCCGCCGCAGTCTCTTGTGATCTGGATATCGCCCCCCAAGCTACACCTTGCAGAGCAAAACTGTGGCGCGCTCGGACCGGCGAACTGCAGACAGCGGCCCGCGCATGCGTCTTCGTCAACTGCTGTGTTCGGATCATCTGGCACGCAGTCGCTGCCGAGTGCCAAACCTTGATGAGGCGCGGCCACACAGAGGCCAAGGCGCAAATCGCAACCGCGGTCCGCCGGACATTGCTCGTCACTACCGCACGATGGCGCGCATACGTTGCTCGAAGTGCAGGCCAAATCATCCCGACCCTGGCATTTGTCGGCTGGCAGCTGCTCGTCGATGAATTGCAATGGAGGCGAGCCGTAGGTGCAGCTCGAAACGCATATCTTGTCTGGTGCCTCACCGATGCACTTGGAGTCACCCGGGCAGTCTGCGTCAGATGTGCAGTTCTTGGTGCAGTAACCACCAGCCGGCCCGCCTGCGCCTGACTGCTCGTACAAGGTGGCGAAGGCGGGGTGATCGTCGCTACCGCCAATACAGCAACCGCCGTTACATTGAGCGTCGGAGCCACACTTCCTCGCAACTACCGACTCGGGGAGGTTGCCTTGACAAGGCCCCCCGCTGCTGCCGGTCGAGCTGCTGCTGGTCGAGCTGGACGAGCTGCTGCTGGTCGAGCTGGACGAGCTGCTGCTGCTGGACGAGCTCGTGCTCGTCGTGTTTCCCCCAGTCCCTGTATCGCCGATGTAGGAGATCTTCGATTCGCAAGCGACACAGCCCAGCGCTGAGAAGATCACTACAGGCCCAATGAGGCCATATTTCATTCGTCATCCTCCCCAGCCGCTCGAGCACGCCGCCCAGGGAGACGGCGGACGACGTGCCCGGCGACGAAATCGGTCTTGGGATCCACACAGCAGGATCCGTGCCGCCCCCGAACCGAATCCAACCCGCCGAGATCACGTGTCGAGCAGAGCTATTACGGCAAACCGATCGATTGCGATCTGATCGCGATCCGAGCCGGGCCGTCGGATTTGCCAATCACGGGGGGGGTTGGGCGAAGCGAGACTGGGGCAGCGGCATTGGGGGCA
>CAZRGL010000960.1:0-1698 GCA_964599485.1 uncultured Polyangiaceae bacterium
CGATGGCGCCCGCTTGTAGGTGCTCGTGCAGAACATCGGCCTCGATGGCTAAGATCCGAGCCTTCGAGTAAGCACGATCGGTGCGGATCTTGAGCTGATGGCCAAGAAAGCTGCGTGCCTTGCCTCCTTGGGACTGGATAGCCAGCGCCGTCAGCGCCGACGATACTTGCTCACCAGTCGAGGCGATGACGTCCATCTCCCGCCGATCCGGTTGCTCACTTATCATGCCCGCCAGCGCCAGCAAACGGTTCGTCTCGCCCGCCATGGCGCTGACGATGACCACCACCTGGTTGCCTGCAGCTTGGGTGCGCAGCGCCCGCGCCGCTACATTTTGGATACGCTCGACGGAGCCGACTGAGGTTCCGCCGTATTTCTGTACGATAAGCGCCACTATGGGCTCTCCGAGGGGCTTGCGATGTCGTTCGCGGCTGTTTATCGAAGCGGCGTGGCCTCTGCAAGGAAGTTGGGAATAATCGCCCAACCAAACTGTTGCCCTACGCGGCCAAGATGCCTAAGAGAGCGATTGACGACGACAACGACACCAAAAGGCGCTTGAGGGCTCCCCACAGAGCGCAGAACCTGGTATGTCGCGCCGGCCGCGGACGTGTCCGCATTCTTGAAAGTGGGATGAATCCCAGCAGTTGGAGGTAGTTGGCTTGTCCAGCGAGGTAATGATTGAAGCCAAAGGGCTGACCAAAAAGTACGGCGCTTTCCGAGCGCTCGACAAAGTCAGCTTCAAGGTAAAACGTGGCGAGGTGGTTGGTTTCTTGGGCCCAAATGGCGCCGGCAAGTCCACCACCATGCGCATACTGACCTGCTACCTGTCGGCCACGGCCGGCACGGTCAAGGTTCACGGTTGCGATGTCTTCGACGATCCGCTCGGCGTTCGTCGCAAGATCGGCTACCTGCCGCAGCGCGCCCAGATGTATGGCGACATGAACGTCTGGGAGTATCTGCAGTTCGTTGCTGATCTACGCAAGATCCCCCGCGCCAACTTCAAAAAGCGGCTCGCCGGAGTGGTCGACATCTGCGGCCTGACGGGTGTGCTCGGCAAGGATCTGCGCACCCTGTCTCATGGTTATCGCCAGCGTGTGGGACTGGGCCAGGCGCTGATCCACGACCCACCCATCCTCATCCTCGACGAGCCCACCAGCGACCTCGATCCAAACGAGCGCGCCGAGGTCATCGAGTACATCAAACAGATCGGCAAGGACCGCACGGTCGTGCTGTCGACGCACAACCTGGCCGAGGTGGAAGCAGCCTGCGCCCGAACCATCATCATCGCCAAAGGGCGGGTGGACGCGGACGGCAACATCGAGGACGTTCGCGCACGCGGCGGCCGGGTCCGTTACCACGTCGTCATCCACGAGCAAGAGTCGCTCCAAGGTAACGGTGGGTACAGAGCCTCGAGCAGACCGCCGAGCTACGAAGAAGTCGAGGAGGCCTTCCGCAACCTCGCTGGGATCACCGCGGTCAAAGAGACGCCCACCGACGAGCGTGCCCACGCGCTGTCGCTGCTGGGTACACGAAGCACCGACTTGAGAGCGGAGATCTTCCAGCTGTGCGTGCAGCGAGGCTGGTTACTGTTGGAAATGACCCGCGACATCCAGAAGCTCGAAGATGTCTTCAAGTCGCTGACCAAGGGTGACGACAGCGCCGCAAAGGCGCTCGCCGACGACGACTTCGACGACTTCGACG
>CAZRGL010000961.1:0-815 GCA_964599485.1 uncultured Polyangiaceae bacterium
TGCATGTCGGTCACGGCCACCGTATCGCTGAACAGCACGCTGGCGCGCGGACGGCTCACTTTGGCGAACACCACGCCAGTTACGATGGCGATCGCAATGATGCTGAGCGCCGCTTCGACTGTCACGATGACGTTGCCGTAAACCGTCGCAGGGGTCAGCGCACCGTAGCCGATGCTCGACATGGTCTGGACGCTGAAGAAGAACGCGTCGGCGAAGGAGCGAGGACGGCCGCCGGCAATCGATCCAGGCTCCAACATGAACAAGGAGGCGAACACGACATTGCTCACCAAGAACAAGAAGATGAGCGAGCCGAACACGCGCCCCCAGCCGCCCTCGATGAAATAGAAGTAGAGGTCACGGCGAAGCTGTGATGGCGCGCCCTTGCGCACCGCCTCCGAAATGTCGCGACTGGGTCGCTTGTGCGCGGCCGCGTCCGCCCCCTCGAGGCGATCACGCGCCAGCTCGGCTGAGCCCTTGGCGCCCAGCTCGTCGTGGTCGCTCTGCTCGAAGGGCGCCATCATCATATCGAAAACGACTTGTGCGAGCACCACGCCCATGACGAGGACGAGAAACAAGCCGCCACTCATGCCTCTGCCGGCAGGCGCCAACAGCAACACCACCACTCCTGATAGCCAGCGCGCGTTGATGCGGGCGCGGTCACTCAGATGGGCGTGCTTGCGCTCGGTAACCGAATCGATGATCGACACGCTGATGAGCACCAGCGCGACCGCACCGGCGAGCAGCCAGCGGTACTTCGCTGGCGCCGGAACGTCCCAACCGAACCTGACCGCATTCTTGATCGCCACGCCGCTGGC
>CAZRGL010000961.1:825-1693 GCA_964599485.1 uncultured Polyangiaceae bacterium
GACGGCGATTTGCAAAGGGATGTGCGCGTAGAGCCAGACAATCCACTGAAAGGGGCCCTTGTGGATACGGGCTCCCGCAACATCATCGAAGTAGATCCACCACAGGCCGCAGGTGATCAACAAGGTGACGCCACCTTCGAGGTAGAGCGACACCCCAGCGCCCTCGGCGACGAGCACGCCGAGCACCTTCACAAAGGACTCACCGAGCACGATGATGGTGAGCAAGCCGTAGCGCTCCGCAAGGTGCTCGAAGTCGATCGGCAAACGGAGACTCAGCTCTCGGGATTGTGGCGACAGCGGCATGAAGATGACCGCCGCTGTGGACGCCACCATCAGCATGACCGAGTACGGCGCCGCAACGAAGGCCGAGGCGAGCCAGCCGCCCGCAGAAACGAGAAACACGCCACCCCAAAACGAGCTGTAGCTACGCGCAGCCTCGACCTGGCGATAAGCGCGCGCGTGCATCAGCGCGACCACCACGAAGGCAGCTGCGGTGGCCAGCGAGAAGGCACGTGTCTTTCCCGCGAGAACATCGGGCGCAGCGATGGCCATCGCGCCAACAGCAAACATCTGGCCGAACACCAACACCCGATGAGTGAAGTCATCGATGGTGTAGCGGTTCTCGAAGAAGGTGAATCCGGACCACGCAACCCAGAGCGGAGCGAACACCCCAGCGAACACCACGAAGCCGAGCAGCGAAACGTTGGCGCTCAGCCCATTGCCGAGCTGGATGAACGCTGCAACGAACACCAAGTCGTAAAACAGCTCGATCCAGGTGACCTTCTTCTCCACGCCGAGCGCCGGCGTGTGTAGCCGCGCCTTGTGGTGCCACCTGCTCCGCACTTGTGCCTGGTAGTGGCAGAAGGCG
>CAZRGL010000962.1:0-1686 GCA_964599485.1 uncultured Polyangiaceae bacterium
AGCAAAGGGAGCGCGGGGCTCCGCGCGAGCCGTAGCCCGCGCGGAGTGTTTTCCCGGGTGCTTACTGCGCCCAGGGCCTCAACCGCCCTCGTTGGCTTTCGCGAGTGCCGCGTCGATGTCCTTGGACACCACCGCCGCGTTCGTGGGGTTCGCTACCCGTTTTCCGTTGACGAACATCGTGGGCGTGCCCTGCACAGCGACCGTGCCGCCCAACTTCATGTCGGCATCGACCGAGGCCGCATGGGTCTTCTCGTCGAGGGCCTTGTTGAACTTCGCCATGTTAAGATTCAGCTCCTTGGCGTACTTCTCAAGGTCTGGGCGCGTGAGCGCCTTCTGATTCTTGAACAGAAGGTCGTGGTACTCCCAGAACTTCCCCTGCTCGCCGGCCGCTGCCGCGGCCTGCGCCGCGAGATGCGCGTTCTTGTGGAACGAAAGCGGGAATTGCCGGAAGACAAAGCGCACGTTCGGGTACTTCTCCTTCAATTCGTTCAGCGCATCGGCAGAACGCTAACAATAGGGGCACTCGAAGGCCGAGAACTCGACGACAGTGACCTTCGCATCAGCAGGCCCCGCCGTGAGCGTTGTGCCGCCCGCGAGTGCCGCCTGTTTCTCTGCATCGAGCGGTTGGTTCTTCGCCTCTTCCGCTTTCAGCTCGGCGAGTACCTTGTCGTACTGCCCGAGCATCGACTTGCAGCGATCGGGAGGGAACGACGGCGTGCGCTCTTTGACCAGCTTGCACGATGCGGTTTCCGCTCCGAGATCGGCGCAAAGCTTGGTCGATAGCTCATCGCAGGATTTGCGAAGCTCCGCGAGCGCTTTGTCCGTAAAGGCCATGTCCGCGTTGCCGGCTTTGCAAGCGGCGGGTGGCATGATGGCGGTCATCTCTTTTGCCGCTGCGCAGGTGGCGCGTTCGGCTCCCGCCTTCTCGCACAGCGCTGTTGCGTAGTCGGGGCAGGGCCCCACGGGCTTCGCTTCAGCCGCCGCGCCTGCGTCTGCGGCGTTTGCGTCGGTTGCAGCTGGCGTGCTGGTGCCGCTCGCCCCCTGGTTGCAAGCCGTCGCGATGAGGCCAGTGACAGCCATCGCGCAGACGATGAGTCCACTCTTTTTAAACATGTGTGATTCCTTCTTCGTGGCGCTCTGCCGTCCCCCGAGGCTTCGCGCGCCCTGTGCGCAGCGATTCATCCAGCCATCCGGCCAGCGCCCCATGCCGAGGAGTACTCAATGCAAACCTCGACGTCATCCCGCAAAAGCTCGTGGATATTGAAGTGGTTGGAGAGGTTGGCCCACTTTTATGCGGCCAGAGCCTGGCTGTCCCTCCGGATTTGAGCCTTCTCAGATTTGACATCCGAACGTTAGTAGTTCACAAGGGTTAATAATTCGCATGGCGACAACAAGAGCAGCGGCCTACGAGGCCATCGATTGTCTAGGCAGGCTCTCCGAGCTCTTCCAGCGCCGCCGCGCTCAGCTCGCGTCGGAGGTTGGACTGACGGAGCTCGAGTGGCTGGTTCTGGAGCAGATCTCCAGCGAGGGCTTCATGCCGAGCATGTTCGCCAAGCAACGCGAAAGCAGTCCCGCCGCGATTTCCCGTGTTCTCAGGCAGCTCTTGAACAAGGGGTTTGTCTCGACAGCCATTTCGGAGACCGACGGCCGGCAGCGTGACTACGCCTTGACCGATGCCGGGCTCCG
>CAZRGL010000963.1:0-1683 GCA_964599485.1 uncultured Polyangiaceae bacterium
TCTTCGGCTTGGGCCAGGCAGATGGCTTGCGAATGACTCGGCTGCGGCTCGTCGCGGTTGTGGCGCTCGCGATAGCGGCGCTCGTGCTGCTTGATTGGGCGGCTGTGCCGCTGGCAGCAGCCGTCATGGTCGTTGCCTGTGTTGATGGCGCGCTGGCCGTAGCACTGCTCGGTGCGGGCGGCGTGGCCTCGCTGCTCAGGCCGATGGCCACTGCGACGACAGCTACGATGGCCACCAAGGCGACGGCGACCAAGGTGGTCCGCCCGGTTTTGGTAGCCTTGGCTGCTGGCAGTGGCAGCTCGTCCCTGGCGGACACCAAGGTTGCCTCCAACAGCTCACTCCGCGTCGATGGCTCGGTGGCTGCAAGAGCCGGATCGGCCGCACGAGTGGCGCGGCCAGCCTCGGCGCCGTCTGGCGTTTGCTGAGCGACGGACTCGTCGTCGCCGAGCTCCGCGGCGACTTGCGCCAGCGCTTCGGCCAATTCGTCGACTGAATCGTGTCGGTCGGCCAGCGCCTTCTGTGTTGCTTTCGCAAGCGCTTGCACGAGTGAGGCGGGCACGTCGTCACGGCGTTCGCTGGCGCTGGGAAATGGAGTCGTGGTGTGCTCCAGACACAAGGCGCCCCAGCTCTCGCCTTGGAAAGGCAGCTCGCCAGTAATCATCTGGTAGAGCAGCACACCGAGGGCATAGACATCGGTGCGACCGTCGATGGGTTTGCTCAGCCATTGCTCGGGCGCCATGTAGTAAGGCGTGCCCAATGTTGAGCCAGTTTTGGTTCGATGCAGGCGCTCCTGGCTGGCTTGGAGCGGTTTGGCGAGGCCAAAGTCGAGCACCTTGACGTAGTCGGGATCGCCGCCGCGGCAGATCAAAAAGACATTGTCCGGCTTGAGATCGCGATGAACGATTCCTGCATCGTGTGAGGCGGCTAGGGCGCTTGCCACCTGGGCGGCGATCTTCAGGGCCCGCCGCATGCACAGCGGTCCCTCAGCAGCGAGTAGCTCGGCCAAGCTCTGCCCCTCGAGCAGCTCCATGACGAAGAAAGAACGGCCGGCAGCGGACTTTCCAAAGTCGGTGACCTCCACGATGTGCTCGTGACCGATCTGCGCAGCCGCTCGCGCTTCGGCAACAAAGCGCGCGCTCATCTCTTCGTCGTCGAGCTCGGGCCTCAGCACCTTGAGCGCGACCCGCTTGCCCAAGGTTTGGTGCTCGGCGACGTAGACGACCCCCATGCCCCCTTCGCCCAAAGGGTCGAGCAGCTTGTAGCTACCGAAACTGTCGCTGGCCAGCGATGTGCTCACGTCCTCACTTCCAAGTCACGCTGACTTGCTTGGCCGAGGCCATCTTGAGGGTCCCGCCCTTGGATTGCTTGGGCACCAGAAACACCAGTGACGCGAAGCTGCTGCCCACGCCCCAGCCGATGCCGACATTGCGGTCCACACCGAAATAGAACGACAGCCGTTCATTGCCGCGACCTCTGTCGATTCGCCCGATCTTGTTCTTCATGGCGCCGAAGTCGTAGGCGATTTCGGCGACATCGGGCTTGGTCAGTGCCACGCCGATGGGTCGCAGCTGAGCCCCGAGCACGGTCAGGCTGATGGTCTGCAGTGACAGGATCGGTTCGGTCACACCTCTGCATTGGAAAGAAACAGGCAGCTTCAAAACGCGGCCATCGACGTGTCCGGGC
>CAZRGL010000964.1:0-1675 GCA_964599485.1 uncultured Polyangiaceae bacterium
AATAGAAAACACTGGACCGGTTAGTCCATCAACACCAGCAACATATGATCCAGTAGATCCATATAAAGATGAATCAGATATGACCGATTGAGGTAGGTCGGTAGACGTAGCGGGAACCCCCCTCCCGTCAGTTGCAAATCTTATGTTATAATCCGACATGGTTAGTGCATCCTTTTCATTATCTGGATATTGTTACGCTTACTGGTGTTATATAAAGCCTGGGATACCAAGTAACAGCTTTGCCCTTATTAATATTAGTGCTATTGCCATCACTGTGGAACGATTCATATACTGGCACTGGGAGTTCCCGCCAATCTCTTCTTTTTGCCAAATCATTTTCATATGAAAGAAGACCTGTATAACCAATCATATCCCCATTTGTCCCACTCGGTTCCCCCCGGTCCGGAAAATTACCACCAGCAATAATTTCACCGGCCAATTTACCGCCGGACCTACATTCATCCGCTGACCATCCTGCCGCTGATCTTCTTATGTTTTGTGTGTCAGTATATAGCTGTTTATCTATATCATTTATTGCCTCTTCATGAAGAAGGGACCATTCATTACATCCAAATTCATAAGAGTTTGCGCATTCTGCGGCAATAATCATCGTTGGGATAGTTAATACATGACCATTTAGTTTAAGTATACTAGTAAGTGATATTTTTCCATGTTGTGATAGATATCTATCAGTCTTGCCCGCATGACCATTCACATATCTCGTATCAGAACTGTATAGTGCCGGATTTGGTATATCTCTCGCATCCATAACATATTCTTTATATGCTCGTGGTTTATAGTTATTTCTCCAATTATATTCTAAAAAGAACCCACCGTGTAGAGTTCCTAGATAACCATCATTTCGATCAATTAGTTCATTAGCATCATAGGCTTTTTTAAAAACACACGTATAAAGGGCATTTAAAACTGGATCTAATTGACTACCATACTTATAACCATAATATCCAATTGATGACGTAACATTACCATCGGAATTTACTGCTGGTGAAAAATCCAACTGTTTATAAACTGAATCATTAAATCCAAGATCGAAAGTCGTCCCGTCGGGGATGGGGTTACCTGACGATGGGTAGCTTAGGGAGTTAGTCCATTCGCCGCCTTCAATTTTTATCCACCTGTTGTTTATTCTTTTATTGTTATAACTATTTGCTCCAAGAAAGAAAGATATTGAACCATCCCAAAACGATGTTAAAAGGGTATTATCATTATTTAGTGGATCACCTGATATATCCCATTCAGATATATGGCCATTAACGGCAGCCCATCTTAAATCAGTACTATCAAGAACACCCCAGTTAGAATATGCCCATCCATGATATCTTTTGCTAACATCGTGAAGCTTTCCACTAAATATATAGTTCCTATCGGGCCAATGATATGATAATGCATATCGTTTATTTTTATTTGTTGTTGCTCCATCATAACTTGAATCAGAACCAAAACCCTTTGTTTTGTAATCTACTGTTGCTCCATCATTATCATATTTTTTCAGATAATAGCCCTCGTAGGTAACTCTACCGTCATCATAAATTTGTGTGGCCCCGATCTTGCCGTCGCCATTAATTTTAGTTCTAAATTCACTGTTAACAGAATCGTCAACATCCTCCAAAGTTTTAAAATCATATATCATTTGTGACATATGATTACACATTTC
>CAZRGL010000965.1:0-1672 GCA_964599485.1 uncultured Polyangiaceae bacterium
CCCACGGGTCAGCACCTGTTGGCGGCTTCCGCAAATGGCGGGGCCGCTTGCGGTCTGAAACTCTGGCCCTATTGGTGCGCAGTGGCCCTGCTTGGGAAGCAGCCACGTTGCCAGGCGAGCCGAGGGACGACGCAGCTACCTTTCATCAGGGCGCGAGGCGCGCGACGAACCAGTCGGTGCCGTCTGCCACATGCTCCTCATCGTCGAAACTGATGGTGCTGTTGAATCTTCCAACGATGACAGCGCTGCCAGCGGCGTCGCTGGCCATTGCTTCGCAAGTCTGGTCGGCGCCGTCGCCGAAGCGCCGCGCCCACAACCATTGCCCGTCCGCGGTGCGCTTGCCTACGAATGCGTCCGTTCCCCCAGCAGCGACGAGCTCGATGTCACCAAGCAGGAATGTGGAGTTGAAAAAGCCGCCGAGTAGCACGTGATCAGCGGCGTCGGCCGCAACTGCTTTCGTCACCGCCGAGGTGTTCTCGAGGTGTACTGGCTTACCGGCGGCATCGAGGCTGACGAGGTAGTCAAGGCGCCCTTTGGCTGCTTCCTGCTTGTTGCCAATGACGAGATCTTCGTAAAAAAGACCGGTTACGAAGATCCGATTGGCGGAGACCGCGAGCGCTGAAGCGTGCGTGTCGCCCACACCTGTGGCGAGCAAGCTCCAAGCGTGGCCAAGCTGGCTGCTGCGTTTGACGATATGCCCGTCAACGGCTGAGACGACAGGCTTGCCATCGCCAAAGTCGACAGCGGCATCACCGGAAGAGACGAACAGCACATTGTTGTCCGGGTCCAGGGCGATGTCCCTCCCATAGAGCAACTTGTCTGTCGCGCCGAAGCGTTGCTGGAGCAGCGCACCCCCGTCTGCATCGAGCTTGACCAACAGCAGGTCGTTCATCCCGATGGTCTGCAGCGCGGCGAGCGGGTCAAACACCACCTTGCTGTTCGAGTGGCCCAACAGCTGGATGTTGCCCGCCTGGTCGACGGCGACGCCCACGCCGGATTGAGTTTTGACGTCGCCAAACTTCGTGCTCCACAGGTGCATGCCACCCGAGGTGAGCTTGGCAAGGTAGATGTCGGTTTCTCCTTGTGCCTTCAGAACGCTCCCACCCAAGTTGAGTTCTCCTTTGAAACTGCCGGAGATCACCAGCTCGTCTGCTGGCGAGACGGCGATGTGCGGAGCGGTCACGGTGGTCGCGCCGAAGCCGAGAGCCCAAAGAGGGTCGCCCGCCGCTGAGAGCTTGGCGATGAACGCGCTGCTTTCTGAGGAGGGCAGCAATGTCGTCGTTCCGAAAGCGAAAGAATCGCTGAACAAGCCACTGACGATAACTGCACCGGCGCTGTCGACTGCTACATGCAGCGCAGTCTCAATGCCTTCGCCACCAAACGTTCGGCTCCACACGACCGAGCCCGGGACCGGTGCCTCGCCGCCGGTCCCGCCTTGGCCGGCAGCGCCACCGTCATGAGATGTCGTCCCCGCCCCTCCGCTAGAACTGGTTGGCGAGGGCAGCTGCGTCGCATCGGGCGTGCACGCCAAGACGCAACAGCAGGCGGCGATTACGAAACCAATTTGGGGCACAAGCATGGTCGCCCGAGAGTAGCTGAAACGAACGGGCTGTTGGTACTTTGGTGTCTCTGCGGATTGGCCTCAACACGCTACTCGCACAATCTATGGGCT
>CAZRGL010000966.1:0-1667 GCA_964599485.1 uncultured Polyangiaceae bacterium
TTTCCGTGCGACGAGCGCCGGTCGCCCGGTTGCGATGACGGGACATTCCAACGCCAGTCCTCGCGTCCAACCTGTGCGCGCGTACGCTGGATCCTCTATTTACACTTGGCCTTGAGGCCCTCGGCTCGTTTCAGGACCTCGGCCGGGTACACCGAGCCCGTGAGCCTCTTCGTGATGGCGATGCCTCGGGAATCGAGCTTCGCCCTCTCCGCGTCTGGTATGGCGAGTCGCTTCAGGCCGTTTTCCTGCATCAAGGCGATCGACTTGTCGTTCTGTTTGCGAAGCCTACTGACGAGCTTCAGAAGCCCCTTCTGGAAGACCGCCTTGGTCTTTGCCTGATGCGCGGGGATCATCTGGTCGAAGACCTCCTTTTTGATCAGGAAAGCCTCGAGCCTGGATCCGAGCGGAGTGTCGACCATGAAGCTGGCATGGTCGCCCCACTGCAGCGCCCTGGCGTGGTCAGGCGTGCTGCGGAACGTGTCGATGAGGCCCGATTGGAGCGCCGTGAGCACATCATGGGGTTGGACCGAGATCGGGGTCACGCCCAACTCCTTGAACGTGGCTTCATCGATGCGGTCGCCCTTTTGGGCCCACGGCTTGGTCTTGCGCATATCGTCGACGCTCTCGACCTTCCGTTGGGAGAACAGGTAGACCGACCCGAGGTTCGCCCAGCCGAGGACGACGTAGCCTTTCTTCTCGAGTTCACCCTCGAACCGCGGCTGCATTTTGCCGCGAACGCAGTCCACCTGCTCCTCGCTGCGGTAGAAGAACGGCGACTCGAGAACCAGCGCGGACGGTAGGATCTGACCGATGCCCGTCCTCGAGAAGCCGGCCGCCTCGACCTGTCCGAGATTCATCCTGCGGATGACGCCCAGCTCGTCTCCAAGCGAGCCGCCAGCGAAGACTTTCAAACTCACCACGCCGCCCGTCTCCTTGGCAATCGTCTTGGCCACGCCGCGCAGGACATTCGCCTGGAGCGACATCTTGGGCGCGGTCACTGCCAGACGCACTTTCACCGGCTGATAGTCTTCGGTCTCAACGAGACCACCACTGTCGCTGTCGGCCACGACGCTAGGCTGCGGCGCCGCCACGCTCTCACTCGGTGCCGCCGCCGGTGTATTGGGCGTCGGGCCGGAGCAGGAGGACAACATGGTCAATGCGACAATCACAACGGCGTTCTTCACTCTGACGGTCCTCTCTCGGCATATGCCATCACGTAGGAGCGGGCATGCTAGAGGACGGCTTAGATAGGCGTCGAGTAAAAGGCACCATAATCTCACGTGCGAAGTTCTGCCCGGGCCTCGCATCTGCCGCCCTTGCTTCGCTAGCCGCTTCGATCTTCTCTCCTCCGCCGGAAAAACCCGATCACTCGCGCGAGGCATGACAGTGGCCGCGAGGTTCGATCTTGATCTTCCTATTTCGGCTGCGCCTCTGCTGATGCCTTTTCGGCTACGCCGACGGTGCCTCCGCTGCGGTGCGGAGGTCGCGACTTTGCGCGGGCGATGCGGCGAGGGTACCTTGTGCTCGCGCGCAGGAGCTCCGAGGCTCGGGTAGTATTAATGCTCTCGCGTTTGGGGACCTCGCGAAGTCGTTGTGCGAGCTCGCGGGCTTGCCAGCGCCGCGAAGCGCGTTGGGTCGTTGCACTTATGGGCAAATTACGTCGTTTT
>CAZRGL010000967.1:0-1645 GCA_964599485.1 uncultured Polyangiaceae bacterium
GGTTGTCCTTTGATGTGTGTCCAGGTATTTGTTTGTAGTGCACGCCCTCTTTGGAATTATATCTTTGAGTGCAAGATCTTGTGATATTTCTCCTCCTGTCGCCCCTTCAAGGACACTTGCTCTGGAGCTTGCTGCGGCGCCGCGAAGCGGACGACTAGAAACGCACCCGCAGACCGCCGCCGGTAGGACCAAGCAGGGGCTCGAGTCGAATTCGCGTCACAGCCGCGCTGGTGGCGGGCACCCTCTCGTCGAAGATGATCATGAACGGCAGGCCTGTGCCAAGCATAGCCGTGCCGAGGATGGCGACCCCCACGCCGGATTCGGCTTCGATCTCTTCGGAGGCCGCACCGATGATCCCCGCCGCCATGAACAAGGGTCCGCCGATCGTCAAGCCGAGCCCGGTCCAGAACAAAGCCTTGTTGCGACGTTCGAAGCGACCAGTAGGAGGTTGGCCAGCGGGCGTGTTGGCTGCGACGAGCGGCGGGAGGGCAACTTGCAGCAGCTTGCCCTCGGTGCGGGCGTCCAATCGATAGCTCCAGGTTTGGTAGCCAGGCGCGCTCGCCTGGAGCGTGTACAGGCCCGGATCGATGAAGTGCGGCAGGCCCCACGAGGAGGGCGGGACGGTCTCGGTGTTGCGGCGGATCGCCAATCCGGCGACGCGATGCTGTGCCGGGACGCTGATGAGCAACCTTGGGGCCTTCTTCTCCATTTCGGCGACGCGTTCGCGGGCCACCCGCGCTCGGTCGTCGTCGCCCGATCCTTCGGCGAGCTCGGCAGCGTCGGCGAATGCTGATCGAGCACTGCCGTAGCGTTTCTGGGCCAAGCGGCAACGTCCCAGCTGGTATTTGGCGGCGACCGTCGGTTCGAGCGCGTCGCTTTGCGCAAACTCATTACACGCGCCCGCGTAGTCGCCCCGATCCATGCGGCTCATGCCGTCGTCGAAGCGGGCTTGGGCAGCGGTAGCCGGTTGGGTGGGTTGAGCCAGCGCAGGTCGAGCGAGCAGCGCTCCTACGATCGCCGCGAGCGCAAGAAGCCTCGGTACCATGACCCGAGCGCTGCGTTGCTGGCTCAGCGGGGACTGTTCCACGTCTTGTGCAGCGCTGCAGTGCCCGACCACCGGTCATGGATAGCGCGTTATGGTGCGCGTGTGGTGAAGAGTTCGTCACCTGGTCGCGTCGGGGCTGGCGGAGGCCTCTGCGGCTTGCGCGTCGGGCCGGCGACCGCGGGCTTGCGACCAGCGCCTGGTCGGCGTGCAGCGCTGCTGGCTGTTGTCTCGCTCGCGCTTTGATTGCTTGCAGAGCTGAGCTCGGACGGCTGCCTGGATGGCTCGGGTTTGCTCGTTGGCGAGCTCGCTTCGGTCAGGCGCTGGGCTGGGTTCGGATCGCTTTGGGGCTGCATCAAGACGATGACCAACGTGATCGTCAAGGCAACCAACAGCAGCGCAACACCGAGCGCAATAATCAGGCCTGAAGTACGCTTGGTCGACCCGGCCGCGGGAGCCAAACCGAGGTTGCCGGCAGGTTGGGTGGCAGCCTGGGCAATGTGGGCTGCGTGGGGCTGCTGTGGTCCTGGCTGGGTGGTGGTGACCCGGCGAATGAGCTCGGCGCTGCGGTGGGCGGCGACGCCTCCAAATGGCGCAATGACA
>CAZRGL010000968.1:0-1594 GCA_964599485.1 uncultured Polyangiaceae bacterium
TCGAGGATCGACCAAATGGGCTGACCTCATCACGCCATCGTCGCCATGTCGCTCCTCGTAGACATCTTCTCGACCGGATTCGCGGTGCTGAGCATCGGGGCGCTGGCGTTCTTTGTTCATAAGGTGTTCTGGCTGTGGCGTTACAAGCGCATTGAAGGTCACCTGCTCGGGAAGGCCTCGGAACGCCTCGAAGAGGCCCAGCGGTCGGGCGAAAAAGAGTGGTCCGCGAGCAACCGCGAGTGGTGGGATGAACTGACGAATAATCAGGAGCCTGGCGGCGCGGCCCAGCTCGCGGAGCAACGCAGCGCCCGACTCCGCAGCATCGAGCAGTCTGCCAAGGTCCGTGAGCCAACGGCCCACGCGCTGCTCTCCAGCGCCGCTCGCGGAGCCCTCGAAAAAGGTCAGATCGAGCATAAGGTATTGGTGCTGCCGCAAGATCCGCAGACAACTCTCGTCGGGCGGCTCAGGCTCGAGAACGTCGCCCTCGACAGCGCTCCGGCTCCCGCCGATGGACTTTTTACGCTCGACGCGAAGTCAAGATACGGCATCGTGAGGCGCGCCCTCGTCTTCTGCGCGGGTATCGCCGATGTTGTCTACAGTTCGCACCATGTGTCGGTGATGTCTCGATACGCGCACGTGCCGCTGAGCCTGATCATCAAGCGCCTCTTGCTCGTTATCATCCTCGTCGTCGGACTCGCCTCTCAGGTTCTCTTCGGTGCGCGTGAAGCGCTCCAAGACCTGCTGCTAACGTCGTTTCGACGAACGCTCGATTCGTTCGCATCCACGTTCTCGATGACACCGGACAGTGCGGCGACGGCCATCGCCTTTGTGCTCATCAGCGGTGGTGTCACTCTCGTCTACTTCACTCTCTACCTCTACTTGCGCTTTCGCTCCCAGCGACAGCTCGGCAAACTCGAGAAACTGAGAGAGGAGTTGCCGCAGCGCCTTGAAGAGATTCGCGAGGCCGCGCAGAACCAACTCCACGAGTGGGCAACAGACTACGGCCGCACTCTCGACTTCGCCGCAGATCTCGCCGTTCGCCGCGTGCGCGCCATCTGCGAAGACCAAACGCAGCGCCTACGTGAACGCGTTACTGCCGGCACCTTGCGAACACAGGCCGAGTTGATCTCGAACGCGCTCTTGCAGGCATTGCCCGAAACGTCGGGCAAACTACATGACGCGCTCTCACTCCAGAAGCACAGCACGTTTCATTTTCTGTGGCCGCGACCGAACGAGATGGGGGCCGCGATCTCCCAGGCGCAATACCGCGCCGCTTGGCAAGACATCGAACTCACGCTCGGTGAACTCGCCCAGGCTCGCGTGGAGCCCTACGTTGCCGAGTCGCTCTGGCGAAAGCTCCTGACCTACGTGCGAGGTTTTCCGAAGCTCTTCGCCGACGATGCCGAGTCCAAACTGCTCGAGGCGTATCGCGAATGGGCGAAGAAGATCTGGACCGGCGCGCAATCCGACGTCGGCGAGCTGGAGACCGAGCTCAGCGAGGCGATGGGCTACCTCAACCACGAATTCGATACAGCGCTGCATCTCCTGCAAGCTCGGGTGAAGTCATGCAAATAACTCATGCGCGCGAGCAGCG
>CAZRGL010000969.1:0-1591 GCA_964599485.1 uncultured Polyangiaceae bacterium
CACCGGCAGCGCAGGCCTCCAAGCCGGCGTCGCCTCAGAAGCGCGGAGGCGGCATTTAAACGAGGGTGGCTCTGTGAGCCACCATCGTCTGCCGCTGCAATCAAGGAGCAGTGGAAGGCGGACTCGGATCCGGTTCGCCGCTTCTTGGTCGAGAACACCGTCGACGCGCCAACGAGGGACGTGATGACGACGGGCTCACAGCTCTACGAGCTATTCAAGGACTGGGCCGACCGCAACGGTCATTCTGGGCGCCTCGCCTCGAATACCTTCGGGAGGAGGGTGAAGCAGGTGCTCCAGGAGTGGGCTAGCGCGAGGTCGGTGGACCTGAACGGGGATACCCGACACCTGCTTCCGCGCCTGAACGTTCTTGCGATCGTGGACCTGCAGTCCGTCCTCCAGAAGGGGGTCATCGAGACGAAACGCTGCAACCTCTACCCCGTGCGCATCAGGCCCAATCAGCCCGACAGCGATCCCGAAACTACTGGGGTCGGCTCAAACGACGGGTACGAGGATCCTTTCGAGATACTCGCAGAGGTGTGACCATGAGCGACCTCGAAGAATGCTGGGCACTCGTTCGCCCTGCCGCACGACGGCGTTCGCCGACAACATCCCTGGACGTCCTTACCTCCCTCGATCGCCTCACCGAGGTGACACGCCTATCGCTTGGCTCCGCCGAAGTCGATGAGCACCGCGCGCACGACCCGTGGATGGAGGCATACCGGCCAACACTGGAGTCTTTCATCGGGTGGTGTGACCGCCACGGCCTCGAAGTACCAGGACCGTCCTGCCCACCCACTGAGCTGCGCGGCCACCTCATCCGGCTCAGCCGTGAGTGCGATCCCACAATCCTCGACCACGTCGGACTGGCCCGCCGCACCTGCCAAGCCTGGTGGCTGCGGCAAGTGGGGATCGACCTGTGGAGCGGCCTCGGCGACCGCGACCAAGACGATTGGCCGCCCAACCTCTACCCACACCGGATCGACGTTCCTCGCACGGCCTGGGACGTAGCCGACGGCAACGGTTCCGCCGACGATTGGATCACCGAGCCCGCAGCGATGGCTACCTACTACGCAGGCGGCCAGCTCCCATCTGTTCGTACGCTACGACGCAGGCTCGACCACGCCGAGGCTCACGTCGGCGAGCTGCCTGGCATCATGATGTTGCTGTGGACTCACGCGTTCGACGCAACCGGCACGATTCAGATGCGCGTCGAGGCGCGCGCTCGTGAGATCGGTCGTCGCAACGGGGCGCACGCTGCCCTAGGGCCGGACGCTGACCCGGCAGACTGCGAGCACATCATCGACCCAACGTTCCACGGCGGTGCAGTCTCTGCTGACGCGTACCAGGCCCTGATCGTGCTGCGTTGTGGTCGCTGCGGCCTCGGCGGACGCGTGCTGACCCCTCACTCCCAAGTGGGGTGGGGAGTGGTTCGATGAATCGGCGTCCGCTCAAGCGCACGGACGACCTCGATAGCCTGGTCGCCCTCGAGCCCAGGTTCGAGGACTACGAGCACGTCTTCGATGGGTGGCCCTACATCGTCGAGGCGCAGCATCACCGGGAGCGCATCCTCGTGCTTGGGACGCTCCAAGGT
>CAZRGL010000970.1:0-1549 GCA_964599485.1 uncultured Polyangiaceae bacterium
CGCCGCTGGCGCATTCCTCGCCTTCGCCGCAGGGCTTGTCGCAGCCGCCGCAGTGGTTGATGTCGGCTTGGGTGTCGACGCACACATCGCCGCAAACCTCCCAGCCGCCGGGGCAGTCGACGGAGCAGGCGCCGTTGACGCATACCTCGTCGGCGGCGCAGGGCTGCTCGCAGCCGCCGCAGTGGCTGGTATTGGTCATCAGATCGACGCACTCGCCGAGACAGCTCACCTCTGGGGAAGCGCAGCTCGGGCCTTCACATTTACCCTCGTTGCAGGTTTCGCCCTGGGCGCAGGCCATGTTGCAAGCGCCGCAGTGCTCCGGGTTGGTCATCAGATCGACGCAGTCGTCCCCGCACTGCTTGTTGTTGTCGCCCCCTGTGCAAGCGCTTCCGCTACTGCTGCTGCTGCTGCTGGTCGAGGTGGAGTTTTCAGGATCGGTGGGGCTATTCGCCAGCGAGCAAGCCACCAAGCCACCGAAACAAGACAGTAAAAGGGCACGATACTTCATGCCTACAAGAGTGACGACTCAGACACGAAGAAGCAAGATTGACGTTGGGCGCAAGACGAGCGCACCGCCGCCACCGCTGGTGCTCATCTAGGGTGAGAACACTGCGAGCTGGGTATCGGTCAGGGCGATCAAATTGTCCGTCCCGTCCCAGATGAGACCCGCTGGCGCCCAGCCCCCGTTCAAGGCAACATTGTTGGTCAGGAGTGTCGGCGTGCCGTTGGGAATCGGCATCGAGTAGATTTCGTTGTTGCTCCCGCATGCACCAAACACGCGCACGCCCGGTTGCACGGCGAGGCCGTCGACAGAACACGACATTGACGCAAAGGTCGTAAACGTCCCCGAAGGAGACAGGATCAGCACCTTCTTCTGAGTGTAGGCCGCCACATAGAGAACCTGCCCGCCAAACTCCACGTCCGAGGTGTACTGCTGCGTGGAACCGATGACTTTGACCGCGGGGTTGTTGGGATCGACTGCCACGATTTCGCCGTTGTAGCGCGCCACGATGATGTGGCCGCCGTAGCTACCCCAGCCAGCTGGAGCGATCGCCATGCCGTTGAGATTGCTGCCGACGTTGAGAACCGGTGTGACGTTCGCGCCGTTCGTGGTCATGCTGGACAGGGTTCCGCCACTGGCCACATAGAGCAGTCCGTCATTGGGGTTGAAGGCCACCCCCCGGTTGATGGAGTCGTGGATCTTCGTGAGCGTCTTGGTGTTGTGGTTGGCGCGATAGACTCCTGCCCCATCCGACACGATGTACAGGTTGCAGTTGGTGTCTATGGTCATGTCGCCGACCGAGTTGCTCGGGGGCCAGGTGATGGGGAACAAGCTCTTGTTCCAGTCGCAGCTAGTGATGGTTTTGCATTGGCCACTCGAGCAGAAATTCCCCACGCCGCAGTCGTACTTGCACTGTCCGCAGTTCTTGTCGTCGGTGTTGAGGTTGGCCTCACAGCCGTTGGCGAGCTGATTGTCGCAGTCGTCGAAACCCTTGTTGCAGCTTCCGATGCCGCAGGCGGAGGCCTTGCACTCGGGGGTGCCGTTGGT
>CAZRGL010000971.1:0-1538 GCA_964599485.1 uncultured Polyangiaceae bacterium
GTGGGCCCCGCGCAGCGGCAGGCCCCCCGTTTCAGTCTTGGACATACGGCTATTTAGATCGAGACGGTGAGGGTGCGCCCCTGAATTCGGACCGCGCAGTGTGGATTCAGGCACTTACGCGACCAACGAGCTCAGAGGGGTGGGCGATTGAGAAGCGGAAGTGTCTGAATCGCTAGACGCAAGCAGGCCGTCAGCTACATCGACAGCTCAGACAAGAGGACCGGCAAGGAGGCGAGTGTCTTGCCAGCGGCGTCGATGATGTGGGCTGTCAGGCTGGGATCGGCCAGGGTCGTGTCGATGTCCACAGTCACGAAGTACTGACCGTCGTCATGGCAAGCCAGCAGCTCGGGGCTCGACTTACAGGGCGAGTTCCAAGTAGCCATCGGCGATGAGGTCAGCTCTGGCAAGTCATAGCCGCCCTTACTGTTTCGCTCGATGATTCGAAGCTCGGAGCGATGCACGTCGCCGCTCAGGAGCACGACGCCGTCGATCTTCTGATCTCGGATGAAGTCGAATAGCGCGGTCTGCGCGCTCTGGTACGCCGCCCAGCTGTCGCTGCTTCCGTAGCTGGTGAACTGGCTGCCGCTGACCAAGAGCTTGAAGGTCGCGGTCGAAGCGCTCAGCTCCTGCTCGAGCCACGCGGTCTGGGCTTGGCCGAGTAGGGTGCCGTCCAGACCACGGTAGTAGCGGTCGTCGAGCATGAAGAAGTCCACGTCGCCGTAGCGGTATCGAAAGAACACGCCCGGCGCTTGCTCCGTGCCAGCGCTGGGATTGGCCCAGTACTCCGCGAAGGTGCGCAGAGCGACCTCTTTGCCGGGTGCGCTTCCCAACGTGTTGTTGCCGACGAAGTCATGGTCGTCCCACACCGCGATGGTGGGCGTGTGAGCCAACATGGCGGCGCGCTGGGGCAGGCCCCGAGCGCGGCGGCAAAACCAACGCAGCGAGCTCAGATCGTTGCCTGCGCTACTACTTCTTCCGCTCGCCAGCCAAGTGGAAGGGCCTCGGAGCACCAGGAGAGGCTGGTACGCAAGGCTTTCAAGACTTGGAAAGACCTTGGAATCGGCCTCGATTTCAAGGAGGTGACCGCGCCGCAGGATGCCGAGCTCAGAATCGGCTTTGAGCGCCACGATGGTCACTGGTCCAATGTGGGCCGCGACGTGCTCCGCTTTGGTCCGGGCGTGCGCACGATGAACCTCGACAAGGCCTACGCTTTTGGGCTCGATACCGCCGTTCATGAGATCGGCCACTCTCTCGGATTCCCTCACGAGTACCAGAACCCGAAGGCGGGCATCGTCTGGAATGAGGAGGCGGTGTACGCAGCCCTTGGGCAGCCTCTCGACCTTTCGTCGTCAAGGTCGCCGAACAGGGGCGCATAGATCGGGAAGTTCCGTGGCGTGAGGGCGCAACGACGCGCTCGGCCAAGCAATCTGATCTGATCGAAATGCTGGCGCCAGTCCAGCGTCGCCCACAAGTTGAGCTTCTATCTTGCCGTGTGTCGAGTGGGACAACGATCAACCAGCGCGGGACCAAGACGACAC
>CAZRGL010000972.1:0-1521 GCA_964599485.1 uncultured Polyangiaceae bacterium
GCGCTCGGCGGTCGCTCGCGCCGCTGGCCCCCCCATCGACTCAAAACGCGGCCTGGCGCGAAGATCGTCTCGCAACTCGGCCGCACCGACTACGTGCGCGTAACGCTCGACGAGCAACGACGCGCTTGTCCGCTGTTGACCAGCGGCGCTTCGATCTTGTCATCCACGACCCGCGCCGCGGGTGTAGTGATTGTCCCCGAAGCAGAGGAGGGACTGGCCGAAAACCAACCGGTCGAGGTGTTGCTCTACGATCCGTTCCATGAAGCTTCGATCGAGAAGGCGTCCACACAGTGAAGTCCACACAGTGAAGTCCACACAGTGAAGTCCACACAGTGAAACAGAATCAGTTTCTCAAGGTCGTCGATCGTGACGAAGCGGAACGCCGGTTTCGCGAAGCGCTCGGCCCGCTAATCGATCTGGGCCACGTTGAGGTCGACCTCGACCGCGCGCTGGGACGCGTATTGGCTGTGGATGTCTGCAGCCCGGTCGATGTGCCTGGCTTCGATCGCTCGAACATGGACGGCTGGGCGGTGCGTGGGGGGGACACCTACGGCGCCAGTGAGCAAACGCCCAAGCTGCTCCGTCGCGTAGAACCAGACATCCAAATAGGACAGCTTTCGCAGCTCGAGCTCGGGGCTGGGGAGGCGGTTGCCATTCCCACCGGAGGCGCTCTGCCCAAAGGAGCCGACGCCGTCGTCTTGGTGGAGGCAACTGAATTGCGAGGCGCGCAGGTTGAGATTCGCCGCGCCGTCCTGCCCGGCACCGCCCTGAGCTTTGCCGGCATCGACATCGCCCGAGGGGAAACGATTTTGCGCCGCGGCAGCCGCATCAGCTCTCGTGAGATCGGCGTTCTCGCAGCGGTTGGCGCCAGCCATGTGAAGGTGCGCCGGCAGCCGACAATCGGCATTCTGTCCACCGGAGACGAGCTGGTCGAGCCCGGCGGACCCATCGCGGCAGGACAAATCTACGACTCGAACGCTGCGATTCTCACCGCGGCAGTACGCGAATGCGGCGGCCATCCTCGTCCCCTGGGCATCGTGGCGGACGACCCACAGCAGCTGCGCGACAAGCTCAGGCTCGCAATTGCCGAATGTGACGTGGTGCTGCTGAGCGGGGGCACCTCGAAAGGCCCTGGGGATCTGAATGCCAAAATCCTAGCCGAGGTGCTCGAGCCGCCTGGGATTGTCGTCCATGGGGTTGCGCTCAAGCCCGGCAAACCTGTGTGCTTGGCGGTGAGCGGCCGAGTACCTGTCGCAATATTGCCGGGTTTCCCAACCTCGGCGATCTTCACGTTCCACGAGCTGGTCGCGCCCTTGATTCGACAGCTAGCCGGCTTGCCCAAGCAACAGACGGGCGAAGTGCTGGCTCGACTACCCTACCGTTTCCGCTCCGATCCCGGTCGCCGCGAATACGCGATGGTTCACCTGCTGCACGACACGGGCGGAGCGCTGCTCGCCTACCCCATCGGCAAAGGCTCGGGATCGGTGACCACCTGGAGCCAGGCTGACGGCTACATCGTCG
>CAZRGL010000973.1:0-1518 GCA_964599485.1 uncultured Polyangiaceae bacterium
CGACGAAGACGGCTCCCGCTCGTGCGAGGACTGCGACGACGACGACCCCCTCCGCAGCCCGCGGCTGGGAGAGGAGCGATGCAACGGTCGGGACGACGACTGCGACCCCGAGACGCCCGACGAGGTGGACGTCGACGAGGACGGGTGGGGGTCCTGCGTCGACTGCGACGACGCGGCCCCCGGAGTCCACCCCGAGGCGGACGAGTTCGAGTGCAACGACGTGGACGACGACTGCGATCCGGCGACGCTCGACGGGCCCGACTCGGACGAGGACGGCTCCACTACCTGCGAGGACTGCGACGACGACGACCCCCTCCGCTTCCCCGGCAACCCCGAGATCTGCGACGGCATCGACAACGACTGCGACCTCGCGCTCGAGGTCGGCTGGGACGACTCCGACCAGGACGGGTTCGTCGTGTGCGGCGGCGACTGCGACGACGCCTCGGCCGCGGTGAACCCGTCGGCTCCCGAGCTGTGCGACGGGGTCGACAACGACTGCAACGGCCTCACCGACTACGACGCGGCGGGCGAGGTCGACCAGGATCAGGACAACCACCTGAGCTGCGAGGACTGCGACGACTTCGCGGCCACGACGTACCCCGCCGCGCCCGAGCTGTGCGACGGGATCGACAACGACTGCGACGGTGCCCCGAACGCGGACCTCGCGGGCGAAGTGGACCTGGACAACGACGGGTCGCTGTCCTGCGCCGACTGCGACGACGCCGTGGGGACGATCTTCCCGGGCGCGATCGAGGCCTGCAACGGCTTGGACGACGACTGCAACGGGCTCGCGGACGCGGTCGGGGGCGAGGTGGACGCGGACAGCGACGGGTCGCTGTCCTGCGCCGACTGCGACGACAACGATCCCGCCAATACGCCGGGAGGCACGGAGATCTGCGACGGACAGGACAACGACTGCAACGGGCTCGCGGACTTCGACACGTCCGGGGAGACCAACTGCGGCGGCGGCCCCACGAGCTACACGGGGACGTACACCCTGGACCAGACGGTGTCCTACTCCTGCCTGTCCGGCTTGTACGGCTGGAACTTCAATACGCTGACGGTCGCCGACGCGAACCCCGTGATCGTCGTGACGTCGCCGAGCAACCCCCCGGGCTCGATGACGGGGACCTTCACGACCTCGACGGCCTTCACGGCGAGCATGTCGATCGGCTCCCTGTGCGTGGAGACCTACACCGTGGCCGGGACCTTCACCGGCCCTTCCACGATGACCGCCACGTTCACCGCGAGCTTCGTGGGTACCTGCCTGGACTGCGTGAGCGGCAGCTGGACGTTCAACGGCGTCAAGTAGCGGGGAGCTACGAAGCGGGCGGGGCCACCGTGATGAGGTCGGGGACGCCCGGGAGGGTCTTCGAGGGCCCCGTGAGACGCACGCCCGGGGATGTCGCCAGGTCGAGCCTCGCGTCGGTCGGGGGGGAGCCCGGAGCCCACCGCGCGACGGTCGGCGCGCCGGGGCCCGCCGACGCGGATCCCCGGGCGACCACGACGGCCGCCGTC